>NZ_JAUORS010000004.1:0-176366 GCF_030548165.1 Oceanobacter sp. 5_MG-2023 | reverse complement strand
GGAGCCATCGAAGCCAGCACAGCCCCGATTCTGGCGCGACTCGGGCTGAAACAGCGTCAGTGGTTGGCGATGACCGAACAGTTTGAACGTTGCTTTTCCACTTTTGCAGGTCGCGAGGATAACGTGCGCCATGCCTGCTCCATTCTGGGCTATCGGAGACCTCCGGGGGTTTACCAAAGCCGCACCATGACCGGCTGATTTTATTCCCCCTCCCCCCTCTCAGACACATTCGGCCATACCGAAGGTTTGCGTTTGGCTTGAATCTTTGAACAGCAGCTGATTCTTTATAAATAACAGCCGATTAGCCATTTGGGCGGCGTGTGAGTCGCCGTAATAAGCAAAATCTGTGCTTTCTCGTCGATAATGTCCCAATGATGGCTGTCTGGATAATTAGCTTCCCAATGATGGCTGTCTGGATAATTAATTACCAGCAATGGCTGTCTGGATAATTCCGTTATGTCCCAATGGTGGCTGTCTGGATAATTGTGATGGCTGTCTGGATAATTAAGATAATTACTAAATCCGTACTTACTGCGACAGCGTTTCCTTCACCGCCATCACCTTATCGACCAGCCACTTCAGGCCCGGGTCCATGACGAAACGCGGATGCCAGGCCAGCACCATTTTAATGGTCAGGCCATCATCCAGCGGATAACTTCGGAGGCTGAACTGTTCAGCATACAGGCTGGCAATGGGTGCCGGCATTGTCGCCACCAGGTCGGTATGCACCAGCACCTGCGGCAGCGACTGGAAATCCGGCAGCTGCAGACGGATATCACGGCTAATGCCATGACTGGCAAACCATTTATCAGTCAGCAGCTGGCTGTGGCCCCACTCCGACGGATAAACATACGCCAGCTGCGCCAGAAACTGCGGCGTCAGCGGCTGATCAATCTGCTGACGGCATAACAGGCTGAGCGGATATTCGATAAAAGGCCGCGTCTGCAGCCGTGGGGATAACTGGCTGGGTGCAACAAACCCGATCACCATATCCAGCTCGCCTTCTTCCAGTTCACGTTCATAATCAGAGCCGATCAGACCTCTAACCCCGAGACTGACTCTCGGCGCGCACTGCATCAGTTCAGCCATAAAATGCGGCAGCATCAGGGTGTCGAAATACGCACCGGCGGCCACGGTAAAACGCCGTTCGCTGCTGGCAGGATCGAAGCCCGCTTCGTCATTAACCACCTGTTCCACGGTTTCCAGCGCCTGCCGGAAAGCCGGGGCTATGGCCAGCGCCCGCGGCGTCGGCTGCATACCATGGCGGCTGGCGACAAACAGCGGATCGTTCAGCTGTTCACGGCAACGCGCCAGCGCGTGCGACACCGTTGATTGCGACAGGTGCAGGCGGCGCGCAGTTTCCGACACCGAGCGGCACGCCATCAGGGTATCCAGCACACGCAGCAGATTGAGATCAAAACGCGACATATCGATTTAAGCCATAGGGTTATGCTGATAATTCATTTTAGCCATATCCATACGCAGCATACACTCCTGCTATTAAGGAGAAACTCATGTTGCGCAATTATCTGACTCTGGGGGCCATCGGCCTGATCTGGGGTTCACAGTTTGTTTTTCAGGAACGGGCACTGGACGACCTGCCACCCGTTATCGTCAGTACCGGCCGTGCACTGATAGGCGCGCTGTTTATTATTCTGCTGTGCCGTCTGCTGGGTCTGAAAGGCCGGCCGCTGCACTCCTGGAAGACCTATCATCTGGTCGGCTTCCTCGAAGCCACCCTGCCGTTTTTCTCCCTCGCCTGGGGACAGCAGTTTCTGACCACCGCCGAGACCTCCATTCTGATGGGCGCCGCGCCCTTCTTCGCCATTATGCTCAGCCCGCTGATTGTGGCTGGCGCCCGAATTCACGTCACCGGCCTGCTATCGGTACTGCTCGGCTTTGCCGGCCTGCTGGTGCTGTTCGCGCCGGATATTATGCGCGGGCTGGATATCGGTCTGGCTGGCGGGCTGGCAGTGCTGGTATCTGCCGCCAGTTTCGCCATCGCCGTGCTGATGCTGAAACGCCTGAGCCATGAACACCCGCTGCTGCTGGCACGTAATATTATCTCCGCCGCCTGCCTGCAGCTGCTGTTGCTGAGCGCCGTGGTGCTGCCATTCAGCGACCAGCCCGTGCACTGGAGCGCAGCCGCGGCCGGTTCCGTGATTTATATCGGTGCCACCGCCTCCGGCCTGGCCTACTTCCTCTACGCCGCCCTCACCCGCGCTGCCGGCCCCGTGTTTGCCTCGCTGTCGAATTATCTGGTGCCGCTGGTCGGAGTGGTGATGGCCACCGCCTTTAACCATGAAAATATCACTTTCACCACCTGGGTGGCGCTGTTCACCATTATGGCTGCCATCGGTATCAACCAGATCGGCAACCGGCCGCAGACTGAAGCGGGTAAAAGCTGAATAACACG
Source organism: Oceanobacter sp. 5_MG-2023 (assembly GCF_030548165.1). Classification (NCBI taxonomy): domain Bacteria; kingdom Pseudomonadati; phylum Pseudomonadota; class Gammaproteobacteria; order Oceanospirillales; family Oceanospirillaceae; genus Oceanobacter; species Oceanobacter sp. 5_MG-2023. The sequence goes on along the minus strand of NZ_JAUORS010000004.1, from coordinate 173,950 downwards.
CGCCATTCATCACCCTGCTGGCGGGCGGCGCAGAAAGCTGCGGCATTCCGCCAGAAGATACCATCGGCAGGTGCTCTTATGGATGCCCTGATACCGGACTTTCCGGTAGTTAAATTGACCTTTTATTGTGGCAAAGCGGTGGTCCACTGTGGCTCAGATTCCGGACATAACATATTCCATTCTAGGCTACCGGAGACCCCCACGGGTTTACCAAAGCCCCACCATGACCGGCTGATTTTATTCCCCCTCCCTTCTCAGACACATTCGGCCATACCGAAGGTTTGTGCTTGGCTTGAATCTTTGAACAGCAGCTGATTCTTTATAAATAACAGCCGATTAGCCATTTTGGCGGCGTATGAGTCGCCGTAATACGCAGAAGAAGATCTGTGCTTTCTCGTCGGCTATGCCCCAATGATGGCTGTCTGGGTAATTTCAATGATGGCTGTCTGGTTAATTACTCTTTAACCTAATCATTCTGAATGCATCATCGCTCTGTTCCGATATGGACAGTATTATACCAGATGGGTCTGAATCAATGCTTGGTTTCGAGCTACGCTTGCACACTTTCGCGGAGGCTGGTACTGTACTCCCCTTGTTTTATTGCGTAGGTTTGCAGATTCATGCGCAAGCATACTTTCTTGTAAAGGATGGAGCAGAAAATGGATTTTATTTATTTCACATCAACAATGTACATTACCTTTTTAAAATCAGTTTCACTTAGAAATCGTGCACACCCACCAATCAATATTTGCAAGCCTAGTCAAACTAAATATTCATCAAAAAATCATCCGAATTAAAACAAATCAAACGGATTTATTTTTTGGTATTTCAAAATATACAACACCTTCTCTCTCATAGAGATAGCAGGTGTTTTATGAAATCATTTTTCCATGATATTTAGGAAAATAATTTATAGTTAATCAAAATTGGAGTTAAGCATGAAGGCAATAAATATTTTAATTGGATCGACTGTTTTGTTATCATTATCTGGTTGTTCTGTATCACCAGTGCATGGTGCATTTAATTTTTCTAAGTGGGATGGTTCAATAAGCAACCCTTCGGTATCTTCTGTCAAAAGCGGTGAATCTTGCGCAAGAAGTGTCTTAGGTCTTATTGCTTTTGGTAATGCATCAATTGAGGCAGCAAAGAAAGCTGCAGATATATCAAAAGTTGCAACAGTAGATCATAAAACCACCAATATTCTTTACTTTTACGGAGAGTATTGCACAATCGTATATGGTGAGTAATCGGTATTTTGCCAACTTGAGTGAATTGTCACATTTTGTACTATGCGACAAGCTAGCCAAGGCCTCTGATTTTTATCAGTTCCACCCATATTTCATAAAAATCCTAAAAATTTATCGAATTATCAGAAAGAATTACAGCACTCATTTTGCCTGAGAACCTGGAATTCCCGGTTCTCAGGCAAACCTGCCCTATGTGAGTAACTTTGTAACGCGCAGAAGGTTTCTGAACCCCGCCAGAAGGTACAATCGCAGGTATTCTTATGGATATCCAGGGAATAAAACGGGATGAACATGCAGGCCGGGATGTTGATTGGTACATAGCTATGCGCCCAAGCAAACGTAAGAGGCTGGAGGTATCGCCATTGGAAGCCAGGAAACAGACTTTACAGGCAAGCATTTGGGCAAATATAGAACATCCGTTCAAGGTGATCAAACAAGTCTTTGGATATAACAAGGTTCGATATTGAGGACTACTCAAGAATACGGAGCGCTTGATGACACTGGCGGGTTTTGTGAATTTACTGAGGGTTCAGAAAGCACTGCTGGCTTGAAGCCGGTCAATAGCCCGACAATGTGGCTATCGCCCATAAAAATGGGAATACTGGGCTGTATTCGATCGTTTTAAATGACTGAATAGGCATAGATACAAGCAATCGAAGGGCTTTGCAGAACTTCCCTAATTTAACCATGGGTCAAGAGAAACATGCTATTGTAGCCCAACGCGGTGTACACGATACTAAAAATCATTAGATATGTTAGAGGCAATGGATTTACCTTCCAATGCAATATATGATTTAGATTATTGTTTTATTGGAGCTATAAAATATAACTTCCTTCAAGAAACAAACCAAGATTTATTAGATCTGAAAGCATTGTTACCAAGTTTAGTACAGTCACACAATACTACATTAAATGGAAACGGTTTGCCTCAAAAAAACAGCACCATAAGTGCAGCAGGTGCCTTTGAATTTTTAGCTAGCCAAGTAGCTGCTATACCTTTAATAGAATCTTTACATGAAAAGATGAAAGCTCAGAATATTTGGATTTGGAAAAAAGGTGCTATTGAAGCGCACATTGGTATAACTAGCAAAAATGAGATCGCTTGGGCTAAATTCAAGAATGATGTAATAGCTGACGGGTTAGCTCAAACATGTAATGATTGCCAGGGTTTATTAGACTTGGTCGAGTGGTTACGAAATGACACTTAACAAACAGTTAACAAGGACAAAAAACAGCTGCCTCTTGCCCCTTCGTCACTAATTTTAGCCAACTATTTTATTGCCTGTTAACAGGGTGCTAGGCCGATTTATCAGCAGCCTTATCCAACATGGATGCCAAGCCGTTTTACCAGCCGGAGCAAATTACTCCGGTCGACCTGAAGTACACGGGCAGCCGCCGACACGTTACCGCCCTGCTCTGTCAGTACCCGACCAATCAGCCGGGTTTGATATTGTCGGGTCAGCTCAGTCAAGGAGCCGGATAATGCCTCTGCCCCATGATCAGGGTGATCTTCCTCTGGGCCTGGTGGTTGAACCTCGATATCTCCCAGCGCCAAGGCCCGGCTATCGATATACACCAGTGCTCGACCAGGTGCTTGTGCCCGGGATTGTTGTTGTGCCCGAAGCGCAGCACGCCCCAGAACGTGTTCCAACTCCCGGACATTGCCCGGCCACTGATAACGTAACAAGGTCTCGCGTGCATCCGCTGTCAACAGCAGCTTTTGAACATTCAGGCGGTGTTGCAGACGTTCCAGGAAGAACTCTGCCAACTCCAGCACATCCCGGTGACGCTCTCGCAGAGCGGGCACCCTAAGAGGAAAAACACTTAAGCGGTGATACAGGTCTTCCCGAAAACGGCCGGCAGCCACTTCGTGCTTCAGGTTACGGTTGGTCGCAGCAACCATCCGCACATCGACCTTGTGTGTCTCATCACTGCCGACCCGCTGGATTTCACCTTCTTGCAGCACCCGGAGCAGCGTCGCTTGCAAGGTCATGGGCAATTCACCGATTTCATCAAGAAACAGTGTCCCGCCATCCGCCAATTCAAAGCGACCGGCCCGAGCCTGACTGGCCCCGGTGAATGCGCCACGGGTGTGGCCGAACAGCTCGGCCTCCGCCAAGGTCTCTGGCAAGGCGGCACAATTCAGGTAAATCAGAGGTTTGTCCGCTCGCGCCGATTGCATATGCAAGCGGCGGGCAATCAACTCTTTGCCAACCCCGGTCTCGCCTTCAATCAATACCGTCATGGAAGTAGGTGCCACAACGTCCACGTCACTGATCAGCCGCATGATCTCGGTACTGGTACCCACGACGCCGGTTGAAAGACGTTCCCGATTAAGTGCTTCGGTTACCTGTTGCCCACGGTTGATCTGCTGTCGCAGTGTTGCAATGCGTTCTGCTGCGGTAATCACCGCACGGGTCAGGGTAATTGCCAGCTCCTCGGCATGAGGAATCGTTTCATCAAACTGTCCCGGGCGAGAAGCATCCAGGGTAATGACGCCCCAGTTGCGCCCATCAACCTGAATCGACATTCCCATGCAGTCGTGCACGCGAGGATCAATGCCGGGCAAGCGCATCAGGCCGTCATATGGGTCTGGGAGCAGCGAATCCGCAGGAAACCGGATCAGCCGTTGGTGCTCAAGGATTTGTTTCAGCCTGGGGTGATGATCCGGATGAAAATGTCTTCCCCGGGTTTCTTCGCGCAGCCCCAGAAAGGCAATGGGCCGCAACACTTCGCCCGAGAGCCGCAAGAGTGCGATGGCATCACAGGGAATGGTGTGCCGGATAGCTTCCAATAAACGACGGTACCGAACATCAACTGGCAACTCACGGCTAAGGTCTTCGATGACTGAGATGTAATGTTTAAATGGCATGTTGTCAATATTACCTCGATGAGGTCATTTCAACCACACCCGCTTGATGTAAAAAAGACCCAATAGAAATTACTCCTTACATATCAATAAGTTATAAATGGCACAGTTATTGGAAAGAACCGGAGGAACATTAACTTTTACAGACAGCGCCCACCTGCCGGTGCGCCAAGAGGACAACATCCGATGCTATCCCCCAGCCAAATCGACATCATCAAAGCAACCGCCCCGGTTGTCGGTGCTCATTCCCGAGAGATTACTGAATGCTTTTATCCTCTGATGTTCCGCCGTTACCCTGCGGTGGCAGATCTGTTTAACCAGACACACCAGCAAAAAGGCACCCAGCGTCAGGCACTCGCCAACGCCCTGGTAGCTTATGCCACCCATATCGACAATCTGGATGCCCTTGGCAGCGCTGTTGGACTGATCGCTCATAAACACTGCGCCTTGAATATTCTTCCGGAACATTACCCGATCGTTGGGGAGTGCCTGATGGAGGCTATTGGTGAAGTACTGGGCGACGCGGTAACACCGGATATTGCCGATGCCTGGGGAGCGGCTTATCAGCAACTGGCCGACTTGCTGATTCAGGTAGAAGAAGGGCTTTATTCCGACCATGCCCAGCGTCGGGGTGGCTGGCGCGGAGAGCGCCGTTTTGTGATTGAGCGTATCGAAAAAGAAAGCGCGGTTATTTCATCGTTTTACCTGATCCCGACAGAGGGTGAAGAGAATATCGATTTCACTCCTGGCCAGTACATAGCACTGATACTCGATATTGATGGCCAATCGCTGCGCCGCAACTACAGCCTCTCCGATGCCCCTGGTAAACGTGGCCTGCGGATTTCAGTAAAAAAAGAAGCCAATGGCACGGTATCCGGATACCTGCATAACAGAGCCAGACCGGGTGACGAAGTCATGCTGACAGCACCAGCCGGTAATTTTGTCTTACCGCCAAAATCCGAACAGCCACTGGTATTGATAACAGGAGGGGTCGGGATAACACCCGCAATCAGCATGCTCAACAGCTGCGTGTCGGACGGTCGCCCGATCGTGTTTGTTCACGCGGCAATCGACAGCCAACACCACGCTTTTAAAGAGCACGTCGAGGCATTGGCCAGCCAGTATGCCAACCTGAAAAGCTTCATTATTTACGAAAAACCGCTGCCAGGAGATACACCAGATGCCACCGGCTTCCTGAATCAGGATATGCTGGCACCTGTGCTGCCTGAAAGCCGAGACGCCCAGATCTACTTCCTTGGCCCCAAACCTTTTATGGTATGCATTAACCAACTCTGTGATGCGTTGGCGATACCTGAAGAGCAACGTCATCATGAATTCTTTGGCCCGGCAGAGGAACTTGCCATAGCGGCAGTCTGACGCCTGACACGGATGCAGGAGCAACCATTACCATGACCAGACCAGCGCTAACCTCATCATCACAGCAGCCGGAATGGGCATGGTTTGCTCTGGCATTTCGTCCTTTTTTTGGACTGGGGGCCATTTTTGGCGTTATCTGTGTTGGCCTCTGGGTGGCCAGCCTCAGCGGGGCACAATTAATTGCTCCTGCTGGCGGTCTGTATTTCTGGCACATGCATGAAATGCTGTTTGGGTTTGTTGCCGCCATTGTGGTCGGCTTTTTGTTGACCGCAGTCAAAAGCTGGACCAATCAACCAGGGCTAAGCGGCCCACCACTGGGTTTGTTGGTTGGTGTCTGGTTCGTTGGCAGAGTGGCGATGCTGTTGCCAACCTTCTTGCCAGCCAACCTCATTGGTTTGATTGATTTTCTTTTTCTCCCCCTTGCCGCAGTGGTACTGGCCCGGCCAGTTATACGGGTGAACATGTGGCGCAACCTGATCTTTGCCCCCATTTTGCTGCTGATGAGCGGGCTGAACGCCATGATGCACGCCGACCCATCCGGTAGCGCTATTATCAACCAGCACGTGGCTGCCCATGGCATGATTCTGCTGGTTGTCCTGCTGATGTGTGTGATTGGTGGGAGAGTCTTCCCCATGTTCACGGCCAATGGCACGCAGACACCACGGGTGACACCCTTGCCGTGGCTAGAAAAAGCAACGATCCTGACAACGGCACTCTGTATTCCGGCTGGTATGGCGTTACTGCCAGCAACCGAAGCGATGACCGGCATTATTCTTATGGCAGCCGGAGCATTAAACATCTGGCGTGCCTCCCGCTGGCGTTTTATGGTCGCATTACAAACACCGATGCTGTGGTCGCTGCATCTCAGCTATTGGTTGATGTCCATTGGCCTGATTTTGATCGGCCTGCACCAGACCACCGGGATTCTCACCGCATCCATCAGCTACCATGTGATTACGCTTGGAGGCATCAGCCTGATGATACTGGCAATGGTGACACGGGTATCGCTTGGCCACACCGGCCGGAAGATTCAGGCTACGCCGGTCATAACCAGCGCTTTTCTGTTGATGGTTGCCGCCACTTTTGTACGTATTCTGCCTGCGCTATTACCCGGCCAGACACTCTGGTTACTTATTCTTGCGGGGCTGCTCTGGATAGCGGCGTTCAGCCTGTTTGTTATTGTCTTTTTCCCTATATTGTCACGCGCACGCCCCGACGGCACACCGGGTTAACAGGCTTGCCCCACTACCCTGCATGCCGCAATCGGGTTCGCTCTTTTCAGGCCGTGGATACCGGCCCACCATTTCTATAGGTGAGTTCCCAGTCCACAGCAGAGGCTTCAACCTTGATCGACTGCATCGTCGCCAGACCAACGATATTGGCAAAAGACGCATCCGCCGCATCACGACCAATACCGATTCTCACCAGACCACTGACGGGTGCCATCCGGGTGGCATCAAACAGAAACCAGCGGTCTTCCAGGTACGCTTCAAAAAAACCATGAAAATCCGGTGGCTCCAGTCCAACCGCATAACCCGATACATAACGGGCCGGAATCCCCAGGGCGCGGCACAAGGCGATACTGACATGGGCAAAGTCCCGGCATACCCCCGCACGCTGGATCAGCACATCACAGGCACTGGAAGAACCATCGGTGCTGTCGGCCACGTAATCCAGATGGTCGTTAACCCAGTTACAAATCGCATCTACCCGCAAATACCCGGGCTGTAACTGGCCAAATTCTTTCCAGGCCAAACGCCCGAGCCGGTCTGATTCACAATATCGGCTGGGGCTCAGGAACGACAGTACCGAGGTAGGCAGCTTGTTGTGCTCCACTTCGTTCAGATAGCGGTTCTGTTCGATATCGGGAGACAACTCAACGGTGGCATTGTAGTTGATGGTTAATTCACATGGTTCAGCCTCAATGCGTATACCTCGAGAGCCAAAGTTATTCAGCTGAAACCATTCACTGTTCATGGTCGGAGAAATATAAAGATTTTCCTCCACGGTTTTTTGATGATCGGTAATCGCCGCCGCGATATTAAACACAAAGCTCGACGGTGAACTCACCGTGTAAACAAGTTCGGACGCAATTCTTACACAATGCATAATCAAATCCCCTGTAATGCTTGTAATGTTGGCTGGCTGGTCGTACCTGATCCCAAAAGACCTTTACCTCTGGAGCGGACTCAACAGTCAACCACCAGGTCTGGCTATGGGCTAGCGTTTACCGCGCCCACGACGGCGATCTTGTCCACCACTTTTACTGCGGCCACTCCCCTCTGACACATCAAAAACCCGGCCTTGCGCTGCCTGGCCAGAGCCAGGAATTTTTTTCTGCTTGGGCTTTTTCGGTTTTTTCACAACCAGTCCGCCCAGCCGGGTTTCCGGCACGTTATGAGACGGCTCAAACCCCGGCAACAACCGCCGTTCGATCAACTGTCCGGTCAGGTGTTCAATGGCTGCCAGTGCCTGAACTTCGTCGGCGCTTACCAGCGAAATCGCCTGCCCCAGACTGCCCGCCCGTCCGGTACGACCAACACGATGCACATAGTCTTCGGCATTGATCGGCAGATCGACATTGATCACTCCGGGCAGCTGCGGAATATCCAGCCCCCGGGCAGCGACATCCGTCGCCACCAAGACCCGCACCACACCGTCACGAAAGCGCTGCAAGGCCGCTTGCCGACCGGCTTGGGTTTTATCGCCATGAATGGCATCCGCTGCAATCGAATGCTTGTTTAATGCCTGCGCCAGTTCATCGACCCCTTGCCGGGTTTTGGCAAAGACCAGTACCGACGACCAGTCCACCTGGCACTGTCCTTGGCATTGTCCCTGGTACAGTCCCTGCTCCTCTCCTTCACCACTCCCCTGCAACAACCCTAACAACAACTCGGTTTTGCGTTTTTTGTCGACCGGGATCAACCAGTGCTGCACCGTCGCCGCCGCCTGATTACTCGCCCCGGCGTCGATCGACAGAGGATCCCGGGCCACATGACCAATCATGGTACGGATACGGTCAGAAAACGTCGCCGAAAACAACAGCGTCTGACGCTTGCGCGGCAAGGCACACAACAAGTCGTCCAATTCATCAGCAAAGCCCAGATCAAGCATCCGGTCGGCTTCATCCAACACCAGCGCGGATAGCTGATCAAACACTACGGCATTCTGGCGGTACAAATCCAGCAACCGCCCCGGCGTAGCAATCAGGATATCCATCCCTTTGCGTAACGCCATCATTTGCGGGTTGATACTGACGCCGCCATACACTGCGTAAGAACGTAACGGCAACCCTTCACGGTAATGCAATACACTGGTTGCCACCTGTTCGGCCAGCTCACGGGTCGGCACCACAATCAACACCCGCACCCGATTGCTGCCTACCGTTACACCTTGTCGAGATGCCAGCATCAACTGTTGCAGCAAGGGCAATACAAACGCTGCGGTTTTACCGCTGCCGGTTGAAGCCGCCACGGTCAAGTCCCGCCCCGCCAGTGCTGCCGGAATCGCCTGTTGCTGCACCGCCGTTGGCTGCGAATAGCCCCGTTGCTGTAATATGTCACACAGCGCGTTATCCAGCCCCAACGAAGCAAAATCCGCTACCAACGATCCGGCAGTCTGGCCCGGTCGGGAAGAATCCATCATCAAACACAACTCCCAGCACCCGGTGCCGTTAATCATCCAAAGAAAACGCACAGTATAAAGGCCGCACTATCCTGTCGTGCAGGTTTTTTAACGTCTGCTGGCGCTTGCTAAACCCATGCCTATCCGCGTGACGCCTGCATTATGACGGCTCTGTAAAACCCACAACGGAAGAACCTGCCCCGGTCAGGGGAATTTCGCCATTTCGTCATCACCAACAGGATCAAAAACGCCCTAAAAACCGGTATAGTACCGCCCTTTACCAAAACCCTCCTTTCTTTCAGGACATCAACGTGATTTCCACCGCCAACATCACCATGCAGTTCGGTGCAAAACCGCTGTTTGAAAATATTTCCGTCAAATTTGGTGACGGCAACCGCTACGGCCTGATCGGCGCTAACGGTTGCGGCAAGTCGACCTTTATGAAGATTCTCGACGGTTCACTGGAACCCAGTGCAGGTAACGTCTCCGTCACGCCCAACGAGCGTCTGGGCAAACTGAACCAGGATCAGTTCGCCTACGAAGAATTCACCGTGCTCGACACCGTGATGATGGGCAACAAGGAAATGTGGGCTATCAAGGACGAGCGTGACAGCATTTACGACAACCTTGAAGCCACTGAAGACGACTATATGCGCGCCGCCGAGCTGGAAGGCGAATTCGCGGAACTGGACGGCTACATGGCCGAAGCCCGAGCCGGTGAACTGCTGCTGGGTGCCGGTATCGATACCAGCCTGCACGCAGGCCCCATGAGCGAAGTAGCTCCCGGTCTCAAACTGCGAGTCTTGCTGGCACAGGCGCTGTTCTCCAACCCCGACATCCTGCTGCTCGACGAACCGACCAACAACCTCGACATCCACACCATTCGTTGGCTCGAAGGTATTCTGAACGACATGAAGTGCACGATGATCATCATCTCGCACGATCGTCACTTCCTGAATTCCGTTTGTACCCACATGGCCGATATCGACTACGGCCGCATCCAGATTTACCCAGGCACCTACGACGACTTCATGATCGCATCCACCGCTGCCCGTGAGCGTATGCAATCTGAAAACGCCAAGAAAAAAGCCCAGATCGCCGAACTGCAGCAGTTTGTATCGCGTTTTTCTGCCAACGCCTCCAAGGCCAAGCAAGCGACCTCTCGTGCCAAGCAGATCGACAAGATCAAGCTCGACGACATCAAGCCATCCAGTCGTCAAAGCCCGTTTATCCGCTTCACCCAGGAAAAGAAACTGCACCGTCTGGCGCTGGAAATCGAGAACCTCGGCCATGCCTATGACGGCGAACAGCCACTGTTCAGCAAGACCGACTTCATGATTGAAGCGGGTGAAAAAATCGCGGTGATTGGTGCCAACGGCGTCGGTAAAACCACCTTCCTCAAGTGCCTGGTCAACGACATCACCCCAACACAAGGTGAAGTACGCTGGTCAGAAAATGCCAACGTCGGTTACTACGCCCAGGATCACGAATACGAGTTTGAAGGCAACGAAAACCTGTTCGACTGGATGGAACACTGGAAGTCCGCCGAACACGACGACCAGGCCGTTCGCGGCACTCTGGGCCGCTTGCTGTTTAACCAGGATGACATCAAAAAGTCTGTCAAAGTCTGTTCCGGTGGTGAAAAAGGCCGCCTGCTGCTTGGCAAGCTGATGCTGCATAACCACAACGTGCTGGTAATGGACGAACCCACCAACCACATGGATATGGAATCCATCGAAGCGCTGAACATGGCACTGGAAATGTTTGAAGGCACCCTGATCTTCGTTTCCCACGACCGTGAGTTTGTTTCATCGCTGGCGACCCGGATTCTGGAAGTCCGTGACAACAAGATTGTCGACTTCCACGGCAACTACGATGAATACCTCAAGTCCCAGGGTATGCAATAGCTGCCACTGAACAGCTGTCAGGTAAATACCTGACAGCTGTTGTCTTTGTTGGCACTCCGTCGTTCTGAACTGGATTCAGAATCCCGCCCGTCATCCCGGGCTTGCCCCGGAATCCATAACACCGCTAGGTCGTCAGTTCAAAAATCGTAGGATGCTTTCAGGTAAATACGACGGCGCTCTCCAATAATCGCTCCAGACACCGTATTAAACCCGGCAATGGCATACTCCTCATCCAGCAAGTTTTTAATATTCGCCTGGAATTTCCAATCCTGCCACCGTGTTTGCCAGGACATATCGTATATCGTGTGAGGCTTGATCGTATTGTCGTCCCGGTCTGTTTGCTGGCTGACATAGTCCATACCAAAGGCAATCGAAGAACCGATATCGGGGAATTCATAACGAGTCCAGCCACCCAGCTGGTGAGAAGGTGTATTGGAAAGGTTCCGGGCGTCGGCGTCGGTATCCGTCACTTCCAAATCCGTATAGGTATAACTGACATTAGCAACCCAGCGGGAAGTTAGATCCGCAAGCAAGTCTGCTTCAAAACCCTGACTGCGAATTTCACCAATAGCAATGCTGTAATCATCGTCATCCGGGTCTTCTGTCAGTACATTGTTTTTCACAATATGAAAAAGCGCCACATTCAGATTCGATCGATTATCAAGCAAATACGTACGAGCCCCCACTTCTACCTGCTGGTTTTCTTCCGGGTCAAACAAACTGCCATCGGCAGAAGTCAGTTGATCCGCCGCAGCCTGAGGTGTCAAACCGGTAGAAAATGACGCGTACGGTTTGAATTGCTTGCTTAATTCGTAAGTAGCACCAATCCGGGTTGAATAGCCAACATCGTCGTAAGAGGCATCATCACTGCCATCGTCATTGTCTGTGACATCTTCTTTTATATGGTCCAAGCGAGCACCGGCGACCAAATTCAGCTTGTTTGTGACACGCCATTGGTCTTGCACATAAACCCCAACCTGTTTCAGATCCGTCGTTCTATCTCGATTCAGACTCATTTCATAAGCGCTGATATCATCGTCATAGTCAGGATTGGTAAAACTTAATGTCGATGGTGTCGCATCAGTGCCATCACTATTACCGGAGTAATAAAACAGCTCCTCTTCACGAGCAAAATGGTAGTCTGTACCAGTCACCAGCGTATGGTCGCCCAGATAGGCAACAAGGTAATACGCCAGATCAACGCCGTTATAATCTCGAACCTGATCCTGATAGCGGCGGGTCACGCCATCGTATGCCCCGTCACTATCGCTATCCACCAGAGCTCTTGCCTGATGGAATTTCATGGTTTCGTTTGTTTCGTAATAACGTAAGGTCAGATTGCTGTCTAACCAGTCATTAATTGAGTATTGCAGATGGGCTTGAAAAATATCTGATTTGAATTCCTGATTGTCAGAAGGCTCATTACTGTTCCAGGAAGTATCTGTCAAGAAGTTGCCATCTTCATCAATAGGCACCCCCCGCACACGCTCGCCCAATTGGTAAAAATGAGTATATTGCAGTGTTAATGTAGCATCTTCATTAATATCCCAGGCATAACCGAGATCAACGATGTCGTTATCTTCTTCCACATTATTACGATAAGAATCTTCGCTACTCGAATACACCCCTATTCGGTAACGCTGGGACGCATCTTCATTAAGTCCGCCAGACGATTCGAGACTGCCACTTAAAAAGCCTTTATTACCTGTAGCGAATTCGATGGTGTTTTGTTGGTCATAGGTCGGCTTCTTGGTCACATAATTAATGACGCCACCGGCCTCGCCCGCACCATAAAGAGCACCAGAAGGTCCCTTGAGTACCTGGACTTCCTCAATATTGAACAGCTGAGGAATCGTAAAAGTCCTGAATGGATCACCTTTGACACCATCATAAAGTACCTGGCTTTCCTGCTCAAAGCCACGCATTTTGATAATGCCGTAATTAAAATAGGATACACCGGACATTGAGCGAAAAAGGTCCGTTACTTCATTGGCAGCCTGGTCATCAATTAATTCCTGGGTAAGTACCTGAATAGACTGCGGCGTTTCATCAATCGGTGTATGGGTTCGAGTCCCCAAAACCGCTTCATCCTCCTTGTAGAGAGACAGTGCACGACCCTCTACCTGAATGGGCGATAGTTCTATGATGGATTGATCCTCAATCTTTTGATCCCATTCCTTGGGGCCTTCTGCGTGAGAAATACCGTCTGATGCCGTTTCTGCAAAAACCGTCGGAGAGAAAACAAGCGCTCCACAAGCCTTCATCATGATTAAGGATTTTTTTAAATGCACAATGATCAATCCAATGTAACCTAAATTGATGTGCATGTTAAAGTACCTGATAATCATTTTCAATTGCAAAAATAAGGAAATTACTACTCCAAACGACATACCTCACTAAATATTTTGTATACAAGCCATCTGCAAGAAAATAACTGACAAAAACCAACGGTCGCTGATTTTTAATGACACTAATTCACAAATAGACATCAGCTATTCATAAAAACACCAACCCTTATTTAAAAATATAATATATTTTTGACAATATTTAAATCAAGAGCAACACTATTATATTTCGTTTGTAATTCATGGTATAAAATCAATATTCAATTCCAACCAACTCCCTTTTAATCAAAACAGGGCCATAAATACAATCCTGGCCATATAAAATAATTATCCAATAATCATGATTATTTCAAACATTAACAAGAAGACAATCATTAATACCATTGCCATGACCATTTCCAATAACATCACTCATTGCCCACTGAGGTCGATCATCAGAATAACCAGCAGAAATAAAGAGAAAATCATGAATACATGCACAACCTGACGCCTATTCCCTCTCTATCATCCGCTTGTCCTCCCGGCCGCTTTGACACACCGCCGTGAGCTTGCTAAAAACAGCCATCATTAACCGGAATAACTCACGATACTCGTGACGAGGGAACCTGAACCGGGTGATCCGCCTCCAAGAGGCAGAGCATGGTTCCACGACCTGCCGATACAGAGCACCCCGCATACCCCCAAGAAGGCTCAGATGCTAAACAAACTGCTCCAGCTATTCACTGAACATGCCCCGTCAGGCACCGACAAACACACACTGGATCTCTCCGCCGCCGCCTTACTGGTGGAAGTCATGAAAGCGGATCACCGCATCGATGCCAGCGAGCGCAACGAGCTGGGCCGGGTACTCAAAGAACTGTTCCAGCTCAGCGATGAGCATATCCGCGCGCTACAGCAACAGGCCGAGCAGGCCAGCGCCCAGGCTTCCGACCTGTTTCAATTTACCGATGTGGTCCACAAACATTTTTCGGTAGAGCAGAAATTTGATTTGCTGACCGGCCTCTGGCGTATTGCCTACGCCAGCAATGGTCTCGACAAGTATGAAGAACACATCATTCGGCGTATTGCCGAACTGCTGTATATCCCCCATGGTGAGTTTATTCGCGCCAAACTGCTGGCCAGACCAACACTGTGATTACTGAACTCGTCTCCCGTTTTGAAGATCTCCAACAGGTGTTAGCTCAGCTGTCGGAACATCTGACCCAAACACAACCGGCACATTGGTTGCCCCTGCAAGACAGCGAAATCGCCCTGGGCCTGAAACCCTTGTCGCTAGCCACCGACTTGCTGACCGACCTCTGGTATCGCGATCAGCAAGATGGCCGTGAAACCCGCTCCCGCCATGGTTTGATCCTTGCCGATACGCGCTGTCGGACATTGATTACCGACATCAATCAGGCCAAGGATGATTTCCGCGCTGCAGTGCAGCTGGAAAAACAGGATCTGCCACGCTGGAAAGAAAGCTATCGTCTGTTAGGTGAGCACCCCTCATCCCTGCGTAACAAGCTGGCAATTGCCGGTATGACACGCGTTCATCTGAAGCAGTGCTTTCGCCATATTCCACTGCTGGCACAGGCACCACGCAAGGTTGGCTTCAGCTGGTACGTCAACGGTCGCAGTATCAAAAAGCTCACCCTGAGTCAGGCCGAAGCCCTGCTGCTTGAGCTGGGGGAACACAAACCGCATATCCAGATTCAGCTGCAGCGGCTGGGGCAATTACCTCCCGCCACACGGTTGGCCCAAATCCAGACCCTGGCCCCCGTGGTTCGAGCCAATCTGGTGTATAACAACGGCGATGAGGTCATACGCAAGGCCATGAGTGTTTCCTTGCCGCTGTTTATCCCCGATACCCAGCCTACCCTGCCCGAACACAACCGCATCAGCTCCGAGCCACCTCCCGGCCGTACCCGCCAGGCACGGGGTGATCAGCGCATCAGTGACGAGCCGTTTTTACCCAGTATTCGGGCTTACCTTTATCATTAACCGGTACACCTATCTGCACGTGTATCTGCACTCAGGCGTTAACCATTCCCCCGCCAGATTACCGTTACAACGCAGATAGATGCCCAACAACCTGCTAGACTGCCGGCCTCTGCACCGGCACCGTTTTTGACAGCTTATGGATACTCCAATGACCACTATCGTCAGCTTTAACATCAATGGCATTCGCGCCCGTCAACATCAACTTGAGGCTATTCGGGAACAACTGGACCCGGATATTCTGGGCTTACAGGAAATCAAGGTACACGACGATATGTTTCCTCTGGCAGATATCGAAAGCCTGGGGTATCACGTTGAGCACTTTGGCCAGAAAAGCCACTACGGTGTCGCCCTGCTCAGCAAGCAAGCTCCCGTCTTTGTGCAAAAAGGCTGGCCATCGGACGACGAAGACGCTCAAAAACGACTGATTCACGCCCGCTATAACATCGGAGGCAGCACCATTGACGTACTGAATGGCTACTTCCCCCAAGGTGAAAGCCGTGCCCATGAAACCAAGTTTCCGGCCAAAGAAAAATTCTACGCCGACCTGATGCAGTATCTGAACGACAATTTCACCCCCGCCGACCGGGTGGTGGTGATGGGTGATATGAATATTTCACCGGAAGATACCGATATCGGTATTGGTGAACCCAATCGTAAACGCTGGTTAAAAACCGGTAAATGTTCCTTTTTGCCAGAAGAGCGCGAATGGTATCAAACCTTGTTGAACTGGGGGCTGACCGACAGCTATCGTCATTTTCACCCCATCAGCAACGAGCAATTCAGCTGGTTTGATTACCGCTCCAAAGGGTTTGCCGATACCCCCAAACGCGGCTTGAGAATCGACCATATTCTGGTTACTGAGCCATTGCTGGCCAGCTGTGATGAGGTCGGTATCAGCTACGCTATTCGGGGTATGGAAAAACCTTCCGACCACGCACCAATCTGGCTCAAGTTAACATCCAGCTGATCACGCACTATTTGCGCTCTTGAGCTCTTTCGCGCTACACCAAGCCACCCTGCGCCGTCGCCCGAATAACGGCACGGGATGGCTGAACCCCTTGATCATCGCCGCCACTATCCCCGCGTTTTGTATCCACTATTCCCTGTTCCCTGCCTGCTACCGGAGCCTTATTTGTGACCACCCCGACCACTGCTGATATTCCTTTGCCACAGACCGCAGCCATTATTGGTGCCGGGCCGGCCGGATTGATGGCAGCAGAACAAATCGCCAGTCGTGGCTACCGGGTCGAAGTCTTTGATGCCATGCCCAGTGTGGCGCGCAAGTTTTTGCTCGCCGGCATCGGTGGCATGAATATTACCCACGCGGAAGACTACCACCACTTTGTCAATCGTTATGGCAGCGCCAGCCGCTGGCTCCAGCCCATCCTGGACGACCTCACGCCAACACAACTGCGCGAATGGATCCATGGCCTTGGCATCGATACTTTTGTTGGCACCTCGGGGCGGGTTTTCCCGTGTGATATGAAAGCAGCGCCCTTGTTACGTGCCTGGCTCCATCGCCTCAAAGCCCAGGGAGTGGTATTTCATCCACGCCACCGCTGGACTGGCTGGGAGAACAGCCAGGCACAACTCCCTGTGGGCGCATCACAAGCATGGTGTTTCGACACCCCGGACGGCACGATACAACGGTCGTTCGATGCGGTGGTGCTGGCTCTCGGCGGAGGCAGTTGGGCCAGACTCGGCTCCGATGGCCGCTGGGCACCCTGGTTACAACAGCAACAGGTCGATATCGCGCCCTTGCAACCCAGCAACTGCGGTTTTGATGTGGCCTGGAGCGATTTTCTCAAAGAAAGATTTGCCGGTACGCCAATCAAACATATCCAGCTATCGCTGACCGATACCCAAGGCAAGCACTGGTCACGCACCGGTGAGTTTGTGGTCAGTGAATACGGCATTGAAGGCAGCCTGGTTTATGCTCTCAGCGCCCCTCTACGAGAGCGTTTGAACCAGGCCAGCGCCAACCCCGATACAGCAGGTACAACAGGTACAGCAGGCCAGTCACTGCTGACACTGGACTGGCTGCCTCATTCATCACTAGCAGACATAGAACAGAAATTACGCCAGGGTAAAAAAGGCCTGTCCTTTGCCAACCTGCTGCGCAAAAAACTCAATCTGCCTGCCATCACCAGCACGCTATTACGAGAATGCTGCCCGCAACTGGATAACCGCGACATCCCTGCCGTTGCCAGGGCACTCAAAGCCATGCCATTAACGCCCCAGCAACCACGCCCCATCAACGAAGCCATTAGCAGCGCCGGAGGGGTGCAGGCCAGTGCCGTCAATCCTCAACTGATGCTGAACGCCATGCCTGGTGTCTTTGTTGCCGGGGAAATGCTCGACTGGGAAGCTCCCACCGGAGGCTATCTGCTCACCGCCTGTTTTGCTACCGGCAAGCGCGCCGGATGCGGTTTGGCAGACTGGCTGGCAACCTCTGCCAGCCCAAACAACCCGCCCCGGCATTTGCTTCCAGAACAGCCATAAACGTTTGCAGCCTCGTTTTTCCGCGGCTAACAGCGTATAGTCGCGCCTCTCAGATTGGGCCCCTGCGCCCCAGCATGCGGACATCATCAAGAGGATTCAGCAGTCATGCCAAAAGCGAGTGAGATCAAGAAAAACGCCGCCGTCGAATACAACGGCCGAGTGTATTTTATCAAGGATATTGAGCGCTCTGTGCCACAGGGACGCGCCGGCGGTAGCCTGTATCGTATGCGAATGTACGATGTGGTGAGTGGTCAGAAGATAGATGAAACCTTCAAGGATTCAGACATGCTGTCGTTTGCCGACCTGACCCGTCGTCCAGCCATGTTTTCCTACGTCGATGGTGACGCCTGGGTCTTTATGGATAACGAGGATTACACCCCTTATTATCTGGACAAGACGGCCATTGAAGATGAGATCCTTTTCGTTAACGACCAGACCCAGGATGTACAGGTCATGGTGGTTGATGGCCAGCCGGTAGGACTGATTCTGCCAGCCATTGTTGAGTTGGAAATCGAAGACACCGAGCCATCCATCAAAGGGAATTCGGCCACCGCCCGTACCAAGCCTGCGCGCCTGACAACCGGCCTGACGGTGCAGGTACCGGAGCATATTTCCACGGGCGATATCATTCGTATCAACGTCGAAGAACGCCGCTTCCTGGGCCGTGCTGGTAAATAATACAGCGGGACCAGGTTAGCCGGTCAGTACTGCTGTCGCCACCGCTCATGGTGTAATGATCATGAGGTAACGACAGCCGTCACATACCTTTCTGCATTCCGTTCCGTTGCCGTTGACGGCCAGCAAATGCCAACCTGACAAACACTCAACCAGCCTTCAACCAACTAAACTACCGGCTCTCGGCGGGCATTTTTCGAAGTAGACGATGTAGCCCCGGATTTTACTCCGGACTTGGCAACAGGCTTGGCCGCTGGATGCCGCAAACGGATAATCCAGCGCACCAGCACATACAGAATGCCGACCAATAACCCGACCAGCCACCAGATCAGGGCATTGTCCGTAATCTCGGTTTCATTGCTGAAGGCCGAAAACCCAGCCACCATAAACGCCGGCGCAAAATAGTCGGAGTCCGGGCTGATTTTGGCGGGCGACAACACCAGCACCGGCCCCAGCACCACCAACAGGTCGCGCAGGACACTGGCTGATGACATCCAGTAGAACATCATCCGCCAGCACCAACAGCCCAATAAGGCAAAACCAAGGTACAGCGCCCAACCGGTCATCGGGTCATAAAGGTTATCCATGCGTCATGCTTTCCAGATTATGTGGTCTTCCCAATCCTCTTCTGGCACCTGATCATCAGATACCCCCTTCCCTGCCAGAGAAATCCCTGCCGTATGCACTGAAGCTGGATCACCACTGATCAGCGGATGCCAGTCAAACAGTGGTTTACCTTCCGCTAACAGGCGATAGGCGCAGGTTTCCGGCAGCCAGAAAAACTGACTTGCCTGTTCTGGCGTCAGCCAGACACAGGTGGGTACTTTTTCTTGCCGTTGCTGATAAACACTGCAACGGCAATCGCTGGTGTCCATATAGCGACAATGGATATCGGTATAATAAACATCACCGCTATCTTCATCTTCCAGTTTGTGCAGGCAACAGCGCGCGCAACCATCACAGAGTGATTCCCACTCTGGCTTGCTCATTTCATCCAGGCGCTTGTGCTGCCAGAAAGCCGTCTGACTCATTCGTTATCCAATTTGCAAAACAGGTCAAGCTTGGCGCTTTCTTTCGGCGGTGGCATTTGCAGAAAAAACCCCTGGCTGTCAATTTGTTCCAGGATACGTTCACCGGAGAAGCGCGCCAGTTTTTTGTCTGGCGTGATGATCATGGTCATCGCCAGTTCTGGCTTGCCGAACTGTTCCAGCAAAGCCTCTGGTACTTTTTTTAATCCATCCTTGCGTGAGACGTATAGATAGGTCTCATCTTTTTTACGGCTTTTAAAGACATCGCAAAGTACTTTACTCATGTTCTCTTCCTGCAGTAGGTCGAGCCAGGTTGGCTCAGTGGCGGTTGTCCGCCCGGGTCATCATATCCAGCAAGGTGTCACCAATCTCGGCTTTACGCCAGCCCTGCAGTACATCAGGTAATACGTACTGGCCATTGCCCCAGCCTGAACGGATCAAGGCATCCAGCGCTTTTTTCCGGGTCAGTATTTCCGGTGGAATCTCCAGTTCGGCGGCGCGTTTGGCAACCACCTCTCTGGTGTTTTTTAGCCACTGCCCGGCTTCCGGAGTCAGTGGCCGGTCCAGCGCCACCGGCCAGAGCGCGGCATCATCTTCCAGCGCCTGACTGACAATGGCCAGCAGTGTTTGACTGTCGTTGCGGATCATTTCAGGGCGCAAACCGGCACGCGCCAGCTGGTCGCGATTGTTTGGCTTGAAACGGGCAATATTCCAAAGGCTGTTATCATCAACCACCTTGTTACGGGGTACGTCACGCTCCCGCGCCTGCAACTCACGCCAGCCAACCAGTTCCTGCAAGATATGCTGCTCTTGCGGGCGCAGTTTCCAGGCCAGCTTGACCCGTCGATAATAGTCTTTCGGAATATCTTGCTGGCTCTGGTCATCAATGATGCGCTGACAGTCTTCTTCCAGCCAGCCCATACGACCCAGCCTGGTCAACTTTTCCACCAGCAGCGGATAGATTTGCCGCAAAAAGTAGACATCGGCAACGGCATAGCGAATCTGGTCCGGGCTGAGCGGACGCGCCAACCAGTTTGAACGGGTTTCTTCTTTATCGATATCAATATCCAGCAAGGCCGAAATCAACCGCTGAAACCCCATCGAACCACCCAATCCAGCCATTGAAGCAGCCAGTTGACTGTCAGCCAGCGGACTGGGCAAGACTCCGGTCAGCTGGCGACACACTTCGAGGTCTTCGGCACAGGCATGAAAAACCTTGGTCACGGTGTCAGTCTGAAATACCTCGGCCAGTGGCTGCCATTCGGTCACACTGAGCGGATCAATCAGATAGCACTGCTGGCTGTCGGCTACCTGCAACAACCCGGCTTTAGGGTAAAATGTCGAGGTGCGGATAAATTCGGTATCGAGTGCCAGAAAGCCTTCATTCATCCAATCCTGACAGGCTTGTGCCAGTTGCAGGTTGGTAGTGAGCCAGACAGGTTCAGGCACTTGAGGGCTAGTCAACACATCTCTCCTTGGTTCAGCGCTGGCGCAGGGCGGCAAGACTGAACACTAATCGGTGGCAGTGCTGTCGGAATCCGTCTCCGACCACTGCAAAAAGGGCACACCGGCCCGCTGGGCCAGTGTTTGCACGTAGAATCCGGTGGTACGTCCTTCGACTGACTCATCCAGACAGATGATCAGTCGTGACGGTTGTTGCTGCGGGTCACACAAACGCTGATACAGTGATCCCAACCCCAGTTGCTCCGGGCCAATACCCTCAACCGGTGACAACAGGCCATGCAACACAAACCCTTGTGCCGCGGTATCGATGTCGGCCAACTGTTCGGGTTGAGCCAGCACCCATAAATCAGTACCGGCTTCGACCACCCCATCACATTGGCGGCATACGCTATTCACACTATAACAGCGGCACACCGGACAGAGTGCCACTTGTTGTTGTACCGTCGCCAGCGCCGCTTCAAGATCGGCAGCCAGCGCTGGCTGCAATACCAGCTTGCGCGCCATACGCGCGGCCGCCTTCGGCCCGATGCCCGGCAATTGATCGAGACACTGCGCCAGCGCCAGCAGAGGTGCCGGGGTCGCACCGCGAGTGGCCATCAGAACGGCATTTTCATACCAGGTGGCAAACCCATACCAGCCGTCATTTTCGACATCTGCTCCTGGCTGTTGGTCTCGATTTTACGGACTGCGTCGTTCACTGCGGCAGCCAGCAAATCTTCCAGCATATCTTTGTCTTCTGTCATCAGAGAGTCGTCGATTGTGACGCGCTTGACGTCGTGACGGCCGTTCATGATCACGCTAACCAGGCCAGCGCCGGATTCACCGGTCACTTCGGCTTCTGCCAGCTTGGCCTGCATTTTTTGCATGTCTTCCTGCATTTTCTGGGCTTGTTTCATCAAGTTGCCCATGCCACCTTTCATCATATCGGTCTCCTTAAATAACGGGCCATTCCTGCCCGTCAGGGTTGTATTAGTCATCCAGTGGTCGGATGGTGCCGTCGACCACTGTGGCATTAAAGGTTGTCAGTATATGGCGGACCTGTTCATCCGTCTCGATGGACTGCAAGGCAATAAAGCCTGCTTCTGCAGCCAGCCGTTGGCGCCGTTGCTCTGGCGTCTCTCCTGCCGGGCTGCGCAAGACCATTTCGATACGGGCATCGGGAACCAGCGTTTGCAGCGCCTGTTCGATCCGTTGTTGTTGACCCGGATTAAACAGTGCCCCCTGCTGCGGATCAACATCAAAGCAATAATGGCCGTCGCGGATTTCGACCAGTGCACTGTTACGGGCAATCGACAAGGGTAACCCGGCCAGAGGCAAGTGCTCCAGCCACATCCACCAGCTAGCGGGGGTCAGCGGCGGTAAATCGGCCGGATTGGCGATCTCGCGCGGCACGGTTTTGGTCACAGCGGCTCTGGTAGCGGTTGGTGCCGCAGGAGCAGGTTCAAACGTCATACTGTGATCAGCAGGCGCATCCATCAAACGACTGAGATTACCCCCGGCAGCCGACGTGTGCGGCTTGGCAGCGGATATTGCTTCCGTCGGTGCAGACTGGGCTGGTGCGGGTTTTACCGGCTCTGGCATCAGGGTTGCGGAAGGCGGTACGGCAGGCGGTGCGGCGGGCGGCAACGGTTCCGTGGCTTCCTCTTCTGACCAGGGAGGGGATTCCTGCTCAGGCTCAGCCGGACTGACGACGGGCGGAGCCACGGTTACGGGCACCGGCTCAGCGCCTGGTTCAGCCAGAGGCTCATCGGCCGCAAACGGCGTAGCTTGCGTATCGTCAACCACAGACGCCGCGTGTGTCGGCTCAAATTGTACTGGTTCAGGTTGTACGGGTTCGGATTGTACTGGTTTTGATTCTGACTGCCCGAGGTCAGACGGCTCCGTCAGTGGCTTTTTTTTTTGCGCCTCAATCAGGGCTGGTTGTGCAGGGCTGACCAGCGCCGAAGGACTGGACAGCGCCGAACCCAGATCCAGATTGGCCAATGCCTCCGGTAACTGCTCCGGCAGCGGACGAAACGCCAGCATGCGCAGCAACAGCATCTCAAACCCCTGGCGCGGGTCTGGAGCCAGAGCCAGATCCTTGCGGCCACTGAGCGCAACCTGATAATAAAGCTGTAAATCTTCGCCATTCATGGCCAGTGCCAGCGCCAGAATGGCATCGCGATCCCCTTGGGAATTTTCGATGGCATCCGGAACCACCTGAGCCAGTGCCGCCCTGTGCCAGATAGTCAGCAAGCCTTGCACGACTTCATCATAATCCGGGCCGTGCTCCGCCATTTCTGCCACTTCGGCCAATACGTCACGAGCGTTGGCCTTGGCCATGACTTCCGCCATTTTGAACAGCCGGCCACGATCCATGGTGCCCAGCATGCTGGTCACCTGGGTTTCCAGTACCGTGCCTTCACCAAAGGCGATGGCCTGATCGGTCAGACTGAGAGCATCACGCATGCTGCCCTGGGCGGCTCTCCCCAATTGCCAGAGTGCCGG
The DNA here is from genome assembly GCF_030548165.1 of Oceanobacter sp. 5_MG-2023. Lineage (NCBI taxonomy): Bacteria > Pseudomonadati > Pseudomonadota > Gammaproteobacteria > Oceanospirillales > Oceanospirillaceae > Oceanobacter > Oceanobacter sp. 5_MG-2023. The sequence continues at coordinate 150,442 of NZ_JAUORS010000004.1, read as the reverse complement.
TGGTTCATAGCGGATGTTTTCTGCCTGCAACACGGTTTCGAGATAACCAACGATGCTTTCTGGCGTCATGTTTTTCAGACTGAACTGCAAGCAACGGGACAGCACGGTGACGGGCAGTTTTTGAGGATCGGTGGTGGCAAGCAGGAATTTGACGTGAGCCGGAGGTTCTTCCAGCGTTTTTAACAGTGCGTTAAAACTGTGGGTCGACAGCATGTGCACTTCGTCGATCAGGTAGACCTTGAAGCGTCCACGGGTCGGTGCATATTGCACGTTATCGAGCAGTTCGCGGGTGTCCTCAACCTTGGTACGGGAGGCCGCATCCACTTCGATCAGGTCAACAAAGCGACCTTCTGCAATTTCACGACAAGAGGAACACACGCCACAAGGTCGGGCGCTGATGCCCTCTTCACAGTTAAGGCATTTGGCCAGAATACGGGCGATGGTGGTTTTGCCCACACCCCGGGTACCGGTAAACAGATAGGCGTGGTGTAGTCGCTGCTCATTCAAGGCGTTGATCAGCGCTTTGAGTACGTGCTCCTGGCCGACCATTTCGTCAAAAAATCGCGGTCGCCACTTACGTGCAAGTACCTGATAACTCATGAAAAGCGGACTCTGCTAAAACAAGGAAGTCGCATGATAACGATTGGCGGGCAGGATGTCAGTGTTATTGGAGATGACTCCTGCCAGCCACACCCCGGCACACGAGTCGACTACTACCGTTGCTCCCTTCCGGGCCTGGCGGGGTTCGTAGCTTATCGTTGCGAGGGGACCAACAGGAGCCACCATAACGACCTGACTTTCGACAGGAGGACAAATCGTACAGATAACTTTTCGATATTTCAAGGAGTTAAAGCAAATTCATGCTAACCCGGATAACAGCCGGCTGTGTTCGAACATCCGACACACTCTGTTATTCAGAGATGCAACCACTGTTTTAATGCCAGATTGATAATATCCGCCCGGCTTAGGCCCAAATCATCGCAGGCCAAATCCAGACAATCAATCACATCCGCATCCACCTTCACTTCCAACCGCTGCAACCCACGTTCTTTATCACGCTGACGCTGGAAGCGCTTGTTAAAGCGACTCTGTGCCGTGCGATCATACGGGTTACTTTTCGGCCGCCCACGACGGGGAGTCGAAAACATATCAATCGTTGTGCGATCTTCGGGTTGAATGGACATAACAGATCCGACAGAAAAACGGCGGCATTATGCCGTCTTGGCCGCGAATTGCAACGTCATAGCGAACGATTACCCCTTTCCCGTCTATCATTGTAATGACAGACCTTGCCAAGGGCGACGCATCTCAATACTGTTGACTGCTTTCTTTGCTGAACACGTTACCGATGTCCGATACCCAAATTACCCGCTTATCCCCCGACCAACTGACCCAGGCAGTGAACACTGATCTGCTGGATTTTATCTCCACGGAAGAGCTTGACGCTTTCCATGGCGTCCTGGGCCAGGAACGCGCCGTCAACGCCATTCAGTTTGGCGTCGCCATGCAACGCCCCGGCTACAATATTTTTGTGATGGGAGATACCGGCACCGGCCGCTCGTCCTATGTCCGGGACTACCTCAAAAGCGAAGCCAAACGCCAGATCACTCCTTCCGTCTGGTGTTACGTCAATAATTTCAGCAACCCCAGAGAACCCGGGGTTATTGAGCTGCAACCTGCAGAAGCCAATCAACTGCGCGATGATGTACGCCAACTGATTGACCAGTTGCTGGCGACCTTTCCGGCGGTGTTGGAACACCCGTCCTACCAGCAGAAAAAAGCTGCCATCGACTACCAGTTCAATCGCAAATACGACAAGGCCATTGAGCTGGTCGAAAAAGACGCCCACAAACAAGGGGTCGCGGTGTATCGCGATGCCAATGCCATCAGCTTTACTCCTATTCGTGATGGCAAGGCGCTGGATGAATCCGAGTTCGCCCAGCTGAACGAAGAAGAACGCGAACAGTTTCACGAAACCATCGCCACCCTTGAGCAAATGCTTGGCGACCAGCTGTCCGAGCTGCCGCAATGGAAACGCGAAACCAGCGACCTGCTGCGCGCCCTGAACCAGCAAACCATCAGCGACGCCATCAAGCCTTTGCTGGTGCCGATCCGTGAACGCTTTGGCCATCACGACCGGGTTTCGGCTCACCTGAACGAACTGGAAGAGCACCTGCCACGGCTGGTACTGGAAGAACTGGTCGATGAGCGTCTGCTGGAGCTGCGCGAGGAATACGTCAAACGTAACCGGCTGGAAGAATCCCTGCTGCCCAATGTGGTGACGCACCACTCCGCCGATAGCGGCGCACCGGTGGTATACGAACCCCATCCCAGCTACGGCAACCTGTTCGGCCGGATTGAATACACCAGCGACCAGGGCGCCCTGGTTACCAACTATCAACGGATTTGCCAGGGTGCCCTGCACAAGGCCAATGGCGGTTATCTGATTCTGGATGCCGACAAGGTTCTGACCGAACCACTGGTATGGGATGCCCTGAAACGGGCAATACAATCCAAACAGCTGAAAATGGAATCGCCATATTCAGACATGGGGCTGTTCAACACCACCAGCCTGCTGCCCGCCACCATTCCGCTATCGATCAAGCTGGTGCTGATTGGCTCACGTCAGGTGTACTACCTGCTGCAGCAATACGATGAAGACTTTAATCGCCTGTTTCGCGCCGTGGTCGATTTTGACAACGACCTGCCGCTTAACGACGACACTCTGTACGCCTACTCCCGCCTGTTAAAAAGCCGGGTCGAGGAACAGGGCTATGCCCATATGAGCCGCGATGCTGTCACCCGCATGGTGCGTTTCAGCGCCCGTCTGGCGGAACAGCAAGACTCTCTCAGCGCCCATATTGGCGAACAGTTCGACTTACTGGCCGAAGCAGACTTTATTCGCAAACTGGCACAAGACCCGGAAATCACCCCAATTCATATCGACCGTGCCTTACAAGCCAAGCAACAGCGCACCGGCCGGGTCTACGACAAACTGTTTGAACAGATGTTAGATGGAACCGTACTACTGGAAACCAGTGGTCGCGCTGTTGGCAAAATCAACGGCCTGACCGTAATGTCTTTGGGAGATACCAGCTTTGGTTCCCCCGCCCGTATCACTGCCACGGTTTACCCTGGTTCCAAGGGCGTGGTGGATATCGAGCGGGAAGTCAGTCTCGGCCAGGCGATTCACTCCAAAGGGGTGATGATCCTCAGTGGCTTCCTCGGCAATCGTTATGCCCAGAAATTCCCACTGGCGATCTCTGCCCACCTTGCCATGGAGCAATCCTATGGCTATATCGATGGCGATAGCGCCTCTCTGGCTGAACTGGTGTGCCTGATTTCGGCGCTGATCAATAGCCCGATTGAACACAGCTTTGCCATGACCGGCTCGATCAACCAGCACGGTGAAGTGCAGGCCATTGGTGGCGTGAATGAAAAAATCGAAGGTTTCTTCCGCTTGTGCTGCGCACGAGGACTCACCGGCGAGCAAGGGGTGATTATTCCGGCCTCCAACCGCCGCAATCTGATTCTGAATGATGACGTGGTACAGGCCGCTGCCGCTGGCAAATTCCATATCCACTGTGTCACCCATGTTGATCAGGCGGTGGAAATCCTGCTCCGCCGGGAAGCTGGTCAAGCCAACGACGATGGCGAATTTCCGGCTGGCACAGTGAATGGCGACATCATTGAACGGCTGAAAGCCATCTCCAGCATGGCCGACCAGACTAGCAGCAAAAAATAACCTCTCCTCTGGGTGCAGGGTGCAGGCAGGACACTTGTCAACGTGTTCCCTGTGCCCAGGCACTAGACAGCATCAGGCCCTAGGAACTACCGGGCATGAGACGCAGAAAAACAAAAACCCGCCGGGATACAGGCAAAAAGAAGGGAGCGAAAGAAACAAGAGAAACGAAAGAAGAAAAACAGACAGGATCAAAAAATCCGTAGCGTCAACCACACCACAAGAAAACTCAAAGCCGGAGCCTTGCCCCGGCCTGAGCGATACTAGCGAAAACTTTTTACATTGCGAGCAACAAAACTCAGGGTCAGGCCAACCAGGCTGTCACTGACCTCATAAAAGCGCTCATCCAGCTCTTCCAACTCATTCCGGTAATCGTCTTCCAGCTGACTGACCAGAGCACTGCGAGCGTCTTCATCTGCAGGCACCGCCCGATCGGGGAAAAGATCCAGCAACTCGTCGAATATCGCGTGGATGTCGCGGGATTTGACCCGCTCCAATGCAGCTAAAGTGTCTTCCGCCTGAGCGCCAACCTCATGGTGAAAAAACTGCACAAAACCGCCGTTTTCCATTTCTCTGAGCAGACTGTCGATACAAAAAACGGTTTTTTCTGCATCACTCAGGGACTCATAGCCCAAATCTGCTTCTTTATCGTAGATCACATCCGTGATCTGAAGAAATGAATCAGTCTCATCAGCAACGTCCAGCGCCGCCTGAATCTCCATGTTCATACGTCTAAACTCAGCACTCTCACAATTGAATTTCAGTCTGGCCAAGATAGCCCAAGCAATAGTATTTGCAAAGCCTTTACTGACTGTTTTTCCACCATATCCATTTGCTTCGCCAAACTGGGCGATTCAATCCGATCGATCAGTTTTTATTCAGCGATATGAACACCTGATACAACACCATCAGCCTGTGCAGCAGACCTCCGCCACAAAGCAAAAATCAGAGCGTATCAATAGTGGAACACAACGCCACCATACGTCGCGCAGTTGGCTCGGGATGCTCCATCGGAAAACAATGATTACCCGCCACAGTCTCGACACTCATCAATGGATTAAGCCTGGCAGCCCGGCGCGCACCCGGTGCAATAAAGCTGAACCCCGTAGTGGCCACCAGCAAATGCACCGGCACCGTCATATTACGCACGGCACGCCATAAACCCAGGGGAGCAGAAGCAAAAATCAGCGCTTCCCACTGCGGCGCACACGCCAACTCCACGGCCCCGGTTCCTGCTCCTGCTGGCCGCAAACCGGTTGTTAAAAACCCGTTAAACGCCAGAGCGTGCCAGTCTTTGTACAACGACTTGCTACCCAGATACTCAGCCGCCGCCGCCGGCGATTCCCAACGGGCACGACGCGCTGCTGCGCGCCGCACCAAAGGATTGTGCCGCCACAAATGAGTCACTTGCAGCAGTTTCTGGGAACCAATCAAAGCGGGAGGAAAAAGTACAGGGTCCAGCAGAATCAGGCGCTGAAACAGATCCGGGCACTGTTCCGCCATCATCAACGTCAATATGCCGCCCATGGAATGACCAACCCCCACAACTTCCGGCCGTGGCAGATGCCCGGAGTCGGGCAACAGCGTCCATTCCGTGGCAACCACCTGCTGGACAAAGTGGGTCAGATCCGCCGCCAGCAACCGCCAGTCCGGGAAACCCCGGTGAGCAGTCGGGGCCGATCCACCATGCCCTGGTATATCACTCAGCAGCAACGACCAATCCTCTGGCAGTGCATTCCCCAACGCCAACAACGACAAGCCACTGAAGCCATTTCCATGTAACAGGTGTAAGACAGGTTGGCCGACACTGCCCTGTCGCCAATAGCCACAAATCGAGCCGACCGTGACCTTTTTCCAACCTGTGACACCACACACTGTCATATTTTTCGGCATACTAATTATCATCCTGTTGAGACGAACCATGTCGCTCTGACACCACCGTCAAAAACACACGGGTCAGAATCTACTGCTACAAACTGGGCATTGATCAAACCAGCGCTGGACAAAACGCAGTAGACTGTTTGGCGAAGGATCAACGGGCAACAAGAGTTAGCGGGGCACAGTCTGCACACTATTTTCTCTACCACGATGCAGTACGGCCGGAGCACGCTATACATCAGATAGTTATTTCTGAAACGACCACATCAAAGGGAATCACAATGACCGCACCAGCTGTAACACGCGCACTTGAAGCTAACCGACGATTCACCGACCTGAAAGATGCTCAGGCCCGGTTATCCCAGGCTCAACGGGATTTTGACGCCAAGGTAATCAGTGAGGAGCAGTACCTCACGGTTACGGATGTCTGTCAGAAAATCATTCGCGCCTGTCGCGACTGAGCCACACCGACAGCACCATCAAGCAGCAGCCGGAGTACCACTATGGAAGCGAAATTCGCTGTCCGGCTGTTCTATCAATTCGCCTTCCAGAGCGCGAAAAAATGCCACGCGCTCATCAATTGGCTCTTTGGCATATTGCTGTGCCAGGCCAAGATAATCCTGATAATGCCGCCCTTCAGAACGCAATAACGAGCGATAGAATTTTTCCAGCTGACTGTCGAGCAACGGCGCCAGCTTGGCAAACCGTTCACAGGAACGGGCCTCGATAAACGCCCCGATAATCAGCACATCGATCAGTTCGTGTTCGCCACCCTTGCGTACCGCCTCACGCAAACCGGCGGCATAACGCGACGACGATACATGGCGATAAGCAATACCACGCTCTCGCATAATGGCTATCACCTGTTCGAAGTGCAGTAATTCCTCACGTGCCAACTGGCTCATTTTTTTGAGCAAATCTTCCCGGTCCACATGCTTGTAGAGCAGGTTCATGGCCGTGGTGGCGGCTTTCTTCTCACAGTTGGCATGGTCAATCAGCAGCGTATCCTGCTGCTTCAGGGCTTCCTCCACCCAGGCATCTGGCGTTGCACACGCCAGGAAGATGTTAATCTCAGACAATACGTCGTCGAGTGTCATAGTCCATCCTCGATCATCTTTTCCAGAACGGCGCGCACCTTACCGGAAATGGCGATCGCTCGCTGGGTTTTTGCATCCATCAGGCAGAAGGTGATCGTCGCGTCAGCCACCAGCTCTGTTGGCTCGCCGTTTTCCAGCAACATCACCTGCTGTTGCATCTGGGCGCTCTTGTTACCAATGCTGCCCATGCGCGTCACAATACGAATGACCTCGCCATCAAAGGCCGGACGACGGTAGGAAATATTGATATTGGCCACCACAAACGCCAGCTGGTCATCATCAATAACATCAAGAAAACGGTGACGATCAAAATAATCCCAGCGCCCTTCCTCCAGAAACTCCAGATAGCGGCTGTTATTCACATGGTGATAAATATCCAGATGGTAACCACGAACCTTGATATCCACTGACATACATATTTCCTCGATCGTCTCATCCAGTTTGGGCAACCAGACACCAAGCCTCGTTCATTGACAACTTGATACCCAGCACCTTCAAGACATCGATTCTATGTAAACTGACGCACACATTCAAACGATCGTTTGATTATTCGGGATAATTCCCTCGCGCCATCCTGTGTTCAGGTTTATTTTTCAAGATGTGTTCAATATGCGAACCAGAAAACCGTAACGGCCAACAGATGAAAACCCAATCAGGGCAACAGCTAGAACGCCTCGGCATCCTGTACCTGAAAACGCAGATCATGCAGATTGATACCCAGTGGCATATCGTCACTCAACCGTGCCAGCTCCCGCGTCAACAAAGCTTGCTGCCAATGCGTCTGCAAGCTGTCGACGATACGAGGCGTCACCCCGGCCAGCTCAGACAACTGTTCCAAAGCAATCAATATCCGGTCCAGACGCTGACAATGATCCAGTAATTGTGCCGCCGTTTTGGGGCCAATACCGGGGACGCCAGGCAGATGATTGGTGGTATCTCCGGTCAAGGCCCAAAAGTCCACCAGCTGGCCCGGCCGCAAGCCATAACGGGCATAAACCGCCGCTTCGTCCAGTAACTGCCGGTCAAAATGATTGGCGACCCGGATACGGCTGTTCACCAACTGGCAGAAGCCTTTGTCCGTTGACAGAATCACACTGGAGACACCCGCCAGTGCCGCTTTGCTGGCCAATGCTGCACAGACATCATCGGCCTCCCAGCCATCCTGGCGAAAGCAGTAGACCCCCGCCAGTTCCAGCTGATGACGCAGCATTTCCAGTCCAGCGTGCAAGGCCTCCGGCATTGGTGGCCGACCTTTTTTATAGTCTGGCCACAGCCGATGACGCCAGGTCTCACCATGATCTTCGAATACCATGGCAACATGGCTGCACTCCAGCCGGGCGGCATTACTGTTGATAATGGTAATGGCGCGACTGGCAGTCGCTTCCAGGGCGGCAGAGCTGTTTTCAACCGCGGCATAGACCCGGCGAATCAGATTCATGGCGTCGATAATCAGTAACTGCATGGATAGCTCTCCTTGCGTGCCAGTGTCCATCCTGTTTGCTCAGGAGCGATTGTCATTATTTATCAGTACGCTTGTGCTTGGTGATCCCCACAGCCCGGGTATCGGCTTCAAGGTCGGTATGACTGTCGAAATGACTGTCGAAATGACTGTCGAAATGACTGTCGGGATTCAATGGCTGATGTTGCTGGGCCTGCCAGAGTGCGGCATACCGCCCGGACTGAGACAGCAGCTGAGTATGGCTACCCCGTTCAACCACGCGCCCGCCTTCCATCACCGCAATCTCATCGGCATCGACCACAGTCGACAACCGGTGGGCAATAATCAACGTGGTATGACCTTTCGAGACTTGCCGGATGGCATCCATAATGCCGCGCTCGGTATGGGAATCGAGCGACGAGGTGGCTTCATCAAACAGCATGATCGCCGGGCGTTTGAGCAACATACGGGCAATGGCGATACGCTGCTTTTCACCACCGGACAGCTTTAGGCCGCGCTCCCCCACCACGATATGCCAGCCATCGTTATGCCGCTGCACCAGACTGTCGAGATGCGCCATGGTCAATACCTGTTGCAGCTCCTCATCGGTGGCGTCCGGGCGCGCATAAAGCAGATTGTTTTTCAGGGTATCGTTAAACAGCACGGTATCTTGCGGCACCATGCCTAGCGTGGCCCGCAGCACCGACTGCGGTAACTGATCAATTGGCTGGCCATCAATAAGAATCACCCCTGCGGAAGGGTCGTAAAAACGAAACAACAAGCGGGTCAGGGTCGACTTGCCAGCACCACTACCGCCAACAATGGCCAGGGTTTTACCCGCCGGAATGGTCAGATCCAGCTGATCCAGCACCTGGTGATCATCCCGATAACCAAAACTCACCTGCCGGAAAGTCACTTCGCCACCCTTGAGATCCAGGACGGCAGTGCCGTTATCTTTCACCGCCGACTCTTCATCCAGCAGCTCGAACATACGTTCGATATTGGCCATGGATGCTTTTAGTTCACGATAGACAAAGCCGAGAAAATTCAACGGTAGAAACAACTGGAACATAAAAGCATTGATCAGGGTGAAATCACCAATCGTCATGGTGCCTTGCACCACATACCAGGCCGCAAACATCAGCATCGACATCATCGCGGTACTGATAATCAGCGCCTGCCCGGCATTCAGGCCAAACAAGGTGTAACGGTTTTTCTGCCGCGCCTGCTCCCACTCGGCCAGCGACTCGTCGTAGTGCTGTGCTTCCCGTGACTCGGCATTAAAGTATTTGACTGTTTCATAGTTCAGCAGGCTGTCGAGGGCACGGGCATGAGTGGTGGAATCCATACGGTTGGCCTCGCGTACATACTGCGTCCGCCACTCCGTCATGCGGAAGGAATAACCTACATAAACCACCACAGCCACCGCGGTAATCAGGGCAAATACCGGCGGATAATTAAACAGCAACAACCCGGTTACCATCAGCAATTCCAGCAGGGTCGGCAGAATATTGAAGACAATAAACCGTAATAAAAAGCTGATGCCCTGCAAGCCCCGTTCAATATCACGTTGCAAGGCTCCGGTTTGACGATCCAGATGAAACGCCAGGCTCAACTGGTGCAAATGCCGGAACACCCGCAGCGCCATCCGCCGCATGGCCCGTTCACTGACCCGGCCAAACACCAGATCTCGCAACTCGCCGAACAACACACTCATCAGCCGCGCCAGACCGTAAGCCAGCAATAATCCCAGCGGAAACCACAGCCACCATTGCTCCTGCGGCACGCCACCGGACGGCAACTGATTCAGGGTATCGACCTGATGCTTGAGCAAAAACGGCATACCCACACTGGCCAGCTTGGCTCCCACCAGACACAGCAAGGCCACAACCACACGCCAACGAAACTCAAACAGATACGGCAACAGCGTTGTCAGCCAGTCCCAGCCCTTGCGGGAAGGGGGAACCGGGTCATAACCACGCGCCGATGAAAAGGATTTCATCCAAAAGGTGCTCTATAATTACGGTCGGTACGGCCACTGCCGAACCAACAGACAAAAGAATTGATCAGGCGGGAATTTACCACATCGTCGCCCACTTGCCGGAATTGCTTGCCGTATAGCCAGGTTCAAGCGAACGTCATCCGAAAACCGCAGTCAGAACACAACACCAGGGCGACAGACTGCGATTGATTCGCGTATGATAGCCGCCTTTGATTAGACCCAACCCAGAGAAAATACGCCACCATGCTGTCTGTACGCCGTATTGCCCCCCTGCTTGCTTGCACCGCTGCTGCTGCCATGACATCGACCAGCCACGCCGAACTCAGTGCCAATCTGGGACTGGTAACGGAATACCTGCGCGATGGAATCAGTGAAACCCGTGGTGAATACGCAGCCCAGCTGGGAGCAACCTATATACACAACTCCGGCCTGTATGGCGGAATATGGGCCAGTGAACTGAAGCGTAATGACGATCACACGCACTCGGAATGGGACCTGTTTGCCGGTTATTCCCGCCCCATTAGCCACCACTGGGGCATCGACCTCGGCGTGATGCGCAACACCTTTCATGGCGATTGGGAAAGCAGCGAACAAAGCTACGGCGAAGGTTTTCTGCGCGCAACCTATAAGCAGGCATGGGTTCTGGGTGTACGCCAGACCAATAATTTTATGGGCAGCGAATTTGCCCGCCGGGTACTGGAAGCCTCATACACCCTCCACACCAGCAACTTCGATTTTGAATTTTACACTGCCCGCCATCGTTATCTCGGCTTTGATGACGACTACAACTTCGGCAGTGATTACCGCGATGACTACTGGCATTTCCGGGTCGGTGTCGAGCGTACTTACAAGCAATACGATTACCGCCTGACTCTGGAACGTACCAACCTGACCAGCGACTATGACGCCGGCACGACCTTCCAGTTTGGCATTCACCGCTATTTTGATCTCTGGTAAGCGCTGCTCTATCACTGCGATCACTACCGCAGTCGCAGTCGCTGATGATTCAAACAGCCAGCAAGCATCAGCGCCCTGACTGTTTGAACCACCGGCTTCAGGCTCCCTCGGGCATGCTGTGCCACCAGATCCTCGCCTCACGACAGGCATCAGACGAGAACGATGCTTCCAGCACGCCATCCAATACCATTCTGGGCAGCGGGTCTCCAGGCTTTCTGTCGGGCAAGCCAGTCCCTGTTGAACTGGCCCAGATTTGAAAAAGCTCTTCCGATGCTACTTGATAAGTAACGTGCCAATGCGCCATACCCGTACCTTCCTGGCTGGCCAGAATCTCGAACGTGAGCTGAACATCCTCCTGTAGTTGCACCCGCGTCCAGTACTCTGCCAGTTGCGCCCTGCCCACCTGCACCTGAAACGGCGTATTGTGGTATTTGCCGTCTTCGTGAAACAGCATGGCAAACCTGTCCGGGCTGCGGGATTCCCAGGCTTCTTTGTAGCCCGCCATAAAACGCTGGATATTCATATTCCACTCCGCCAGATCGATGGATTCATAAAAGACTGGCAGTGTATTCACAGGCCGCAACCTGAAGCCAGTCAGTCGGTCAGACTGCCATCAACTTGGCTTCAATCAGCCCATGCTTCCAACCACACAGGCCCTTGAAGACCAGCGATCCAACCTCAAACCTTAATTCGGCGTATCGATATCAACGGCCTCGGCTTGCGGCTGATACGCCAACATCACCTGTTCATCCGGAGAAAACATCGCCACTTCCTGACCTGCCCTCTGGGCATAAATCACCCGAAAGGCCAACACATTCTGCACATACTGGCGGGTTTCGGCATACGGAATGGTTTCTATCCAGACATCCAGAGGCAAGTGGCCACGCTCTTCCAGCCAGCGTTCAACTCGGTGTGGCCCGGCATTATAAGCGGCGCTGGCGTAAGCCCGATTACCATCAAAGCGCTGGAACATTTCTGCCAGATAAGCCGTGCCCAGCGCGATATTGGTTTCTGGCTGGAACAGCTGCTCTGCAGCCGCCAGTGGCACGCCATGTTTTTTGGCGGTCGTCTTGGCCGTAGCGGGCATCAGCTGCATCAGGCCACGAGCTCCTACCGGAGACTGCGCCGCTGGCTTGAAGGCACTTTCCTGACGGGCAATGGCTGTCGCCCAGGTCACATCGATCTCGTTTTTTCTGGCCTGAATCTCAAACAGGTCGGTGAACAACACCGGGAAACGGGCTTCCAGATAATTCCACTGGCGCTGGCGAATCGCATCCATAATGGCCCGGTGATGCCAGCCCCAGTCCAGGGAGAGCGCGACCATGTGTTGTCGTTTGACCGGTGCCAGACTGGCACGGGCAGCAAGCCACTCCCGTTCGGCATCCTTGTTCCGTTCCAACGCCAGCCACTCTTTGGCCCGCTGAATCGCCGGGACATTCTGTATCTCTGTGAGTACATCCGTATTGACGCTAAACGGCTGATTATTCAGATTAAAAGGCAGTTGTTGATGGGTCGCGGCCAGAAAACCATAAAACGAGCGCGATTGTGCCAGTTGGTTCCAGGTTTGCTCGACGGTTTGCATCTCTGCTGCCGCGCTATCGCCCGGTTGATTCTGCACCGCATTGGCATACCAGTATTGCCAGCGATCCGAGGCTTGCAGGTCAGCAGGCAAGGTATCAATTAACGTCAGTACACCGGTCCAGTCGATAATCTCTGCACCCAGAGCCCGACGCAGCCGGTATTCCGTCAACTCCGGATACTGATAGTCATAATCAAGACCAGCCAGCAACGCCGTCGCGGTATCGGTTTGGGAATAGGTCAACCATTTGCCGATATACACATCCAGCGGTGCAATCAGGGAGGAAGCTTCTGGCAATGTTGCCCGGTATTTCAGCCACTGCTGTGCCGCAGTCTCGGCCGACCGACGAGCCAGCGGCTGGAAATACTGTTCCAGCAAACGGCGCTGGGCCGGTTCCGGAAAGACCGACAAGTCCGCCGTCAGCGCCTGGTTCGGATGACTTGACAGGGTTTCATAGCGGCTCGCCAGAGCATTGGCATCGGCATCCATAAAACGGTGCAGATAGCGCGCCAGTCGCATATTGCCCGCCTGCGCGGCCAGCCAGTAACGTTTCGCGGCCATGCCTGCGGTTGGATTACCGTATTGACTCCACTGCGCAAACAGAGGGTCACAGGCTGCCGGTTGGGATTTGGCAACCATCCACAACGAATCCGTCAGGGCCAACCCTTGCTCTTGCTGATCGGTTTGCAGATACGCCATGGCCAGATCACATTGATAGGCCGCTCCTTTTCTTGGCAAACGCTGATAGGCCGTGAGCCATTCTTGCCACCGCTCCTCCTTGGCCAGTTGCTTCAGCCAGGTATTTTGCAGATAAATACGGCGGGGAAACTGTGGGTAGCTGTCCAGAAAACGACTCACCTCAGCCTGGGTCAGGTGCTCCGGGAAACGCTGATAAACCTGATATTGCAAATACGGGTACAGTGAATAACCCTGTAATGGCTCAATCAGATCGGCCACTGCCTCATAGGGCACGGTGTCCAGTTGCTGTTCCACTTCAACGAATTGCGCACGCGCAGCAGCTTCCGCTTCCGGTGTTGGAATAGTGTCGGTGCCTTGCTCGGCGACCGCGCCAATGCTGTACAACATGATCAGCAAGCTTACAGAAAGGTGTCGTAGGGTCATTGAGCTTACTAATGTTAGTGAGTGGTATGGAAATCCTCATCCAATGATAGGTCAGGGTCAACTGTTTGTGAGACCCTCGGACATATTTATGCAAAAAAAAGAGAATGGCTCGAATCAGCCAGCCATGTGACGGCCTTATTTATCATTCTTGTATATTTTATGTACAAGCCCGAATTTCAGAACCCATTTCTGAAATTCGGGCTTGCAACCATCAACAGGCACTTTTATAGTTGCTACTAACAACCAATTAACGCAGCCATTAACGAGACACCCATCGCCATGTCCGCCAGCTCGAAACGCGCTCAGGAACTCTACGAAGCAGTGAACCAACTTATCCGTGTTCACCAGTTCCGCGACCGTGATTGCATTTGCCACCACGATGTCTCGGTGGCCCAGTGCTACGCACTGGAAACCCTGGTCAAGCGTGGCCCGTTACGCCTTCAGGCGCTGGCCGACGAGATGTATCTCGACAAAAGCACCACCAGCCGGGTCGTCGACTCCCTGTTGCGCAAGCAATATGTACTCAAGGCCCACGACCCGGCCGACCAGCGCGCAGTGCAACTTTCACTGACTCCTGCTGGCGAAGCGTTATACCAGACCATCCATCAAGACCTGATCGCGGAAGAAGCGTCCATGATCAAAGACGTTCCCGCTGAAGTGGTCGATGGCGCATTGACACTGATCCGGCAGCTGACCCAAGCCGCTCGTGATCGCCTGGGCTCATAGCCCATTTTTTTACCCAATTAGTTGTTAGTAACAACATTAATCATGGAGACCATGCTATGAACAAGACCACATCCCAATTACCGGTTGCCGTTATCGGTGCAGGCCCTATCGGACTGAGTGCCGCCGTTCACCTGCTTGACCAGGGCTACACCCCCATCGTATTTGAAGCCGGAGACCAGGCCGGTGCCAACCTGGCACGCTGGGGCCATGTGCGCATGTTCTCCCCCTGGGCTTACAACGTCGATGCCGCCGCCGCTACATTACTGCAGCAACAGGGCTGGAACCACCCGCTTGCCAGCGATTTCCCGACTGGCCAGGAATTACTGGCACAGTATGTCACACCACTTGCCTCTCACCCGGCCATTGCCCCTCACCTGCAGCTGAATACCCAGGTTCAGTCGGTCAGCCGTCTCAACCATGATGTACTGCGCACCGGCGGCCGTAACGAGTCCCCGTTTGTGCTCCGTGTTACCGGCCCTGACGGCGAACGCGACGTTGTCGCACAGGCGGTGATTGACGCTTCCGGCACTTATCAGACCCCTAACTGGCTGGGAACCCACGGCATTCCAGCACTCGGGGAAAATGCCGCTGCAGACGCCATCGCCTACGGTGTGCCCAATATTCTTGGTGCTGCCCGCGACCAATACGTCAACCAATCAGTGCTGGTTGTCGGCGGTGGCCATTCGGCGTTTAACGCGTTGCAGGATCTGGTGGTGCTGGCTGAGCAACACGAAGGCATGCGTCTACTCTGGGGGGTACGTAATGCCTCTGTCACCAACGTGGTTCGCTCCCCCGCCAATGATGAATTGCAGGAACGCCGACGTCTGGAAGTCCGCATTCAAGAGCTGTTGGAGCAAGGCCGTATCGAAGTATTTACCGAACTGGAAATCGAAGCCATCGAGCGCCATAACGGCCAGCTGGTGGTACGCAGTGGCTCACGTACCTTGCCGCCCGTCGATCGCATCATCGCAGCCACCGGCTTCCGTCCCAACCTGAGCCTGCTGGCCGAAGTCCGTACCTCTCTGGACCCGGCCACACAAAGCCCAACACGACTGGCCCCCCTGATCGACCCCAATCAGCACAGCTGTGGTTCAGTGCCTGAACACGGCCTGGCAGAACTCTCCCACCCGGAACCCGGCCTGTTTATCCTGGGCATCAAGAGTTATGGCCGTGCACCAACCTTTTTGCTGCGTACCGGTTACAAACAAGTGGCCGCGGTTGTTACCGCATTAGGCAGCAACGCCATGTACGCCGCCGCCCAGGCCTCGACGACGGCAGCGGCACCCTCTCCAGCCACGTCATCTTGCCAGGGATGAGCAGGTTGCCTGCACCCGCCCATCGCAGCTTTGTGGCAGCGATGGGCATCAGTCAAATGGTGTCCTGGGGAACGCTGTATTACAGCTTCCCCCTGATTGCCGAGGCCATCTGTAATGAACTGGGCTGGAGCCGTGCGGATATTTATGGGGCTGCCACACTGGGCTTGCTGGCGGCTGCGTTAGCCGCCTACCCGGTGGGGGCTTTGATTGATCGTGGCCATGGTCGTCCATTAATGGTTGGCGCGACGGTGGCTGCTTCCCTTGCACTGCTGGGCTGGTCCAGTATCAACACCATGACGGCGCTGTATGATGTCGTGATCACCTTAGGAGTACTACAAGCGGCGTTATCTTACGAACCCGCCTTTGCCGTCACCATACGCCAGTTAGGGACGCAACAAGCCCGCTCCGCCATCACCACCATCACCTTATGGGCCGGTTTTGCCAGCACGGTGTTTATACCGCTGCTGCAATGGATGCTCGACAACCTGGGCTGGCGCGGCGCACTACTGGGACTGGCAGCCATCAATATGGCCGTCGCCGCCCCACTGTACTTTTGGGCCATTCGCTCAGCCACGGTGGCCGATTACACACCTCGGCACCAACCCGCAACAACCGCATCCCCCAGTCCCCCGGACAATCCTGTTCGGGCGATGCTATACAGCCCGAGATTCTACCTGCTCACTGCTTCTTTCTGTTTTTATATGGCGCTGTTTTCCGGCTTTACCTACCATATTTACCCGCTGCTGGTTGCCCTGTCTTCCGATATTCAAGCCGTCGTGTTCGCCATTGCCCTGATTGGCCCGGCCCAGGTCGGTGCCCGACTATTGCTGCTGTTATTCCGGGAAATCTCCATCAAACATCTTGGCCTGCTGGCCAGCGTTGCGTTTCCGCTAGCGATCCTGCTATTAAAAGCACCGCCATCGGCGTTTACACTGGCGGCCCTGTGTGTGCTTTATGGCGGCGCAAACGGCATCTTTACCATCGTGCGCGGCATGGCCGTACCGGAACTGCTGACGCGCCACCACTACGGCAGCATCAACGGCATTATGCTGATTCCCATGTCACTGGCACGAGCGGCAGCACCCTGGCTGATTGCCGTATACTGGACACATTCCGACACACCCGACAACGCCCTCAACCTGATGCTGGCCCTGGCGATATTGGTACCGGTATTGTTTGGCCTCGCACTTGTTACCAAGAGCCCGACACAAGAGCACAAGGCCGGAACATAAATCGCAACAACCACAGACAGAGCCTGTAGCCACGGATACAGGCCCTACATCACTTCCGCTTTATCGTATTTCGTCAGATGATCCATCACAAAAGGACGACCCTGCACCGCCAGCCACATAACACCGCAGAGCAGCCCCACCACCATAAAAAGGCCACCCAGAGTGGACGTCATATTGCCGGAATGGGCGGCGACAAGCTGCACCGCCATGGCACCGAACATACTGGTGATAAAATGAACAAGCGCCACCGCCGAGCCAGTATCACGCTGCTGTTGTTCCAGAATAAGGTTGGTGCCGGGCACACGCAGGCCGACCACAGCCAGAGTGGCCACGGCGGCACAGGCCGCAAAAAGCCAGGGTGAGCGATCACCAAAGAAGACCAGCATCACACCACTCATCACCAACACCGCAAACCCCATGCGGACGATGGTTTGCACCGGCATCCGCCGCGACAGGCGTAGATACAGCATCGGGCCAATCAGGGCACACACCGCATTCATGGCAAAGATCAGACTGAACGCCTGCTCGGACATGCCAAAGCCATCGATATAGACATAAGCCGCGCTGCCGATAAACGCCATCAGGCACATCGGCGCCATACCAAAAAGCAACACCAGATAGGCAAAGCGCGGGTTGCTCAGCACCGTGCCCAACCGACTCCAGGACTTGACCACCGGCCCGTCATAGCGATTAACCAGACTTTCCCGAAACAGCAACACAAGGGCCGTGGCGAACAGGCCAAACAGGGCGAGAGCCACAAATATTGCGTGCCATGAGGCAACACTCAGCAGCACGGCCCCCAACACCGGAGCGACCAACGGCGCGATAACGACCAACGACATCACAGTGGCAAGAATCCGCTCACGCTCACGGCCCTTGTAAAGGTCTTTAACGATGGCCGTTTCCACCACCGTGATGGCACCACCCCCTAAACCTTGCAAAACCCGGGAAAAAATCAGCGGCTCAATACTGTAAGAGAACACACAGCCAAGACTGGCCAGCACATACAGCGCCAGCCCAATCAACAGAATCGGCTTACGCCCGAACTTCTCGCTCAGCGGCCCCCAAAACAACATGCCGCAGGCATAGGCCACCATATAGCCACCCAGTGTCAGATTTACGGCATCATGGGAGACAGCAAACGCCTCGGCGATCTGCGGCAACGCAGGCAGATAGATATCCATGGTCAACGGCGGAAAGGCACCGAGGATCACCAGCATAAACAGCATCCCGCGTTGGCCTAGCCGTGGTTGTGCCGTTGTCATCGTTTTTTCCTTCTGGTCGGTGAGCTGTCCTCAGTCAGTGAAAGCCCATCTGTGTTTTATGTCTGTGTTCTGCCAGCCCGCAAGACACAAAAAAGCCCGCACGGGCACGCGGGCTTTTTATACCTCATCTATCAGGCGTCTAACACCTGGCAGTCCATCTGCTATTGTATCCGGTTTGATAAGCCATACAGAGGACAACTCTGCTCAGCAGCAATTCCTCTCGTTGTGGAAGTCGTCCTCAGTACATCGAACAGCAGCAGAGTCCCTCATTAAAGAAAGGCAAAACCGGGGGAGACTATCCGACCGCAACCCTCTCTATCACCCCTTTCTCAAACAGTTGCTGCAAGATTGCCGCACACTGTTCCCGGATGGTGTCCCGCAGCAAGCGAACCGCCGGCGTGATCGATTGTCGGCTCGGGCAAATAAGCCAAAGCTCTGAAGCAGTGGGTTTGTACTCCGGCATAACGCTGACCACATGGCCCGCCAACAGATCAAACGACATATCGAGGCAGGATTTAACGGCGAGCCCTTTACCTGCAACACACCAGCGCCTGACCAGATCGCCGTCGTTGGCGATGCGGTTGCCACTCATCTTGATCTTGTAGTCGCTTCCACCTTGGGAGAACACCCACACATCGTGGACAATATCCTGCAGCTGGTAAAACACGCCTTTGTGTAACGGCAAATCATGGGGGTGTCTGGGCGTGCCATTAGCCTCAAGGTACTGGGGCGAGGCGCAGAGCACACAGGGGACATCACAGATTTTGAAGCCATACAGATTGGCCTGATCAGGAGAACCGTAGCGCAGCGCGATATCCACAGAGTCACGGTAAAAGTCGATATTACTATCACTGATATGAGAACGCAGGCTGACCCCAGGGTTTGCATCCATAAAGTCGTCCAGCCAAGGCGTGACCAGATTCCGTCCCAGATCCGATGACAAGGCAATACGCAGCTCGCCGTCCACCACATGCAGATCACCTTTCACGCTTTGCCGCGCAAGCTCCAGCATCAATAATGCCTTTTCACACTCGGGAATATAGCGTTCGCCTGCAGCAGAGAGCCGCAAACTGCGAGTCGTCCGGACAAACAACTCTACCCCAAGGGCGCTTTCCACCCGCTTAAGGGCGGCACTGGCCGTAGCACTGCGCATATTCAGACTGGTGGCCGCCGCTGTGATGCTACGAAACTCAGCCACTTTAACCGCCACCTGGAGATCTTCTAACAACATATTTTCAAATTTTATTTGATAATGATTCTTCCATTGTGCTGTTTAAGACGATTAATACAAGCCCTACTATAACTCTCAGATCATCACTGACCGGAGAATCCTTATGAAAGCCATTGGTTACACACAATCCCTGCCTATCCATAACCATGCAGCGCTAAACGATATCGAATTGCCCCAACCGATAGCCACCGGCCGTGACCTGCTGGTCAAGATCAGCGCCATTGCGGTCAACCCGGTGGATTACAAGATTCGCCAGAACGTCGCGCCAGCAGATGGCAACAACAAGGTACTTGGCTGGGACGCCGTGGGCGAAGTCGTGGCCACCGGCGAATCGGTTACCCAATTCAATCCCGGCGACAAGGTTTATTATGCTGGCGACCTCAGCCGGCAAGGCAGCAATGCCGAATATCAACTGGTTGATGAACGCATCGTTGGCAGCAAACCCAAAAGCCTGTCCGATGCCGAAGCGGCAGCACTGCCTCTGACCGCCATCACTGCCTGGGAATTACTGTTTGAGCACCTGTCATTGCAGCAGCAGAAGCCAGAGGATAACAGCCGATCCGATGAAGTCATTCTGGTTGTGGGGGCTGCCGGAGGAGTTGGTTCGATTCTGCTGCAACTCGCCAGCACGCTGAGCGGCGCCACTATTATTGCCACTGCATCACGGGAGAGTTCACGAAACTGGGTAAAAAAACTCGGTGCCCATTATGTGGTGGATCACACCCAGCCGCTGCCAGCACAAATCGAAGCCCTGGGCATTGGCCAGCTGACCCATGTTGCCAGCCTGAACAGCACCGAATCCTACTTCGAGCACTATATCGACTTACTTGCACCCTTCGGAAAAATCGCGCTGATTGATGACCCTGACACCCTGGATATCGCCAAGATAAAACCCAAGAGTCTGTCGCTGCACTGGGAATTTATGTTTGCCCGCTCCATGTTTCATGCCAAAGACATGGATGAGCAAAGCCGCCTGCTCAATCGCGTAGCGGATCTGGTTGATCAAGGCCATATCCAGACCACCGCCGGCAAAAATCTGGGGACCATCAACGCCGCCAACCTGCGAGCAGCCCACGCAGAACTGGAGTCCGGTCGATCCATTGGCAAGATCGTTCTGCAAGGATTCTGAAACAAGGCACAGGGCACCAAGACCGCTCGATCAACAACCGCTGCCAATAAAGGATACCAACATGACTCAATTAACCATCGTCGCCAATATCACCACCAGAGCAGACAAAATCGATCTGGTAAAGACAGAACTGTTAAAGCTTATTGAAGTTACCCGGGCCGAAGCAGGCTGCATCCATTACGACCTTCACCAAGACAACGAAAACCCCGCTCACTTTATGCTCTATGAAAACTGGGTATCCCGTGAACTCTGGCAAACCCATATGAATGCCCCACATCTGGCCGCCTACCTAGCGGCGACGGAAAGCGCGGTTGTCGAATTTACCCTCACGGAAATGAGCGTCATCAGTTAAAGAGAGCTACCGGGTGTCACTCCCCTTTGACACCCACACGCCTGCATAACCGCAGCGCCCGACCAGAACAGACGACCGGCGTTCAATCGCAAGTCGAGCGACAAAAAAAAGCACAACAGACACCGGATCGGATACGCTCTGGCGCTCTGACATTTCACATGCCGTTAACAACGGAGCAAATCATCCATGAAAATCAACAGTAACTTCACCGCTCCCATCCATGTTCAGCTAGCGGATCTGGACTGGATTTCCAGCCCGACAGCCGGTGTGGACCGAAAAATGATCTATCGCGAAGGTGATGAAGTCGCCAGAGCCACCTCTATCGTGCGCTACGCACCAGGCAGTACATTTCCTGCCCACACACACGCTGGCGGCGAGGAAATACTGGTACTCGATGGCGTTTTCCAGGACGAACACGGCGATTACCCGAAAGGCAGTTATCTGCGCAACCCACCGGGTAGCCGTCATCGCCCCGCTGCACTGTCGGGCTGCACGATCTTCGTCAAGCTGTGGCAGTTTCGCGCCGACGACCAGGCTCAAATCGCCGCCATCGCAACACATCCGCAACGCACCATAGCCAGTATCAAGAACAGCAACGACGGCATCCATCACCCAACTGCCGACGCCGAAACGCTTTTCAGTGATGGCCACGAAATCGTAACGCTGGAAAACTATCCACCAGACTCACCGATCAATATCGCCAACGCCAGAGGCCTGGAAATACTGATCTTGTCCGGAGCCATCAAGATCGACCATCACACCCTGGAATCCTTGAGCTGGATTCGACTACCCGCCGGTACAGCACTTCAGGGAACAGCAGGGAGCTCAGGTACCCGCTTCTGGATGAAACAAGCACCGCTGCAGCACCCCGACATCTGTGACATAGCGTCGTATTTACAACAAGGACAACATCCATCATGACACTGCCTAATAACCAGCTTCACGTACATTGATCCGCGCTGGCGGCACCCTGCACTGGATAGCTGGGCACTCTTTACAATCAACGATATTGCCGCAAATACCAGTATTCAAAAAAGCGCTTGGCGTAATGCATCAGCCGGAGCGGAGGTAATAACAGACTCTTACGCTCCGTACGCTTGATTAAAATACCCTGTGACAAGATATCGATAATGCACACCAGCTCGTGCTTAAAGGTCTCAAACTGCTGCGAACCTTTCAGCTCTGCCAGCAGATTACGACTGGCGGCCTTCGCCTGAAGGTCCGCCATATGCGCCTGCTTCGCCTGCCACTCCGGCCCCGGATAACTACCGGAATCCCCGGAGACATAGGTTTTATCCATGCCCTCAACCTGACAATATTCATTCGCCTTGATCAGGCCACCTTCCGACTTGGCAATGGCTGACTCCTGCGACCAGGCGGGGCCAGTCATACCCGGCATAAACAGAATCAGATCCGCGTCGATTGCTCCGCCTTCAGTAATCACTTTATTGGCTTCAAAGCCTTTCATCTTGTTACCCAAATGGGTGCGGATGCCCCGTTCGGCCATCATTTTCAGCACCGCATCAGGCACCTTGTCGCCCAACCGTTTCGCCGGTTTTGGTGACGGGTTGAAAAATACCAGCTCAAACTTATCGCGCCGGCCCTGACGGCGCAGCAGGGTTTCAATACCAAACAGAAACTCGAACATTGGACCGCCACGCATGGCAGAAGGCTCATTCGGATTGGCGCCAAAACCGATGGCAATGGTTCCGCCCGGCATAGCGTTAAGCCGGTCACGGATAGCTTCAGCGGCAGAAATACCTTCACAGGGCGTAATGGCATGCTCAATACCCGGCAGTTTTTTAATAAAACGGCCGCCAGACGCAATAATCAGCCCATCGTTACTGAAGTCACCCTGATTGGTTTTCACGGTACGACCCTGATCCAGAACATCCTCCACCCTCGCGGCAATATGCTTAACATTCTGACGGTGGAAGAAGTTGGTCAGATCAATGATCAGATCTTCCCCTTTACGCAGGCCTGAAGGAATCCAGATCAGACTGGGCAGGTACACCAGCTCCTGAGAAGGAGAAATCACGGTAATCTCCGCATCTGGAGCGAGTTTACGGATCTCCTGAATCGCAGTCAGTGCGGCAAATCCAGAACCAAGTATCGTGATATTCATAACTTTCTCCTTGTATCCCCGAGGATAAACAGAACAGCTGCTAACACCTCTGTCTGATGGCAAAACAATATAACCAACAAGGAATATAACTCACTCTGCTCGCCGGATATACAACAACAGAGCCATCAGAGACAGCGACATATTGCCGCACCGTTGCTGGGTGATGTGATATCAGTACCAGAGTCCATTTTGAAGGCCGGATAGACAAGTACGTGGATTTGTGAGAATGAGCTGACACAGAACTTTGAACATCTTCTAGCCGGGCCAAGAAAGATGTTGGTGGTTATCTGATGGACTACTACAACCGGCAGCGACCTCATACATTCAACGACGGCATTTCGCCCGTTGCGGCTGAGGAAAACTTTAAAATACTGCCCGGGATTAGTTGACCACTACACAGCTACGCTCTGGCTTGCCCTAGCAAGTTGGCTCAACAGCCTTCAATAACCACTATAACTCCATCGCTATAAAGTCGCCCCACAGCGCCGGAGTTATATATGGAATTCCAGAAACCATCATCTTTGCCACTGCCAAGCGCAGAAGAATATGAGGAGCTACCCCAATATGTGGAGCAACCCCCACTCCCTTTTAGCAGAACCAACCATCTACGAGATGGAACGTCGCGGGGATTTCCTGCGCCGCTTCAATCTGACACCCCGCTGCGTGGCGTGAGACCTGGAGGAAGTAGAGGAGTGGATCGTGGAACGCAAGCGACAATCCCGATCAGGAAAGCTGCCTCCACTCCAGGTCCAGATGTGAGGCAGCGCATCATCCGCCCGGTGCGCTCTCGCAATAACTGAGTTTAAGGCTATGCCGTCAGCAACTCCATGTTATCCCGTCTGCTCCTCGGGTGCCGGATTGCCTCCTTGGTGATGTTCACTTCCAATGCCACTTGAGCGATTTCCAGTATGCCAACATCAATCTGGTAGCCCCCTCGCGCCTTCAGCCAATCCAGTACTTCCGCCAGATGCCAGATCGAGGCGCTACCCTCGTGAACCGGCATTGGGAATGTTACCCGATGAGCAAGCATGAGCTTGCGCATTGCCTGACGAGAAACTCCCACCAAATCGGCGACGTCCGTCAAACCGACAAGGTCCGGGGAAGCCTCAATCAGGCGCGCGGAGGGAACAGCACTTTTGACATCGGCCAGGGCAGTGCGAACTGCTTCCTCGGCGCTGTCTGCCTCGCGGGAGAATTCAAGCGCCAAGCGACCTGGCTGTCCCACACCGACGAGGGCGTCATCACAACCAGCGGCACCCAATCGTTCGACGAGTGCATCCAAGTCGCTGTCGTAGTCAGCCAATTGGTATTTCAGCGTAAAAATATATTCCATAGCTCAATCCTCCGACTCCGTATCACCCCGGCGCTGGTGAGTGGAACACTTGTCCACCACCCTGCGCAGCGCTCGTGCGTGACTGCCGGGATTTCTCGGCGTGCTCCACACACTGGCGATACAGAACTCACCACAACGGCATTCATCATCATTGTAAGGGCAGTAGATCTTGCCCCAGGCATGACTACCACCCACCTCGACTCGCCAGCCCTCCTCTTCCGCATGCTTGAGCGCGGCTTCAATTTCCTTCTTCGGATGTGATGAGCGAGTCATTCCTTGTCTCCAGTATGGGGATGGCGCCCAGGGTTGTCAATTGACAACCCTGGGTTACAGAAAGCGTCCTGCTAGTTATCCGGGGAGTTTACCAAACAGCCGAAGGACTCACTCAAAGTAAGTCTTTCGGCTTCCCCATAAACCACTTGGTCATGACCAATACGCCACCCAGACGACCACAAGCCAACAATCACCATGACCACGGCACTCATACCGATGCCTTTAATACAGGCACCGACATTGTCGACGGCATCAAGGTCGGAATGCAGCTACCCCCTTCCGCCCAAACATCAATCATATTGGCCCACTCTTGCATCATGTGCCGACGCTGCTCGGTATACTCCGCTTTGTTGTACACCGCCCGAGAGGAGCAGTCATCCTCGTGGGCCGGGCCTTTTCGATCCAGTTGCGATTGAAATCGACTTCGTTGAGTAAGGTGGATCCGGTGCGACGCAAATCATGGACGGTGAAAGGCTCCAGCGGCAAACCTTTCTCCCACTCCTGTTCCGAAACCTTCAGGGTCACTCGGTTCAGGGTCCCGATGGACATGCATTGTTGGTAACACATTGGTCACCATCATAGCGAGCAGGAACAGGTACTTGGATCCACCGGCACAGGTCTTGATCGCACCAGGATGTCCAACGCCTGCTGGGACAAATATACATTGTGAGGGAAGCGCCGTTTCATCCGTTCCTTCGGAATGCTCCATACCCGGTCTCGAAATCCACTTCATCCCAGGTCGCCTTTAGCAACTCGGCTTTTCTCACCAGGGTCAGCAGGATCATGCGCAGCCCCAGGCGAATGGTCGGCGATGTGGGTATGGTGTCCATTTCGTGGACCATCAGCCGGATCTCCGAGGGTGACAGCGCGCGGTCCTTGGGTGCAAAAGTGGCAATGGATGACGGCATCACCTCATCGGCCGGATTGGCCACTTTATCGCCGTGCATGATGGCGTGTGCGTAGACCTGCTTGACGATATCGCGGACGTGGATCGCGGTTGCCCCGCGCTTTTTCACCTTCATACACAGGGCGCGGAGGTCGTCGGGTGTGATTTCAGCCAGCAGACGGTTCTTGAAAGCGGGCAGGATGTCGCGGTCGGCAACCTTGTAGGTAGCGCCATTGGGCTTGAGTTTGCGTAGCGCTGTATCGGTCAACATATCAGGTTTCTCCTGTATTTACGGTTTGTTACCGTCAAGGGTCAGGAGTCCTGATGATGCCCCTAAGTTCTTGAT
Organism: Oceanobacter sp. 5_MG-2023; assembly: GCF_030548165.1. Lineage (NCBI taxonomy): Bacteria > Pseudomonadati > Pseudomonadota > Gammaproteobacteria > Oceanospirillales > Oceanospirillaceae > Oceanobacter > Oceanobacter sp. 5_MG-2023. Next base: position 124,413 of record NZ_JAUORS010000004.1, on the reverse strand, counting down.
ATCAAAAGAAGTTAGGGCGTAGTTTTACCGTCATGCCGAAAAAAGGCATGACGGTAAATGGGAGAGTCTTAATCCGGGGAATTCGCGATACCGTCGCTTTTACCGACAAATGTTCCTGCTTGCCGCCGATAGCCACCAATAGGTAATGAGACGTAAATTTAGATAAATCATAAACTTACATTTTTTTTCGATTGCTGCCGATAGTCCCTGAAAGACCTTATTTCACTCCCACTCCAATATCAATAAGAACAAATTTCATATATAAACCAGACAGTTATAGATACGGCACTTCTGAATACCATCATCTATATCATACTCAGATTTTTTTTGGTTTTTTGCTGTTCGTCGGCGTTTCAGCTCAGCCTTGGCCCAAGCGGAGGATTCAGCCATGTCCCTACGCAAATCATTTGCCTCATCTACAGTCAACTGTCGCACAGCCGCCCCGTTCACAGGGTAGCCATCTGCATCATCGCAGCAGCTCAGTCGCTCTTGGTCTGATATAGAGGTACCGCGCCTTTTCAGCCCACGGACTGCGAAACCTAATTTGCCCATCCAACCCTCTTAAATGGTATTTCAACGGACAATTTTAGCAATTTTTAGATGCCATCGATTCCATACCATACCATTCTATGCTACACAATATATCTGTGCTAGCACCGAACGCTCAACATCTTAAGGCATTATAACGTTATGTACATTCGTCAAGTATCTATTGTTAACTATAAGAACTTCAAAAAAGCAAAGTTTTGGTTTAAAGGAAATGCCGTAAACAATATTATTGGTGAAAATGCATCAGGAAAAACTAACGTTTTTCAGGCCATGAGATTAATTCTGGATGATTCATTACCAGCAAATGCGAAATTTCTTTCTAAGGATGACTTTCACAGAGGACTAGGAGAACCTTTCGGACACTGGGTTGTAATCGCAATTGATTTTGAAGGTTTAGACGAGACAGAAGAACAACAAGTATTAGCAAACTATATTCTGAATGATGGTGAAGAACCAAAAGCTTCCACTGATGGAACTTATACTTTTATTTTCAGACCGAAATTCGCGTTCCGTCAAGAATTATACGAAATCAGCAACGATCATTCAGACTTCTCTCTACGAAAAGAAAAAATACTTAATTTCTGTTCTTCTAACTCCATATCGAGAGAAACTTACGAGCCAGTAGCTTTTGTCCGAACAAAGTTAGATTTTACTGATGAGGCAACTTACAAACTATATGCAGGTGATTTTGACCAGTACACATTTCCTAATCCAAACCTTGAAAGTGAAGCGCTCATTGGAAATAGAAAGCCACCATACTTCTCTTTAATAAATGAAGTTGCCTGCACATATGTTAAAGCACTTAGAAATGTTGTTGCAGACCTTAAATATTATAAAACCAACCCACTTTACAAACTACTTACCCTAAAAAGCAAGCAAATTTCCGACGACAAAAGTGTCGTTGATGATATAGTTGATGTAAACAAAAAAATATCTTCGATACCGGAGATAGAAACCTTAAGTAATGATATTGCTCGCTCTCTTGTTAACACCATAGGATCGACATACTCACCTAAAATTCAGGTTTCATCTCAGCTTCCTGAAGACTTTGTCGAACTAGTACAATCTCTTGGGTTGGTGGTAGAGGATTCGTTGAGCTACCAGGGTACTGGCAGAATAGAGGATCTAAGCTTGGGCGGAGCAAACCTAATATATTTAGCTCTAAAATTATATGAATATGAAGCAATTCGAGATAGCGAAGAACACATCACCCATTTTTTAATGATTGAAGAGCCAGAAGCACATATTCATACACACATTCAAAAAACCCTTTTCGAGAACTTCAACTTTAGAAATACGCAAGTATTTGTTTCAACCCACTCTACACAAATAAGTTCTGTTTCCAACATTTCCTCCATGAATATACTTTCAAGAAAGGATACAATTACAGAAGTATACTCACCTTCGAATAAGTTAAAACCTGAAAACATTTTATGTATAGAGAGATACTTAGATGCAGTTCGAAGTGATCTCCTATTTGCTAAAAGCGTAATACTAGTTGAGGGTGACGCCGAACTTATACTAATTCCTGCTTTGGTTAAAGAAACACTAGGCATAAGTTTTGAAGAAATGGGAATAAGCCTGATAAAAATGGATGGCACTGTATTCAAGCATATATCTGATCTTTTCCATAAGGACAGAATTAGAAGCTATTGTTCAATACTCACCGATTTAGATAAAGCATTTATAACAGAAGCCAATGACACCTTCGCAACTCCTGAGTATATAAAGTCACAACTAAACGCACAAAAATCAGGAGCTAAACGAAAAGAAGCTTTAGATGACTATACAATTAAAAACCCTTACGTTGAAGCCTTTTATGCAGAAAACACATTCGAGACTGAGTTAATTAGTCACATAGAGAATGTAGAGCTATTCAAATCAGTAATAACACCTTCTTATACCCAAGACGCGGCCCGCGAAAAAGTGTTAAAAAACATAGAATCAAAGGATAATCCCACCAAATACAACCAAGCTTTAAAGTTCGCCAAAAAAATAGGAAAAGGTTGGCTTGCTGCAAAAATGGTTGGTCATCTTAATATTGAAAATGTCATCCCTGAATATATTCTTAGAGCAATAAAATTTTCTCTTTCAGATAGAGATTTGCAGCTCATAACGTCAAAAATGATGGAATACAATATCAGCTTGATGTCACAGGAAATACAAGATGAAATAAATGGGAAGGAGAGCTTTGAGGAAAAAGTTACTTCCTATAAGTCATACTACAATGATGATACTTTCATTCGGTTCATGGAAATATAATGCCTTATAGAAATCTAACATCAGAACAAATGGAAGCAGTTATCTACAATAATAACATGTTACTTTCTGCATGTCCCGGTTCTGGAAAGACGAGGACTCTTGTATCAAAGCTTTATCACATAATCGACCACTCCGATGACCTATCCATAGGAAAGCGAAAAATTATCGCCATAACATATACAAATATTGCGGCAGACACAATAAAAGAAAGGCTTTTATCATTTGGCGTAGAAAGCAAATCCTTATGGGTAGGAACAATACATTCACTTTGCCTACAATGGATAATCAACCCAAATATTAACCTAGTTCCAAGGTTATGTGGTGGATTCACTGTTATAGATGAGCATGAAAGGGATGCAAAAATTTCCGAACTTAAAGAATTTTATAATTTCGGTTTTTTTGATTCGATAAATACATCTCTCACACAGAGCTACAAGCCTAGATACCCAGTAGGAACAAAATATCACAGCCTGGTCACTGACTACCATAATTATCTAGATGACAATAATTATATAGATTTTGATTTAATTCTTAATATTAGCTATCGGCTACTACAGTCCAATCCGAAACTTTGCAATCGTTTAAGCAGGCTTTTTTATCACATACTCGTTGATGAGTACCAAGACACATCAAAAATACAATATGAAATACTAAAACTTATTGTGATAAGAAAACATACAAAAATCACACTGATAGGCGATAAAGAACAAGCAATATATACAGGATTAGGTGCAATCGTTAAAGACAAAGATGAACTAGAAACTTTCTTTGAACTAGATACGGCACTTGAGGAAAAACGTCTGACTGGCTGCTTTCGAAGTAGCCAGAGAATTATCGATCATTACATAAAATATCAAGACGAAGGTTATGCGGTAAAATCTGAATCCGATATTCATGACTTTCCATCTGTGGTTCATTTGGAAAATAAAATTCATAAATCGAACCTTCCAGAGTACATTAAAAACATCGTGGAGCATCACTTAAATCAAGGAATTCCTGAGAGTGAGATCGTTATACTTTGCCCTAGCTGGTTCGATGTTATTGGCGTTTCAAATAAACTAAATGATTTAGAAAAGGTTTTTAATATTGATGGCTTTCTGATTTCTCCAATTCCAAAAAATCAAGATAATGTTTGGCTCACCTTAATTCGGCTTGCCCTAACCAAACCGGACATCAAAAACTATTTAAAGAGAAGAAGATATTCAAGCGAACTATCAGAAAAAATAAATACCATAACTCAAGATGATGAGCTAACCTCATCCAAAAAAATCCTAAAAACAATAAATTCAATATGCGTAGAAAGTGATGATGAAATTGAAAACTGGATCGAAAACATCATTACAAATTTTTGCGATAAACTTAAGATAAGTCTAGACGCTGAAACTGTAGCCTATAGGGAAAAGGAGAGTTTAAAAAAATCCACATCTGAAAGAATAAAAAAATACAAGATGAATTATAGAGCCAGTGACCTAGAATCGTTCTTTTCCTCAGCTAGTGGTGTAAAAATAACCACATCCCATTCTACAAAGGGCGATGAATATGAAGTCGTCATATGCACTGGTTTATTACATGGAAAAATACCTCATTGGAATGACATAAGAAATCAAACCACTCAGCATCAAGACTATGTTGCTAGAAGGTTGCTTTATGTAATTTGTTCCCGTGCAAAAAAGCATCTTTACCTGATATCGGAACGAGGCCACCAAACAGGAAGCGGCTTTTCATATACTCCTACCCAACAGCTCTAAAATCGTTTTAACATTACCACCAAAAAGAAAATAAAACAGGGCGGAAATACTGCCCTGTTTAATCAAAAACATTTAACTTCTAATCTAATGTCTTTTGCCATTGTATATTGCCATATTACATTATCGCCTGCCGGATAGTTGTTAACGCCAGCTGGAAGTCATCCGGAGTTGCTCGCCAGTTTCAGCCTGGTAGTACAGGATCGTGAACATATTGGCGACCGCCTCCGCGACTGGCAAAACCTGCCGGGCGGTTTCCTGGTCGATGAACTCCAGGGCGGCCAGCTTGATCGCAGCCTGATGAATTGCTTGCTGAACTTCGATATTATGTGTGGTTGTCATGTGTCACCTCTCTGTCAGGTGGTATGTGAAAATGCGGGCCGGTGCACCATCACCGGCCCGTGTGCTTTCTAACTACTTGCGTCGGCCAAACGGCCAGCGTCTCATTTTTTGATCGACCGATCTCGTCATGTCCTTGTAGGCACGCCCGGCCAACCTGTTTTGGAATACCTCCATTTTAACGGCAATGGCTTTCATCTTCGGGCCGTGTCCGGTGTTGTGCAGCCACTGCCCCAAAAAATAGAAGGCCAGCATCACAATGAACATCATTGCGAAGAAACCAAATACCTCCGCAAGGTTTTGAGGTGGAAAGCTAAACTCCATAATCAGTAATCCTTATCTAGTTAGGCCATGCGACCCTTTTTAACAAAACTGGTAACCTCTTCGTTGCGCTCCTGCTGGCGTTCCTGGGCATACGACACGTAGTCCTCAACGTCGAAGGTGTGCTTTTCGGGTTGCGTCGAGCAGCCCAGAGGTAGTGATATTGATCAGGATTGTGCATGGTGCTTGGAGAAAATAATACCACCGCTATGCCACGCTCATGCGGTGCTTCCCGCTGCCATCAGTTGCCAAATACTGCCAGAAATAAAAACAAAAAAGCCCATGAAAACATGAGCTTAAATGTGTTTTTTGCCAGTTACTACCAGCCAGAGACTAACGGGTGATTATTCCCACTCGATCGTCGCAGGTGGCTTGCTCGACACGTCGTAGGTCACGCGGGAGACGTGTTCTATTTCGTTGATAATGCGGTTGGATACTTTTTCCAGCAGTTCGTAAGGCAAGTGCGCCCAACGGGCGGTCATAAAGTCGATGGTTTCGACGGCACGCAGGGCAATCACCCATTCGTAACGACGCTGGTCGCCCACGACGCCAACGGACTTTTGCGGAATAAATACCGCGAAGGCCTGGCTGGTTTTGTGGTACCAGTCGAAGTTATGCAGTTCTTCAATAAAGATGGCATCGGCTTCGCGCAGGATATCGGCGTATTCTTTTTTCACTTCGCCCAGAATACGAACACCCAGGCCCGGCCCCGGGAATGGGTGGCGGTAAACCATGTCGTATGGCAGACCGAGTTCCAGGCCGATTTTGCGCACTTCGTCTTTGAACAGTTCCCGTAATGGCTCAACCAGTGCCATTTTCATATCGTCTGGCAGGCCGCCAACGTTATGGTGGGATTTGATCACGTGGGCCTTGCCGGTTTTGGAGGCGGCGGATTCAATCACGTCCGGGTAGATGGTGCCTTGCGCCAGGAAGTGAACGTCCTTGAGCTTGGTGGCTTCGGCGTCAAAAACGTCGATAAAGTTGCCGCCAATAACCTTGCGTTTGGCTTCCGGGTCAGAGACTCCAGCCAGCGCTCCCAGGAACAGCGCTTCTGCATCGGCACGAATGACTTTAACGCCCATGTTGTTGGCGAACATTTCCATCACCATGTCGCCTTCGTTCTTGCGCAACAGGCCGTTATCGACAAATACACAGGTGAGCTGGTCGCCGATTGCCTTGTGCAACAAAGCCGCCACCACCGAGGAGTCAACACCACCAGACAGGCCGAGCAATACTTTTTGCTCACCTACCTGGGCGCGGACTTTTTCGATCTGGTCTTCGATGATTTTTGCCGGTGTCCAGAGTACTTCGCAGCCGCAGATATCCAGAATAAAACGTTCCAGAATGCGTTGGCCTTGCAGGCTGTGGGTCACTTCCGGGTGGAACTGGACGCCATAAAAATGCTTGTCGGCCAGGTACATACCGGCAATGGGGCATGATGGCGTCGAGGCCATCAGCTCAAAACCTTCCGGCATGGCGGATACCTTGTCGCCGTGACTCATCCAGACGTCGAGCAGCGATTGGCCGTCGTCGGTGATGTGATCCCGAATATCGTGGAACAGTTGACCATTCCCTTCCACCTGAATCTGGGCGTAGCCAAATTCACGAATGCTGGAACCTTGAACCTGACCACCCAACTGCTCGGCCATGGTTTGCATGCCGTAGCAGATACCCAGCACGGGTACGCCCAGGGTAAAGACACACTCCGGCGCTCGTGGTGATCCGGCCTCGGTAACGGACTCCGGGCCACCGGCCAGAATAATACCGCTTGGGTTGTATGCCAGAATTTCGGCTTCGTCCATGTCAAAGGCACGAATTTCCGAGAACACACCGATTTCGCGCACACGACGGGCAATCAGTTGGGTGTATTGGGAGCCAAAATCCAGAATCAGAATTTTCTGGGCGTGGATATCTTGAGACATAGGGTATCCATGAAAACCGGGCCTTGGCCCTGGGTGAATGTTCAGTTCAATGTAAAATGCAAAAAGGGGACGTTAATCCCCTCTCTTTTAATCCATATAATCCGTAGCGCTCGACCCCTGTGGGGTGGTTCCTCCCGGGCTTGCGCGCATAGCAACCGCACACAAGCCAGAGAGATACACGAATCAGTCACCAAGGCGGTAGTTAGGCGCTTCTTTGGTAATCTGTACATCGTGCACGTGGGATTCTTTCATGCCCGCGCCGGTGATCTGTACAAACTGGGGTTTGGTGCGCATATCGTCGATGGTCGCGCATCCGGTATAACCCATGGCGGCACGTACACCACCCATCAGCTGGTGAACCACATTTGACAGCGGGCCTTTGACGGCAATACGCCCTTCGATACCTTCAGGCACCAGCTTGTCGACGCCTTCTTTCTTGTCCTGGAAGTAGCGGTCGGAAGAGCCCTGGGTCTGACCCATGGCACCCAGTGACCCCATGCCACGGTAAGACTTGTAAGCACGACCCTGGAACAGTTCCACTTCGCCGGGGGCTTCGTCGGTACCGGCCAGCATGGAACCCACCATAATCACGGATGCACCGGCAACCAGTGCCTTGGCGATATCGCCCGAAAAGCGTACACCACCGTCAGCAATCACCGGAACGCCGTATTGTTCCATCGCTTCAGCCACGTTGGCTACGGCGCTGATTTGCGGTACACCCACACCGGCAACGATACGGGTGGTACAGATAGAACCGGGGCCAATACCGACTTTAACACCATCAGCACCGGCTTCTGCCAGCGCAATCGCGGCGTCAGCCGTGGCGATGTTGCCGCCAATTACCTGCACATTCGGGTATTTTTCCTTGATCATACGAACGCGGTCGATAACGCCAGTACCGTTCACGTTGGAGGTATGACCGTGGGCGGTATCCACAACGATGACATCAACACCGGCTGCGGCCAGGGCATCAACGCGTTCGTCGGTACCGGCACCGGTACCAACTGCGGCACCGACCAGCAAGCGGCCCTGATCATCCTTGGCGGCGTTCGGAGAGGCTTTGGCCTTGTCGATGTCCTTGACGGTCATCAAACCCACCAGCTTGCCGGCTTCGTCCAGTACCAGGACTTTTTCAATACGGTGCTTGTGCAGCAGATCCTGAACGGTCGCTGGGCTGGTGCCTTCAAGTACGGTGATCAGTTTTTCTTTCGGGGTCATCACGGAAGCAACGGTGGCTTCCAGATTTTTTTCAAAGCGCACATCACGACGGGTCACAATACCCACCAGCTCGCCATTATCGACCACTGGCATACCGGAAATATTGAGTTGGTCGGCCAGCGCCAGTACACCACTGATGGTGGTTGAGCTGGTTACGGTAATCGGGTCTTTGACGACGCCGCTTTCGTATTTTTTAACCTTGCGAACCTCGGCGGCCTGTTCTTCTGGCGTCAGGTTCTTGTGGATGATGCCCAGGCCACCTTCTTGCGCGATGGCGATGGCGAGACGGCCTTCGGTGACGGTATCCATTGCGGAAGAAATCAGTGGAATTTTCAGCTCAATACCACGGGTCAAACGAGTTTTCAGAGAAACCTGATTGGGTAGAACTTCAGAATAACCGGGAACCAATAGCACATCATCAAAAGTGAGTGCTTCCTGAGCGATTCGCAACATAGAGAGCCTTCCAGAATGGGGAAATTTGGGAGGTTACCCGAAGTCAAACGCGGTGACGGAAAGCCTAGATCGCTGGCCTGATCCGCCGGGAATATCACGTTTTTAAGCGACCCCGGAGAAACTTAGGCGCGGCATTGTACCCGGAAAGTCTTACTTCGACAACGCCGGACAGGAAAGTCCTGAGAGGAATTCCAGAGTCTGCTGGCGTACTTCCGGCTGGGCAAAAGCAGCGACATGGGGGCCGCTGGCTTCTATCCAGCAGGCAGGGCCAGTCAAATCGGAATACAGTGTTTTACCCTGCCCGATACGGATGACCTGATCCTCCGGGCTATGGATCACCAGTACCGGCACCGAAATCGCGGCGGCATAGGCATCGGGGTCCCAGTCGGATGGCAACAACCAGGTGGCAGGCATCAGGGCCCAGCCGATCCAGCTGCGTGAGAACATATCTCTGGCTACCTCAGCGTAGCGGGCCGGTGGCGCTTCCAGCACCAGGGCATCAATGCCATAACGCGCGGCGGAGTCGGCAACAAAAGGTACCGCCAGGCCGGCACCGATACTTTGCCCCATTACCACCAAAGGCCGTTCAGGAAAACGTTGCTGCAACCACGCTGCGGCTGCGTGAAGGTCCTGCAGCACATCCGGCAATAACGGCTGCCCCTGCGAAGCACCAAAACCCCGATAATCCAGCGCCAACAAGCCAACCCCTTGTGCGGGTAACCAGGCAACACTGAGCAGGTGGGAGCTGATATTTTCTGCGTTACCGTGTAGATACAGCACCACGGGTAGCGGCTCCTCGGTGTCGGTGTGTGCGGTCTCTGCAGACAATCCGGGGATTACGGAGTCAGTGCCGTGAGCCTTTTGCCCCGGCAACCACCAGGCATGCAGCAAGGTGCCATCGGCGGCAGTCAGCTCAACATCGTCATACGCCAGCCCCAGGGCGGCGGGTGTTCGAACCCAGACCTGCTGCGGGTGAAAATACAGGCGCGTCAGCGAAGCACAGCCCGTCATCAATACCAGCAAGCCGATCGTACCAGCCATCACAAAACCGCCACGCCACCAACGGCGTAATGCCATCACAACCAGATCCTCACTTTTACGCCATCCAAACCCAAGACATCACAACCAGGCTGTTCACAACCAAGACACACAACCAAGACATCCACACCATCAAAACCGCCATTGGTTGGCCACATGACCCGGACCGCCTCAGAAATACCGCCTCAGAAATACCAGTTCAGGCCAAGCGACCATTGCTCAACCCACTCATGTTCAACGCGGTGGGTACTGGCTTTTAACCGGAGTTGCCCGGAATCCAGAATCGTGCGCCCCAACTGCCCTTGCCACTGCTGCAGGTCCAGTTGTTCTCCGGCAATCCCCGGTGTCCATTGTACCGACAGCTGCCATTGCCATAACGCTCCTTGATACAGCCAGCCCGCCACAGGCCCCGCCGAGAGGTTCCAACCGGCATCACCCAGTTGTTGCCCGGCCATCAGTCGGGTTTCCAGCAGGGTATAAATACGCCCCATGCCATTGGGAGACAGTGGACTTTGGCCCAGCCCCCAGGTGTAGCCAAACACAGTATTCAGATAGCCATGACCGGCCCCGGCACGGCCGTCAAGGTCGGGCAAACGATCGTAGCCCGCATCCACTCCCCAGGAAAGTGGCTTTAACAGCTCCCCTCGACTGGCCAGAGACAAGACCTTGACCGCCGACAATTGCTGTACCCGGGCGCTGGTATCCGGCTGGTGACGCAGCGTCAGGTGTAACATCTGGATTTCAGAACCGGGGACAAAACCTTTCGCCCGATCCATCACATCGTGGTACGCCGGACGCAAGGACAGGTCGGTAAACCGTTTATCGTCCACCGCCCCCATCGCCACACCAACCCGGGTCGAGCCATGGCCAAGGTCATCACGGGTCGGTGCTTGCACCGGTAGTGGAAAGGCACTGCCGCTGGTCTGGTTCAATTGACTGCGCGCTTTCAGAATGGCCAGAGTCTGCCGCCGTAATGCCGGGCTGGCCTGTTTCTTTTTCACCGAGAGATAACGGGCATAGGTAAACGCAAGTTCAAGCACTTGTGCTTGTTGCTGATCATCCAGGTTATTGGGTAACTGCGCCGGTGATAGTTGACCGGCGACCAGTTGCAACGCCAGTTGAACCTGCGCTGGCGAGCTTTGGTATTCCATATTTTCCAGCTCGGCAGCAGCCGATGGCCGAAACACATGTCCGGCGATCAGGTCGGCGGAGTCCAGCGCCCGAATGGTTTCGACCGGAATGGCAGTTAACACAAAGTCATCAGCCAAGTCTGAACGCTCCGTGGCGGCATCGATCATCGCCAGCACCCGGTAGGAGCAATTTTCATCAAAGAAGAAATAATCAAACCCGGTATCTTTCAACTCCCAGACATGGCGAACAAACTGGTCCACTTCTGTGGGCGTCAGTGCCAGTGGGTACTCCCAGACATTACGATATTCCATATGCTGGTATTCACGGGTTTTCACATGGTACGGCATGACCGAAACCACGCCGGGATAGCCTCCGGTCAGCCCCTTATAGCTGAACACCAGTTCGTTATCATCCGGGTTGGCGTTGGCGGCAAAATTCACGCTGTAGGCCAATAACTTGCTCGACGCCGGGTCCTGGCGATCCATACGTATCAAGGTATGGCCATACATGGAAGATGGCGAATTGATATGCGCCGCCGGAAATACCAGGGTCAGGGAATAAGCATCCAGTGTGGCACGCCAATCCTCAAATGCCGGGCAAGGCTGATCTTGCCAGTCGTATTCTGGTAACTGTTGTTGCAACCAATGATAACGGGCCGGGAAACGGCATTGTGCAGAAATATCCGGGCCGAGACCCCGTTGTAAAAATGCCTGCACATCGGCCTTGAGCTCTTTGCGCAGCCCTTCTTCGCCTTCCAGATGACCATCCGGGTGAGCCAGATAAAAATCCGGCGAATCATTCTGGGCCATCCAGCGAAAACTGAACGAGTGATAGCGATAATGCAGCAAGTGCCGCCACTGAGGCGCGTCGGCCAGTGCATCCAGACGCTGTGATTCTGGTGCGGTCAATGGCTGTAGCATGGAGTCAGGCGGAGATGCCAACAGCATGTCAGGCTCAGGGGTGTCGGCTTGCGCCGGAACCAGGCCCAGACAACCGGCAACCGCACACACAATAAAGGCAAGCAAGCGCCGCGACGGTTCGGTCAGAGGGATACCGCTGCTGCAGCCGGGGTAACTATTCATTCACAATGTGCTCACTGATCAAGCCCATCAGATATCCCTCCTGTCGGGATACCCAACCAGCAACCTATCAATCTTTAGGGACATCTCTATGTGCCTCCATATCTGCAGATCGAAATCGATAACGTAAATAAAGGACACAAAAAAGTGCGCCTTGGCGCACTTTTTCCAGATCACTGTTCAGCAATCTGTTACCTCTGAGCGATCAGATCAGCCCAGGTATTTTTGCAAGCTGGCATCCGCAGCCATCGCAGCGGTCATGGCTTCCAGCGCGGTAGCAGAAGTCGCCTTTTCGTTGAACATGGCGTCAAAATCGGCTTGCAGTGCAGCAGCAAAAGTGGCGCGATCAGACAGATCAACACCCACCACTTCGGCCAGCGCATTCAAGGTTTCGCCTTCACCAACGGCAACATCAGCAGCCAGCTGATCCATATTGTCGTCGATAAATGCCTGTGCCATTTCTAGAGACAGAGGACCATTGGCCGCTTCACAACCCAAGGTGCCAGAGGTCATGCCAAAAGTCTGGTTGCCAGAAACACTAGAGTTAGTCGTGGCTGCCATTACATGTTCATGCCATTCATCAGCATCGGGGAAAACAACCGCTGTACCCAAGCCACAACCAGCTGGGCCATTCGCAGCCAGTGCAAATGAAGATGATGCTGTCAGAATGGCAATTGCCGCAATTTTTTTCATAGTTTGTATCCTTGAACCGGGTCAATTCATTACGACAACCAGCGTATTGTCACGTACTTGCCGCCGCACTCCATGGGGGACATTAATATGCCTTATCCACCTCATTTATGGTACCAACAACTGAAACCCGATGTACGCCCTCGCTCTCATTTCCGCTGATGCAGCCAAAAAAACAGTTGTACCACAGATGAACAATCACCACACAAAACCATCCCCTCTTCTGGTCAAAGCCCGGCAGCTATGGCAGCCTCTGCACAAACCCTGTTCGAGATCACCATGCCCTCACCCACCCCGCCCGCCGTGTTTACGGTCAGTCAACTGAATGAACGCGCCAAGCAACTGCTGGAAATATCCTTTGCCAATGTACGGGTAGAAGGAGAGTTGTCGAGCCTTGCCCGCCCGTCATCCGGCCATTGGTATTTCAGCCTGAAGGATCGCGGTGCCCAGGTGCGTTGTGCCATGTTTCGCTCTCGCACTGCGCAGTTAACTTTCTCGCCCAAGGAAGGTGATCAGGTTGAAATTCGCGCCAAGGTCAGTCTGTACACTGCCCGGGGGGATTACCAGCTGATTGTCGAGAGCATGAAACCGGCCGGAGAAGGGGCATTGCTACTGGCTTTCCAGCAGCAAAAACAACGACTGGCCGCCGCAGGGCTCTTTAATCAGGAGCACAAGCAGCCGATACCCAAAGCCCGCCGCCTGGCCATTATCACGTCATCCACCGGTGCCGCTCTGCACGATATTCTGACGGTGTTACAACGCCGTAATCCGTCCATTGAAGTGGATGTCTACCCGGCTCTGGTACAGGGACAGGACGCGCCAGCACAGCTGGTATCTGCCCTTGAACGCGCCAACCGGGATCAGCGTGTGGATGTGATTATTCTTGGCCGTGGTGGTGGCTCACTGGAAGATCTCTGGTGTTTTAACGATGAAGCGCTGGTGCGGGCGGTGTTTACCTCGCGCTTGCCCGTGATCAGTGCTGTTGGTCACGAGGTGGATTTTACCCTCTGTGATTTTGTTGCCGACCTGCGCGCACCAACGCCATCCGCAGCCGCAGAGCTGGTCAGCGACGATCAGTCCAGTCGTTATCAGCAACTGGCTCAGCTGTTACAGCGCCTGCTACGGAGCCAGCGCCAGTCCTTACTGACCGCCAGCCAGCAACTGCAGCATCTGCAACAGCGGTTACGTCACCCAGCCCGGCAACTGGAACAAAACGCCCAGCAGCTCGACCAACTGGAGCAGCGGTTAATGGCGTCCTGGAAGCAGCAACAACAGCACCGCCAATGGCACATCCAGCAATGGCATCAGCGGCTGCAGCACCAACATCCACAAACCACGCTGGCAGCGTTGGGCAGTCAGAACGACCAGTTGGGTATTCGCCTGCGCCACGCCATGCAACGTCTGTTGCAGCAGCGCCAGCAACAGTTGGGTAGTCAGGCGCAGCTGCTCAACAATCTTAGCCCGCTCAATGTATTGGGCCGGGGTTATGCCTTGTGCCAGACCCCCGATGGTGATGTGATTCGTGATGCCCAACAGCATCAGGCCGGAGAGCGGGTTCATGCACGACTGGCCCAAGGCTGGCTGGAGTTTGAGATCATCACCCCGCACCCGGACACCGACGGAACGAGCACCTGAGCCGGATACCTGAGCCAACCATAGACATCGCGTACACAACGACAACGCCCGCAGATCCAGCGGCAGATACAGACAAGCAAGAGAAGGAAACAGCAATGATGCAGGATTCCAACACAAGCCGCCCAGCCACAACGACTTCCGGCAGCCTCTCAAACAGCCAGCCAGCCACTCGACGGAACACCACGCTGGCCAAATCCGCCCGTCTGCTATTCGCCACCATGGCGGGACTGTGCCTGACGCTACCGGTCAGCGCCGATACACAGCAACAGCCACCCAAACAACCACTGCCCAAGCAACAACTGGTGCCTGGTGGTGTCGCCCTGTTCGACCTTGGCAACAGCGCCACTCCCCCCAAAGTAGAGGTCGGCGGTCGTCCAGTGATGACCATTAATAGCGGCGACGGCGACAACCATCACTGGACCGCCGTCGTCGGCATTGACCTGAAATCATCGCCAGGTCAACGCACCTTGACGATTAACGGCCAAAAACAAACCTTCGACGTTACCCCCCACAGCTACGCCGAACAGTGGTTAACGGTAAAAAACAAACACGTCAATCCCAGTCAGCTCGCGCTGGAACGTATCCGTGCCGAAAGCCGCAAGATGAAAAGTGTCTTTACGTCCTTCACTCCGGTTTCCGGCCAGCAAGCAACAGCTCCGTGGCAACCGATGATCTGGCCGGTAACAGGGCCAATTTCCAGCCCCTTTGGTTTACAACGCTTTTTTAATGGCCAACGCCGCAATCCGCACAGCGGGCTGGATATTGCCGCCGCCACCGGCACCGAGATCATTGCCCCGGCGCAAGCCACCGTGGTGCAAACCGGGGATTATTATTTCAACGGCAATACCGTGTTGCTGGATCACGGCCAAGGGCTGATTTCGATGTTTTGCCACTTGAGCCGTATTGATGTGCAGCCGGGAGACCAGCTGGAGGTAGGCGATCACGTTGGTCTGGTGGGCGCAACCGGACGAGTTACCGGGCCACACCTGCACTGGACGCTCAGCCTGAACAACGCCCGGATAGATCCCATGCTGTTCCTGGAACCCAAACCGGAAGCTGCCAGCGAGACCGTTCAGCCCTGACGCCGGGCGCCAGCCCGCCAGACTAATCCTCTGGCTGGCAATGGCGAATCAGACCTTCCTGGGCGATCGAGGCCACCAGCTTGCCATCGGCAGAAAACACCTGCCCGCGACAGAACCCCCGGCCACCGGAAGCCGTGGGGCTGTCGATGCTGTACAGCAGCCAGTCATCCATCCGGAACCGCCGATGAAACCAGATGCTGTGATCCAGGCTGGCAACCTGCATTTCTTTCTGGAATACCGTTACCCCATGGGGCAACAAAGCCGTTGTGATCAGATTGAAGTCACTGGCGTAGGCCAGCAAGGTCGTGTGATGACGAATGCTGTCGTCCATGGTGTCATCACTGCGCATCCACACCGTCTTGTGTGGTGGCCGTACTTCTGGCGAGAAAATATTAACCGGATCGACAACCCGCATCTCAACCGGCTTGTCGGCGGTATAAATCGGTCGTAAACGCTCCGGGAAACAATCCCGCCACTGCCGCGCCAGCTCCACCTGCGACGCAATGCCTTCCGGGCCTTTGGCGGCAGGTTTCGCGACCTGATGCTCCAACCCGGCCTCCGGGCGCTGAAACGAGCATGTCATGGTCATCACCGCTTTGCCCAGCTGGCTGACCAGCACTTGCCGGTTGGCAAAACTGCGGCCATCCCGCAGCACCGAGACTTCAAATTCCAGGCTGTCCTTGACATTGCCGGGACGTAAAAAATAGGAGTGCAGGGAATGGGGTAGCCAATCGCGATGAATATCACCTGGCAAGGTTTGGGTTGCCGCGGATAGTGCCTGACCCAGAACCTGTCCACCGAACAGGTTTTTAAAGCCAAGATCCTGACATCGACCTCGAAAACGGTTCACTCCAATTGGCTCCAGGTCGAGTAAACCAATCAACTCATCCAGAACATCACTCATGCCGGGTTCCTTTTATAATTATAATCAATCGCCTGATGATATCAGCGGCCAGCGTTCCAGGAAAAATACCCGGGCAATGACCGCCAGGTTATTTTTCTTTTCAAGCTTCAGTGCAGTACGCTTGTTGTACTTTGCCAGCGCCGTATAATGCCCGGCTTTTTTCATTTACCTTTTTTATTCCTCCGCGGAGCTTACCCGCTTTTATGTCAGATCTGTACCAACCCGGCGTTACGCCAGCGCACTACCCGCAACTACTGGAACAAAAGTGCCAAACCCTGACGCAACGACTGTCTGAATTTGATCCCCCGGCACTGGAAGTGTTTGCCAGCCGGGTAACGCACTTTCGATTGCGGGCCGAATTTCGTCTTTGGCACAGTGGCGACCGCTGTTTTTACGCCATGTTTGACCCGGAAGACCGCAAAAAACCGCTGGAAGTGCTCGATTTCCCCATTGCCTCAGAACAGATCAACGATCTGATGCAGAGCTTGCTGGCCGAGTTGCAAGACAACCAGCCACTGCGACGCAAACTGTTTCAGGTTGAGTTTCTCACCACCCTCAGTGGCGATGCCTTGATCACGCTGATTTACCACAAAAAACTCGATGCCGATTGGGAAGTGGCAGCCCGTGCCCTGATGGCGCGTATGAATGTCGCCATTATTGGCCGTTCGCGCAAACAGAAAGTTGTACTGGAACGCGACTATGTTACCGAGCAGCTGAGCGTCGATGGCCAGACCTATCGTTATCGCCAGATTGAAGGCGGCTTTACCCAGCCCAATGGTGAGATGAACCAGAAAATGCTCAGCTGGGCGCGTCGCTGTTCCGCAGGAATTGGCGGGGATCTGCTTGAGCTTTATTGCGGTAACGGCAATTTCTCCATCGCTCTGGCCAACTGTTTTGATCGGGTTATGGCCACTGAAATTTCCAAAACCTCCGTGGCTGCAGCCCAGGTCAATATTGCCGATAACCAGATCGACAACCTGATTATCGCCCGCCTCGCCAGCGAGGATTTTGTCCAGGCTTTACGCGGTGAAAAGCAGTTTGAACGGCTGAAAGACGTCGATCTCAGCAGCTATGATTTCCGCACCGTGCTGGTCGATCCGCCCCGGGCCGGACTCGACGACGAATCCGTCAAGCAGGTGCAGGGCTACGACAATATCATCTATATTTCCTGTAACCCGGAAACCCTGCAAGCCAACCTGCGACTGTTATCACAAACCCATACCATCCAGTGCTGCGCACTGTTTGACCAGTTCCCCTATACCCATCATATTGAGACCGGTGTGTTACTCACCCGGAGACCTGTCTGATGGTTGATCCCTGGAAAAACGCCCGCAGTGGCAAACTCGGTTCCCGCTCTTCTGCCCGCACCCGGCGCAGCGAGACACATCCGCAAAAAACCACGGCTAACAATACTGACACCTCTGCTGATTCCAGCCCTGCCGGCAACGCCGCCCGGTCGCATCAGTCCATCACGGATACACCACAGGCAGCCACCATGACCGACTCAACCCCAACCAGCAGTGAATTTGCAGCCCTGAATTTACCCGCAGAACAAATCGATAATCTGCGCACCATGGGTTACACCGCCATGACGGCTATCCAGCAACTGGCCTTGCCGCTGGCGCTGGACGGTAAGGATCTGATTGCCCAGGCCAAAACCGGCTCAGGTAAAACCGCCAGCTTCGCCATTCCACTGCTGACCAAGATCAATCCGCGCTTTTTTGGCGTACAGGGTTTGATTATGTGCCCGACCCGCGAACTGGCATCCCAGGTAGCCACCGAGATCCGCCAGCTGGCCCGTTATCTGGCCAATATCAAGGTCGTGGTATTAAGTGGCGGTGTATCCATTGGCCCACAAATCGGCTCACTGGAGCACGGCGCTCATATTGTTGTCGGCACACCGGGACGCCTGAAAGATCACCTGCGCAAAAGCACACTGGACATCAGTCAGGTACACACTCTGGTACTGGACGAAGCCGATCGCATGTTAGATATGGGATTCAGCGACGATATCCAGCACATCATTGGCCACACTCCGGAAGACCGCCAGACGTTGTTGTTCTCCGCCACCTACCCGAACAACATCCAGAAACTGAGCGCTCAATACCAGCAGTCGCCAGAGATCATCAAGGTTGAATCCACTCACACCAGCAACAGCATTGATCAGCGCCTGGTCTTGTGTGATCGCCACCAGCGCCCGGCCGCTCTTGAACGGGTGTTAGCGCACTTTGATATTCAACAAGCAGTGGTGTTCTGCAACACCAAGCAAAGCACCGAAGAAATCGCCCAGCAGCTGACATCACTGGGCTTTATTGCCCGGGCGATCAACGGCGACCTGGAACAACGCGACCGCGATGCCATTTTGACCCAGTTCAAGCAAGGCTCTGCCAACTTCCTTGTTGCTACCGACGTCGCAGCACGGGGTCTGGATGTTGACGACTTGCCAGCCGTGATTAACGTCGAGGTACCACGCGAGCTGGAAGTCTATACCCACCGTATTGGTCGCACCGGTCGGGCTGGCAAGGAAGGGATTGCCATCACCCTGATCGGCGACAGCGAAGATAACAAACGCAAGGCGCTTAACAACCAGCAAGGTATTGATATTCCTTGTATGGCTGTTGAGGAACTCAGCATCGATACCCCAATCCCGGTGCTGCCGGAATTTGCCACCCTGTGTATTGCCGCCGGGCGCAAACACAAAATGCGCCCCGGCGATGTGCTGGGAGCACTCACCGCACCCGGTGGCATCCAGGGCAAGCAGGTTGGCAAAATCCACGTGCTGGACATGGTGTCTTACGTTGCCGTTGAACGAACCGCCGCCCGACAAGCCGTTGAGGTCTTGAACCAGGGCCGGGTCAAGGGCAAAACCATCAAGGCCAGAAAGCTCTAAGGGATAACGCGGTTATCAGCGACTGGCGCGAGCAAACGAAATGGCAATCGCCACCTGCATCACCTTGGGCGGACGATCAAATGGCGCACTGGCTGTAGCCGCGGCCAACGCGCGCTGATCAAGCTGGGGAAAACCGCTGCTGCGGGCCAAGTGCAGGCTGCCCGGCTCCAGATGACCATCCTCACGCAGCCGGAAGCTGACCACTGGCATACCAGTCTGGCGATAACGACGGGCATCATCGGGATATTCCAGGTTGCTCTGGATGGATTTTTTCAGCCGTGCTAAATAATGCCGCAAAGCCGATTTTGAGATCTCAGGCCGCTGTAATGTTTGCTGTTGCTGTTGCTGCTTTTGACCTGCATCAATGGCTTGTTTTTCCTCGGCCTGCGCCGTTGGCGGCACTTGTGCTGCCTGAGCTGCGGTCTGTGGCTTTGGTTGCGGCGGTGTTTGCTTCACTTTAACCGGGCTTTCCGGCTGTCGTGGCGCTTTCTTAACCGGGTCTGGTTCCGCTTCTACGGCCTGAGCCGCGGCGACTGGTGGAGGTGTTGGCCTGGCCTCGCCCACCGGTTGGTGAACCTGTGGCCGGGCACCCAGATGCTGTTGTTGTTGCTGGACTTGGCTTTCCAGGCCATCCAGCTCAATCACCAGCAATTCTTTCGACTCCGCCACCGGAGCCGCCTGCAGATCCAGCAGCCAGGGCAAGGCAATCAGTGCATGCAGCAAGACCGATATCAGAGCACCATGCCAAAGCGTAAATGGCCGCAGACTCATATCATCCCCCTGCTTCCGTTTGGATGGCAACACGAGTAAAACCAAGGGTTTTGAGCGCGTCCATCACATCGACAAATTTCTGCAAGGCGATGCTTTTATCCGCCCGCAGCAGAAACGGTGTCTGGCGATCTTCCCCGGTTAATGCGCTATCCAGTTCCGCTACCGGCACTGGCAAGCTGTCCAGGTATAGCTGTCCTTCGGCATCCAGTTCCAGCATACGTTGCTGGTCACGATCCTTGTCGGTATTGCTGGCACTGGGCAGATTGAGCGGAATCTTGCCACTGACAATAAAGCTTGACGTCATCAGCACAATCGTCAGCAACACCAGCATGATGTCGATAAACGGTACCATGTTCATGCTTTCAAACGCCTTGTCATCCATTGGCGATCTCCCACTTCAGCATCAACACCTTGGCGCGCCGCATCAACAGGTTATAAAACACCACCGCAACCAGCGCGACCAACAGACCGGCAGCAGTGGCTTTCAACGCCAGCGCCAGGCCCACCATGATTTTGAGGGTGTCGATATTGGCGTCCATACCCATCCGGTAAAAGGTCAGCATGATACCCAATACCGTGCCCAGCAAGCCGATATAAGGCGCGTTGGCCGCCACGGTAGAAATCAGAATCAGCTTGTCAGACAACGCCAGTTCAAGACTTTTCAGGTCATTGAAATCGCTAAGTTTCAACTGCCGGTAGCGCACAAAGCGCTCCAGCCCGACGGCGACAACCACCACACTGAGAAACGCGAGAAACAGAATCACGCCATAGTCGATCACACCCGCCAACACATCCATATTCATACACTTGCTCCTGCTCAGAAAGTCCAGCTGGCCTGGGCCCAGATTCGTGGGGTTTTATCATCATCACTTTCCGGTGCCTCTGAACCTGCTTTCCAGGATGAGCTTATATCGACGGTAAAGTCGGCATAATAAAGCACTGCTGAGACCCCAACCGAGCTCAAGTGGCGGTGGTTGTCGCTGTCGTCCCAGCGGTCTTTGTTGATGGTCACGGCACCGTAGTCAAACAGCGCGTTCAACTGTACATAGTGATTGAGGTTGTAGCGCAATTCGGTAGTAGCCAGCCAGCCCAGGTCTCCCTGGGCTTCTCCCTGAGGATAAGCCCGCACACCACTGCTGCCGCCAAGGCTGAATTTCTCACCGCCCCCCAGGTTGCCATCCGCCCACTGGCCGCGCAGGCGGGCAAACAGACTGAAACGATCATCCAGTCGTTGCAGTCGCACCAGTGTTGGCCGTACGGTATTAAAACCACCAATGGCCTGGGCACCCAGTTTGTCGCTGTTTTTGTCTTCGGTGTTGAGCATATTCAAACTGCCGTGGCCCCAGCCCAGCGCAAAGGC
The DNA here is from genome assembly GCF_030548165.1 of Oceanobacter sp. 5_MG-2023. NCBI lineage: Bacteria > Pseudomonadati > Pseudomonadota > Gammaproteobacteria > Oceanospirillales > Oceanospirillaceae > Oceanobacter > Oceanobacter sp. 5_MG-2023. The sequence goes on along the minus strand of NZ_JAUORS010000004.1, from coordinate 103,024 downwards.
ATTCATACCGCCACCAAACCAGTGGTCCCGGTTATTGCCTTCCAACGTCAGGGTATTCACCCGGTAGCGATTTTTGCTTTCACTATCGGCCAGATCGATCTGGTCATGCAGACGCCGCCATTGGCGATCGAATTTGACGTCGAGCCACAAATCGCGGTGGGCGATCAGTGGCTGACGGACAAACAAATGACCGGAACGTGCGCTCCCATGGCTGTCGAGGTAGGAAAAATCTTCCCCCAACTCGTAGGTCAACCAGGAATACCCGCCGCCGATACTGGTACCCCAGCGACCTACGGGAATATCAATGCCACCGTAATAGTACTGCTGGTTGCCGTTGCTGCCGACCAGGTTAAGGTCAACCCGCTCACCCAGCCCCAGCAGGTTATTCACTTTCAGTAACGCCATGCTGCGATAACTGCCGGTGAAGCGGTTGCCACCGTTGTCAATCGACACCTGGCCTTGCAGCGCAGGCTCGGGCTCCAGTGTCACCAGTAAATCAGTCAGGCCCGTGCTGCTGCCAGGGCTGAGCACGGCATGAGTATTAACCCCCGCCCGTTCGTTGGTCAGCAGCAGCGCCCGTTCCAGCGCATCGGTACGAATGGCATCACCGCTTTGCAGTAGCGTCAGCGGTGCCTGTCCAAAAGATCTCAGACGGGTATTGTTGGTGACTTCCAGCTCGCCCAGCCGACCTTCCAGTACCTGCATGTCCACGATGCCATCCTGAATGGTCTGGGCCGGAATCACCACTCGGGTGAGTGGATAACCATGATCGCGATAATGGTGAGTCACACGGGCAGCGGCACCTTCCAGATCACCTAGCCCCATCATGCTGCCAGCCAGATCCGCTAACAGTGCGCTTAATTCAGCATCACTGAAGACCTGATTGTCGATAAAGCGAAATCCAACTATTTGCATGGTTGTACCTGCAGACGAACGAGCAACAGGGTCAGCCATGGCAGGAATGGTCAGGTCCAGTTCTCGCGGTGCGGGTAATTCTGCCGCTGGCTGGGTTTCTCGTAATACCTGATCGCCTGCGGGTGCAGTCTGGGCCATCACGGCCGTTGGTAATATGCCGATCGGTAATAACAACAGAGCACGATAAAGCAATCGATTCATGGACGATCCTCCCCCTGACAAGGTGGGTTATTGCATTGACCCGGCATGGCAATTCCCCCCTGCCGGATTTCAAACAGTGAATCGGGTTCGTTCTGCTGATGGAAGGTCACCCGGTCGGTCAATGGTTGCAGCAATTGTTGCTGGGCAATCTCTGTTTCTATTGCCTGCAACTGCTGGGCAGCGCTACCACCATGCTGTTGCACAGTGACGAACGGCTGCGGTTCAGGCTCGGCTGCCGCGGGCAAAGCCAGCAGCGCCAGAGTAGATGGCAGCAACGCTGCCTTCAGCAGAACAAGCAGCGGCTTGACAGTGCCAGATGGCTGGTTATTACAGCTTGGTTTCAGAGTGCTCACTGGTCGTCTCCCTGGCAGTCTTCGTTGGCTGGATCACAGTCGTCTTCGCTTAACTGATAGATCACCCCGTCAATCTCGATTTCATGGACGTCGGCGCTGTAACTGCCGTCATCCTGTTCACCACCGCCTTCACGGGCAGCAATCAGTGCCAGATCGTCGCTGGAGTCACCGTCAAAACGGTCGGTAGCGGATTCGGTTTCAGGCAGGTCTTGCTGGCTGGCATCCGCAGCAGCGCGTGCTGCTGTGGTTGCAGAGGTTGAGGGGTTGATATCTGAGTCGTCAGAATCCCTATCTGAGAGGGTACCTTCGGAGTTATCAATGGCCGATTGCGGCTCCAGAATATAGGAGACATCGCCACTGGATGTGGAGTTGGTGTAGCTGCCCTCTTCGTCGTGACCGACCAGGCCACCCGTGGCAACGGCACCGTCAACATTACCACTGGCACTTGAATCGCTGACACTGCCACCTTCGTTCTGGCCGACCAGGCCACCAACATTACTGCCGCCAGCCACGTTACCAGTGGCGCTGGAGTTACTGATGGTGCCGTCTTCGAGGGTGCCAACCAGACCGCCGACTCCCACACTCATGTAGGTGTAATAAGGGTCGTCAGTCGAATCGGCATACACATCCCCACTGGCACTGGAGTCCGAGACACTGCCTCCAGACATGTCGCCAATCAGGCCGCCAATACTGGTCTGGAAGAAATGGTCGTTTTCGACGTTATAGGCGTAGATATCGCCACTGGCGGAGGCATCACTGATATCACTGTCTGTTGCAGCACCGATCAGACCTCCTGTATAGCCGCCGCCATAGACATCGCCGGTACTCCAGACGTGGCTGATAATGGCATTGGCCACACTGCCAAAAAGACCGCCAACGGCGTAGGAAATATTTCCGGCAGTACCGTCGTCCAGGTAGACGTCGTCACCGCTGATGCTGCCCGTGTTCCAGGCGTATTCCACAACTGAGTCCACAACGGTGCCATCGGTGGCTGTGTAGCTATTGATTCTGCCAATCAGGCCACCCACACCAGAGTGCCCCATTACGTCGCCGGTGTTATAGGCGTTGGTCAGGGTAATGCCGGTGGCTCCACCGATAAGACCGCCAATGTTACCTGTAGTAATAGTGAAATCTGCACTGATAGCATCAGCCTGATTGCCTGTGACGGTGGCGGAGGACGACACATTATTTACGTTGCCCAGGGCTATGGCCCCGGCAATACCCCCGATGTTTGTATTGGTTTCAGTGCCGGTCTGGGTATTATCAACATTACCCGTAACCGCACCACTGACACGAATATTGTCGAGGGTGATATTGCTGCCATAGCCCAGCAAGCCACCGATATATGCGAACCCGGCAATATTAATGGTATCTAGAAACAGATCGCGGAACACAGCGTCGGTGGCCTGACCAATCAGGCCGGCGTAGTTCTCGTAACCAGTATCCACCGAGAGATTGGCAATGGTATTGCCCAGCCCGGCCAGCACGCCGGTAAATGTGGTGACGACCGCTTCGGTATAGCTGTAGGCACTGGCGTCAATGGTATTGGCAATGGCGTAGTAGCCACTGCCGCCGGCGTCATTGATGGCTTCAATATCATCCATATCATGCAGCAACCCATAGTCGTTGCCACCGATGGTGAGGCTGGCATTGGCACCACTGAGGGTAATGCCGGCGTCGGCATAGCCTGTGGTGTCAGCGTTGTAGTCCAGATGCTCGCTGTTAATGACGTAATCGCCCTCGATAATCAGTCCGGCACTGGCGCCGCTGGCGTCCAGGCGAGCATTGATGTCCAGGGTGTCTGTGCTGGCCAGTCCAAGGGTGCTATCGCTGCTCCAGCGGATGTCATCACTGATGGTGATGCCTCCATCCATGGCATTGAGCAACAGGTTGCGTACGGCCAGTTGGACTGCTACTTCGTCGGCGCTGAACAGGCCGCTGTCGCCAATGCTGATGGCAGGCACAGAGACGGACCAGGTTGCCGCTGCGCTGTCGTCGATCAGCGTCAGGCTGTCGAGGTTGAGAGTTTCACCGGCGGTTTCCAGCAGACCATTACTGATGCTGGCGCTACCACCGAATGTCAGTGCACCGCTGACATCGTCCAGCTGGTAGTCAGTCAGCCCAGTGTCGTCGGTGGTCAGTGTCAGCCCGGAAGTCGCGGCCAGTACCACACTGCCATTGGTGGCGGAGAGACTGCCATTCTGGCTGACGCCCTGGCTACTGAGCAGCGCCAGCAAGCCCCCGTCGGCAATCACGATATCACCCTCGCTGACCACCGAGCCGGTTTCACTGGAGCCAACGGAGAAGATGTATTGGTCGTCACCGTCCATCAGCTCATCGTTGCTGAGGCTGAGCGTGCTGGCGACCAGAGCGGCCACGTCGACGTAGGAGCTGCTGCTGAACAACACGCCATTGGAGTTAAGAAGGAATACCCGGCCATTGGATAGTAAGGTACCGTCAATAATACTGGCGGCATCGCCGGTGACACGGTTCAGCAATACCGAACTGCCATCTGGCTGGGTGATGGTGACGGTTTCGCTTGCGTCAATCGAGAAGACCTGCCAGTTGATCCAGCTGCTGGATTCGGTGGTGGTGATGCTGGTGGTGTTGACGTCTTCATCCAGGGTGACGCCGTCACTGCTGGATATGGCGACCCGCAAGGCCTCGGAAATCACAAAGCTGGCATCAGCATCTACCAGAGTGTAGTTGCTGTTATCAATGCCCAGATTACTGATATCCAGTTCATTGCTGCCCTCTTCACTGGAAATCAGATCGGCACTGCCGCTGAGGTTGACAGTATCGCCTTCAAGCACACCAGAGAGGCTCAACTCGTCGGCGCTGATCGTCGTGCCGTCGAGTTCGGTGTCGGTGGTGCTGCCATACACGGTTAATACCAGTGGGTTGATGCTGGCTTCCGTGGTACTGGTGTCGTTTTCCAACAGATAATTAGCGGCACTGTCGCCAGCCAGGCTGATACCGCTGACGGTGACTGTCTGATCATCGCCAGCATCGGCGCTGTCGAAGTCGGCACTGTCGTACTCCAGGCTCAGTTCGCCACTGGCAAGGGTGTCAGCGGCGAGGCTGTCGGTGATGCTGAGGCTGACATCGGCAGTGGTCGTGCCGTCATAGGTCTTGTCACTGGCGCTGCTGCTGAGTTCCGAACTGTCGACCAGCCGTTGGGAAATTACTGCGCTGGCGGTAAAGCTGTCGCTTTTGAGAACATAGTTGGAAGACTTGCCGCCGTTGTCACCATCGCTGACACTGATATTGTCAACGGTAATAGTCTGGCTGGTGACATAGCCGTCACTCCAGGCGACATCGGCGGAGTCGTATGAGGCATCGTAGCTGAAGGTAAGGGTCTGGTCGCCGATCAGACCACTAAAGCTGCTGTTACCGTCAAGGTTCACATCCGTGGTGCCATCGTATTCTTTAGCGGCGTAAGTGGTGTAGTTATTATAATCGAGGTTGATCTCTGCCGGAGTGACGGTGAAATTACCGAGGATGCTGTAACCATCAACACTGCTCACCGTCACATCGCTGGCATTGTAGTCGCCGGCATCCAGATACCCCCAGGACAGCGCACTTTCATCAATGAACAGCACATCGGCAGATGTGTCGCCTGCCTGCAGGCCATAAATGGAGAGATTCCCTGAGGCATAGGCATCTTCGCCGTAGTCCAGCGTTATTCTGCTACTGAGTGAGTTGGACACATAAACCGCATTCAGAGCTGCCAGCATGGGGAAGCCGCTACCAGCACTGCTCCAGATGTCCGAATCGAAACCGACATAGTTGGCGAGGTCGGAGGCTTCTTCAGCACTCAGCTCTGTGGTGAGATCGACGTAGTCCTCAGAACCATCGTCGTCGACAGAGTCCACTGCCGTACCACCCTCGTTATGGGTCCAGTAGCTGTTGCTGATGGTACCGCTGTTATAAGAGATAAAGCCGTAGACGATGGTGGATGAATAGGCATCACTGGTATAGCGAGCGTAGCTGTTTGTAATGGTACCGCTGTTGATATAAGCAAAACCGGCGGCGGAGCCTCGATTGCCATCGAGCATATCGTAGGCATAGGCATTGGTAATGGTACCGGTATTTTCGCCAACAAAACCGCCCACACTGCTGAAGTACTTGGCCATGGTGCCGCTGCCACTTTCGATATCGTGATAGGCGTAAGACTGATCAATAATGCCGTTATTCTGGCCGACAAAACCGCCAGCGATCAGCTCGGGATAATCCTCTTCATCATCGTTACTGGTATTGATCAATACCGTCGAATAGCTGTTGCTGATAGTGCCGTTATTGACTCCAACCAAACCTCCCAGATAAGTCACCGTGTCGGCATCCGCACGCACGCCGGCACTATTGGCTCGGGTCGAGCTGTTAACAATCACACCGCTGGTTTCATTGGTACCGACCAGACCACCACCAATATTGACGCTATAAAGAACACCAGAATAAGTGTAACTGTTGGCCAACAGACCATAGTTGATACCCACCAGGCCACCAATGCTGGAGTTACCCTCGTCATCGGCCAGAATATCTTTCACTCCGACTGCGCTACCGACGTTGATAATGCTGCCGTAATTGGTGTTGGTCAGTCCGCCAACGGCACTGGCTGAGCCACTGCCCTGACCGTCGATATTGCCAGCGGTCAAAATCAGGTTGGATACCAAGGCGCTGCTTTCCAGTGTGCCGAACAGACCGCTGGCAATGCCGCTGTCGTCATAGTCGTTGCTATAACTGAACGTATGGCCAAAGCCGTTCAAGACACCGGCAAAGCTGCTAATGGTCTGGTCATCGAAGTCATCACCCAGATCCGCGCCCAGTACGTAGTAACCGTCGCTGGCAATATCGGCCAGCTGGCTGGCGTCGGTAATCACGGTATAGCTATTGCCGTTCATCACCACACCGACGCTATCGTCCAGGTTGACCTGGCCAGCGAAGCTGGAGGTTCCCTGTTGGGTATACAGGCCGTAGAGAACGCCGTCCTCATCGGTGCCAGTACCGTAATTGGCGACCAGTCCGGCGTTGTCGGTGGCTGTCATTACGGCATTGACGTTGATGTTATGGGTGGCGGTCAGAGTCAGAGTATTGCTGCTCCAGCTGACATCGTCGGCAATGGTGATATCGCCGTCGTCGCCACTGCCATCGGTCGATTGAATGGTGACATTGCTGGTTTGCAGGACGCTGGTCAGGGCTGCTGCGGTCATATCGCCGTCGTCACCGACGGTAAAGCCATCCGGGTCGAGTAACCAACTGCCGGTTGCCCCGTTCGCAGCACTGGTGTCTATGCTGATGTCACTGGCGACGCTGAGGCTGCTGGCGCTGGTTTCAATCAGACCGCCGTCGCCGGAGGTGCTGCTACCGGTGGCGGAATACTGGCCACCTACCTGGGTGTCTTGTTCGGCGTACACCACAATGGTGCCACCGTCGCCGCTGCTGCCAGCGTCGGCCAGCAGGCTGCTGTCGTTATCAATGCTGATACTGGTGGCTTCGGTGAGACTGCTGCTGTCGGTCAGGCCGGTCGACGAATAATCACTGCCCTGATAACCGGCGCCGATTTCAATGCTGCCACCGCCTGTGGTGCCTGATACGTCCAGAGTGGCCGCTGTGAGGCTAATGCTGCTACCGCTGATCTGAATGGTTCCGCCGCTGCTGACTTCCTCGTCGGCTGCGGTGGTGTCGGCTGATGAGGTGTCGAGAGTACCGGACACTTCAACAGCACCATCGCCGCCGTTGAGCACTATGGTGCCGTTATGGTCTTCCAGGCTGGCAGCCTGAATGATGCCGTCGTTATTCACCACGGTCTGTAACAGGCTGTCGGCGGCACTGGCGGTCAGAATGACCTGGCCGCCATCGGCCTGAATCAGCTGGTGGTTGGCAACCAGAGCATCCAGCGTGGCTTCATCAATGGCGATGGATAACAGACCATCGCCAGCAAAATCCAGTGTAATGACGTTACCTGCCGCGAGGGCTACCGTACCCAGTCGGGCACTGATGACACCGTTGTTGGTAACGCTGCCGCCAAGCAGGGCGACGGCACCACCATCGCTGCGGAGGCTGCCGTTGTTAACCACGGCGGCATTATCGCCATCGCCACTGAACTGGTAATTGCCGTCCAGAAAGTCGTCATCGCTGATATCCAGGGTCGAAGCCACCAGACCGGCAGTATCCACCGAAGCATTTTCACCAAACAAGATACCGCTGCTGTTGATCAGAAAGACCTTGCCATTGGCACTCAGACTGCCGTAAATCTCCGACGCATCACTGGTAACTACCCGGTTTAATGCCACCGAATCCGACGATGGCTGAACAAAGGTCACACTGTTGTCTGCACCAATATCAAAGGTTTGCCAATTGGTAATCAGGCTGTCAGTGCTCTGATTGATGGCCATATCGTTGCCGCTGGTACTGATACTGGCCTCACCAGACACAATATCGGCACCGGTGGGTAAATCGGTCGCCAGAGCAGGCTGGCTGGCCAGCAAGCAACAGGCGTACAAGCCGCTGCGCATGGCAGAACGGGAAACGGAACGAACAGTGGCACTACGGCTGTGGCGGCGGCTGAGTTCAGACGTCGCCTGATATTCACCCACCGCCGGGTTAAATACCGTGCGATAACATCGGTTCATACAAAGACTCTCCTAATACCAGACCCGCCAGTGCAGGTGGCATAGACATCAATAACGAGTTGAAACAAGAGGAACCCTGCAGTGATATCTGACAGGGAAGGCGAAATCAGAACGCCAGACAGTAGTCTTCCAGCTCGGCCTGACCGGCGCTGCTGGCAAGCCAGTCCATAAAGGCTTCGGCGGCATCATCGACATCACCGTCACCGCTGTAGATCTGGATTGCACCGTGATCGTAGGTGTCGTCAAACACATGATAGGTGGCACCGCTCGGCACACTGACGGCGCCACTGCTGCAATTCAGCGCAGTGGGAACAAAGCCGGATTCCATGGAACCTGAAGCCACTGCGCTATCGACGGCTTTAATCATTCCATACTGGGTGGTATCAGAAGACGATATGGGAGAATAGTCTGCAGCAATGACATCCAATGCCGCCTGACCATAAGGACCATTGGTCGGGTTGCAGATGCCAATACCAGGGCTAGTGTAGTTGGCAATAAAGTCTGTAGGCCAGTTGCTGGCGACATCAACGTTGCCGTTAGACCAGTGCATCAGCTTACCTTGGGAAACTACTTCTACATCGGAGGTATGACCCAATGCGTAGTAGTTATCATATAGGTCATCTGGATAGTCTGTATCGGCGGAGATAAACAGCTCATAGAGCACTACGTCGTTATCCAGATTATTGGCTATGGTGCTGGCGTAGGTGCCCGCTGGGCCTCTGGCAACGGTAAAATCGACGCTATAACCCAGACTGGTGTAGGCCGTGGAAGTTTTAAAAGCCTGAATCACCGGGCCTTCCACATCATAGGCGGTATCCCAAAGAGCATCTTCAAACAGCTTGGCAGCAGCGATATTCACTGTGACCGCTTGGGCAGAAGCGCTAAAGGTGATTGCCATGGCGAGGGTGCTGAACATTGGCAGAACTTGCTTTTTCATCGTGTTGTTCTCCATCAAGTGTCACTGGTGAGGGTTACCCGCTCGATGTTGCTACCACTTGCCAGCGCAGGGTTCTGGCAAGCGAATACTTTTATATGATGTTTAACTAAATAACGACACATACGGAGGGAATAGCAACAGATATACCAGTTGTTGCATGAAGTTTTATCAACCAGAAAAACCACCATCACTTAAAAATAACTATTTGATTTTTAAGTAAATAAATCAAAATTACAGTGATATACCGTGATGTACTGAAGGTGGCATCAACAGGAGATTGGCGGCGTTTGGCAGGCTTGCAATGTTATATGTAGTACAAATACCTATAATTGTCGTAAATAAGACGGAATTGTGTTTTTAGTAGCTTTTTGGTTCTTTTTTGATCCGCTTTTTGACTAGAAGGCTGTTTTTAGATCAAACAAGCCTGAGAAATATCCTATTTTTATATTACTTATATTTACATATATTGAGTCAACTGATTGTTAATCGAAGCTAGATTGACTTGTAGGGCTGGATAGCCAGTCCATTGAGACGGGGGCAAGGCATGCGCCAGTGCGTTCACACTTCAGGTCACATCTATAAATGACAGTGCTCCAATAAATTGGAGCCTTCCCAAAAGCCGGGGTGATTCAGTTTTTGACTTCTGAACCCCAACCCCACTCTCAGCTTTCTTGAGGATTATGATGGTAACGCAAGGCGGGATAACTGCTTTCGTCCAACTGGTACAGCGTCCGGATAGACGCCGGGTTAATCACTTCTGGTGGCGGCCCTTGCTGCAGGATTTTTCCTTGATGCAACAACACCGCCCTCCCCGGCAACCCCAGAGCATGATCCGGGTAGTGGGTGGTTTTTATAATGCTGTAGCCGTCGGCGGCGAGATCTTTTAGCAGGGAAAGCAAACGCCACTGGTTACCAAAGTCCAGGCCGTTCACCGGTTCGTCCATCAGGATCACCGTCGTTTGCTGCGCCAGCGCCCGAGCGAGAAAACAGAGCTGTTGCTGACCACCAGAGAGTTCGGTACAGGTTTTATTGGCCAGGTCGGAGATCCCCAAACGCTGCATAGCCTCATCAATTGCCGCGTCATCATCTTTGCCAGGTTGATGATAAAAGCCGTGGTGAGGAATACGCCCCATCGCGACCAGGTCCCGTACCCGGTATGGGAAAGGCAGCTGTCCCGCCTGAGGAACATAAGCAATCAGCCGGGAAATATCCCGCCGCGTCCACTCCTGCACTCGCTTGCCAAGCAAGTAAACATCGCCTTGAGTCGGCTGCAACAACCCTTGCAACAGTTTCAGCAAGGTGCTTTTACCGCAGCCATTGGCGCCCAACAAGGACACCACTTCTCCAGTGCCAATATGAAAACTGATGTCATTCAGAATTGTCTGCTGAGGTTGGTGCGGGTAACGGAACGTCAGGTGACTAACCGTCATCACAATATCGTTCATGTATTCCACCCTTTACGAACATTACGCAACACCAACAGAAACACAGGCAGTCCGATCAGTTCGGTCACAACACCAATAGGGAGTTCCGCCGCCATGAGGCTTCTGGCTAACACGTCGGCGAACAGCATGAAAATGGCGCCAACCAGGGCGCTGGCCGGTATCAGCTGGCGATTTAATGGCCCGACCAGCAGGCGGGCAATATGAGGGGCCAGCAAGCCAACCCAGCCGATCATACCCACCAGCGAGACCGTTAATGCCGATGCCAGCGTTGCCAGCAGAATCAGCATCAGCCGTACCCGACTGACCGACAACCCCAGCGCCGTTGCACTATCGTCTCCCAGGGTCAGTATATCCAGCACCCTCCCCTGTAACGTCAAACCAATAATCGCTGCCAGCATCAGTGGTGCATACAGGGCCAGATCATCCATATTGGCTAACCCCAGCGACCCCATCAGCCAATAGATAATGGCTGGCAACTGCTCATAAGGATCGGCAGCGTATTTTACCAATGCCAGCAGGCCGGCAAACAAGGCACCGGTAAAAATACCGCCCAGCACCAGCATAATGGTCGAGGCATTACCAAACATGCGGCCAATTCCCAGCGCCACTACCACGGCTAACAGGCCGCCAGCGATGGCCCCCAGCTGTACCATCCACCAGGCTGGCGCCAAGACCATCATCAAGGCAGCACCGAATGAAGATCCTGCGAGTACTCCCAATAATCCGGGAGAAACCAGAGGGTTAATAAACACCGCCTGATAGGTTGAGCCAGAAACGGCCAGCGCAGCCCCCACCAAAGCCGCAGTTAGCAACCGGGGCAAGCGAATCTCCATCAGCAAGGTTTCCAGCAACTCGTAGCGATTGCTATCCATTGTCTGCCAGCCAATATGGGCCATAAAAAACTGTACAATATCCTGTATTTCCAGTGCATAACGGCCTGAACCCAAGGACAGTAGAATGGCGGCTGACAGTAGTCCGACCAATAGCATCCAGCGGCCAGACAGGTAATCTGGCCAGTGGTATGACAGTCGCCCGGAGGCTTTTAATAACCAGTCCGTCATTGCTCTAGGCGGCCAAACGCCGCCAGGTTGGCCAGCAGACTGGCCTGGGCATCTGCCAGCCGATAACGCGATAACGGCTCCATACGTGTGCGGCGGTTCACCATACGTAAAGAAAATGCCTCCATCCAACGCCAATAGGTGTCCCGCCAGTGCGATGGAAAGTCCACATCATCAAAGCTGCGCAATAATTCCAGCAACCAGACATCACGTGCGGCTTCATCAATACTGACAGGGAAATGTCGCTCACGCATACGCACCTCTCCATGCCGTTCAGTAAAATCAACCGGCCCCCCGGCCCCTTCCAGAATAAAGGCCACACTTTTGGCGACCGTAGCGGCAAAGGCATGGGGTTGCTGTGGAAACAAGGTACCGATCACGCTGAGCTGAAGCCGTTGGTGATGCCGCTCAACCAAGCCGGTCAGAGCCTCGGCCCCGACCTCGTTATACAATGCGCTGGAGGGTAATGGCACCGCTGGAAAAGCTTCTGTCTCTTTACGATTCATCCAGCGCTCCTGCGGTTCGGCTTGCAGCTGGGAGCCACTGCAAAAGCAGTCTATTTGTTTGGCATCCGCTGGTATCCGGTTCAATTCGTCGATATCACGCTTGCTCATTACTCATCTCCTTTGATTGCCTGGTCGCTATCCAGCAAGATTGCCAGCTGCTGATCGGTCAGATCCACACCCAGAAACAGCTGGTAAAAATAACGGGTTTCTTCTTTCAGGTTGAATGGAAACTGTTGTGGGTAAAACGCATTCGCCAGCCACTGGATACCCAACGCCCGCATAAAAGACGGTGGCCGATCCAGCCAGTTCATGGGTAAATGCGGCACAGTCAGTACCCGTTGATTGAGGAAGGCTGAAAGCCGCTGCCAGCGTTTATCGGCAGCCGCCCTACGAGTAAACATAGAGTCCTGGGCGACGATATACTGCGGATTCCAAAGCATGACCTGCTCCATATCCACTCTCTCCTGCCCCATCATGGTTTTCGGCTGACAACGATAAAGGTTGTACCCGTGAGCCAGGTTGATTGCTTCAGTATGGAAGGAGGTATGACAATCGGTAGCCAGGCCATCGGCTGTTTCGGCGTAATACACGGTCACCTGTTGTTTATTGCCAATACCAGCCAACCCGCTGCTAACCCGTTGCAAGGACTGGCGGATATAGGCGGCCAGTTGCTTGCCCCGTTCAGCCCGCCCAACCAAAGACCCGACATACTCAAATGCGGCTATCCAGTCTTCCAGCGTATCCAGCTTGACGTACACAATCGGAATGCCAGTGGTGCGAAACGGCTTTTCAATCACATCACTGCCTGGGGACATAAACCGGTTTAACCAAACCAGTGCCACATCCGGCTGCAATTGCAGCAAGGTTTCAGGGTTAACCTGGCGGCCATGCCCCATGGAGCTGCCAATAATCGGCAGGGTCGACATCCGGGGATCAACAAAGCCATCGCTGGCCGGAGAAAAAGGAATATTCAACGCCAGTACCAACTCAGGATCGAGTGCGTAAAGCAGAGCAGTCAAGGGAGGAGCGGCCCCGAGTGGGCGATGTATATGATCAGGCAAGATGACTTCTCTGCCAGCCATATCGGTTGTCATCGACGTTGTCTTGGCCGCGACCACAGCCTGATGAGCAGACAGTAATATCACCCCCAAGAGGATATGCAGCAGCCAGCTATTACATCTTCCGGTTTTTTCCCACAACACGTTCACTTTGGTTACCTTTATAGGAATGCTTCAATAGTAATAACTTGAGAAGCAAAACAGGTACCATCTGTATAAATTTATAATATATTGATTTTTATAGATTTTTATAAATCAAATGTGACAGCTCATGTCGCAAAACAGACACCATGTCGTTATATATACAAACTACCTAACGAAGTAACAAACCTGATAAAAACAGCCTCCGTTGCAGATCCGGCAATCACAACAATGGCCTGAGGAGAGATAATCCATCAACACTGATCAAAAACAGCAACGCCCGCTTGAGACGAAGCTCAAGCGGGCGCTGTCATGCCAGACCAATGGCAGGGACTATTCAGAAAGGTGTTACTGGGTCGTGCCTAGTGGTCATGACCACATTCATGATCGGTATTATCGAAATCGATGGCCATAAAGATCGCGCTTTGTGGGAAGTCGGCCGGGTAGCACATAAAATACTGGGTCGCTTCATCGACCGGCCACCAGCAAGAAGCAGCACGCGGAATATCGGCCAGTTCAACGCGTTCGATGCAGTAGTGAAGACCAAGACCAGCCACTTCAGGGAATTCTTGTTCGAAGCTGGCTGGGAACCCATCGATCGCTGTATCGGTTTTATCTTCCAGGCTCAGTGCCTTGAGTTTCTCTTCCCACTCTTTTGCCTGAGTGCATTCGACAAAAAAATCAGCCAGGTAACGTGTATGGTATTTTTTGGTGATACGGGCATTTGCCATGTAAATATCCTGTTGAAGCGGTTGTTGTAGCGGTGTGTATAACGAATGTCACCAGGGTAAAGGCTGGCCATTGGAGTGCCAGAAACCACCACTGTTGCTTATTGTCAGCTCATCGATGCGAGCAACCAGCCCTTCGGCTGCTTGCTGCGGAGAAATATCACCCGCAAAGTTCACCATGCGGGTTTGGACAAAGCCGGGATGTAATTGTGCCACGGCAATACCGCGAGGTCTGAGATCTTCTGCCAGGCTTTTGCCGAACGCGTTTAATGCAGCCTTGGATGCTCGATAGCCGTAGTAACCACCGGAGCCATTATCTGCCATAGATCCCATGCGGCTGGTAATATTGGCAATTTTACTGCCCTCACACATCAGCGGCAGCAAGGTGTGTACGAGCCGCAGCGGTGCCAGGGTATTCACTTCAAACTGGCGACTGATCTGTTCGAAGTCCAGCTGATCCAGAGTGTCGTTGGCAAAGATACCGGCATTATTGACCAGTAGATCGAGCGGTCCATCCAACAGCTCCGCCACGATCGTTTGCAACCCCTGGACAGCCTCGGCATCGGTCATATCGATACCGGTAATAATCTGGTCTGCCAGTGTATCCAATGCTTCCGAAGACTCACGACAAACCGCCATAACGCAGTCTCCACGACTGGAAAAATGACGTACCAGTTCTAGCCCAATACCCCGGTTGGCCCCGGTAATCAGTACATTCGCCATGCCTCTCTCCTGTCTGGTCGGTTGATATGAACAATCCGCGCCATACTAACCAAGGGCCGTGACAGGATGCAATGACTATGGTGTTTTCCTGGCGACCACCTCTGATCAGGCTGATCAGGCAGGCGTCAGTTCAAGCATCAACGCCTGCATACGCTGGTGCTGCATTCTGAGCGCATATTCCAGCTCCTGGTAGCGCGTACGAATCGCCGCCTTTTCCCAGCGACAAGCCAGAGACTGACGCGTACTGGAGTAACGCTCCCCTTGCAGGTTGGTCCAGTCGTTCAGCATGGATTTAAACTGGGCATATTCATTTTCCAGCACCGCACTCCAGCGCTGGTAATCGGCTTCTTTAAGCTGCCGCAAAGCCAGCTCTTCCTTCGCTCGCTTGAACTGCATCTGAACCTTGGCGCGCTGGATTTTAAAATCAGATACGGTTTTCAGATTAGAGGCCAGGCCAACCCATGAGCAGGCCTTGATAAACCATTTGGTTGGGTCCCAGTGGTACCAGCGAATACCATTGCGGTAGTCATTCTGGAAAATATGGTGGTAATTGTGATAGCCCTCACCATGGGTCAGAAAGGCAAAAAACGGATTATCGCGTGCAGTATTTTCATCGGTATAAGGCTGGCTACCCCATTTATGAGCAATGGAATTAATAAAAAAAGTAACGTGGTGGGTCGTAAACAAGCGCAGCAAACCCGCCAGCAACAACATGCCCCAGACATCCCCGAACATCCATCCCAGCGCAGCAGGCAGACCCACGTTCATGGCCAATACAATCCAGACGTAGTATTTGTCTTGCCACATCACAATGGGGTCTTTCAGCAGGTTTTTGACGTTGGCGTAGTCAGTTTTGCCTGACGGCCACTCTCGCAGCATCCAGCCGATATGGGAAAACCACAACCCCCGCTTGGCGGAGTATGGATCATGCTCGACATCATCAACATAACGGTGGTGCTTGCGGTGGCCAGAACACCATTCCAACACGGTATTCTGCAGGGCAGAAGCTCCCCACAAGACGTACCACAGCCGCAACACCCAGTGTGCTTCATAGGCATTGTGCGACCAGAGACGATGATAGCCACCGGTAATCGCCATCCCTGTCAGCCAGGTGATCACAATATAGGTAACCCAGGCCGAGGTCTCATAACCATAGGTGAAGCCATACCAGGGCACCAGGGTCAAGACGCCCAGCGTGCTGGCTGCAAACATGATGGTTGGAACCCAGTAGATAGGCGGCTTGTTATTGTTCTGATTATTTTCACTCTGCTCGCTGGCAGATGGTGCTTGATCGTTTGACAGCATAATACCCTTTCTAGTGACAGTCGGTGCAGTAACAAACACACCTCTAGTATTTATACTAAACCACGATTGTGTCATTCGACATGCGACATGAGTGAAATAGACTGAAATAGGGTTAAAAATGCCCCATTGTCACAATACCTTCCTGATGAGCCCGAGTTTCACTACCTTTCTATCGCCAGAAAACCGGGTAGCCCTCTTTGCGCTCAAATAACAGGCAAAAAAAAGCCGCGCTGTCAGCGCGGCTTTCAGGAACAACTCAGTGATCAGCCACCGAAGTCATCCAGCATGATGTTCTCAGGCTCAACACCCAGAGAAAGCAACATGTTGATTACAGACTGGTTCATGATTGGAGGCCCACACATATAGTACTCACAATCTTCTGGCGCAGCGTGATCCTTGAGGTACTGTTCATACAGTACGTTATGGATAAAGCCGGTCAGACCGTCCCAGTTATCTTCTGGCTGTGGATCAGACATCGCCACGTGCCATTCGAAGTTTTCATTCTCTTCAGCCAGCTTGTCGTACTCTTCCTGATAGAACAGTTCGCGTAATGAACGCGCACCGTACCAGAAGCTGATCTTGCGCTTGGAGTGCAAACGCTTGAGCTGATCGAAGATATGCGAACGCATCGGTGCCATACCGGCACCACCACCGATAAAGACCATTTCCGCATCGGTATCACGAGCAAAGAACTCACCAAATGGACCGTATACCGTCACCTTGTCACCTGGTTTCAGGTTAAAGACGAAGGTCGACATAATACCTGGCTGAATACCCTGGGATCCTGGTGGTGGCGTTGCAATACGAATATTGAACTTCACCAAACCTTTTTCTTCTGGATAGTTAGCCATGGAATAGGCACGAATGGTGGTTTCCTTGTTAACAGCCTTGATGTCGAAGAAACCAAAACGCTCCCAGTCACCGCGATATTGCTCTTCAATATCGAAGTCAGAGAAGTTGATTTCATACGGAGGACATTCCAGCTGCACATAACCACCAGCACGGAAGTCAACGTTTTCGCCCTCAGGCAAAGCCAGTGTCAGCTCCTTGATAAAGGTTGCCATGTTCGGGTTGGAAACAACGGTCGTTTCCCACTTTTTCACCCCAAACACTTCTTCTGGAACTTCAACCACCATATCTTGCTTGACTGGTGTCTGACAGGATAACCGCCATCCTTCACGGGCCTCACCCTTGGTGAAGTGAGAGGCTTCGGTAGGTAGCATTTCACCGCCACCCTCCGTTACCTTGCACTTGCACTGGGCACAGGTACCACCGCCGCCACAAGCAGACGACAGAAAGATATTATTAGCGGCCAGAGTTTGCAGCAGCTTGCCACCGGCTTCGGTTTTTACTTCCCGCTCGCCGTTGATCATGATGGTTACATCACCCGAGCTAACCAGCCGGGAGCGAGCGCCTAGAATGATGAACACCAGTGACAATACAATCACGGTGAACATCACTACGCCCAGAATAATTTCAATATCCAAAACTTCGTCTCCTTACAGTGATACGCCAGAGAAGGACATGAAGCCAAGAGACATCAGACCTACAGTCATAAAGGTAATACCCAGACCTTGCAGACCTGCTGGCACATCGCTGTACTTCAGTTTTTCACGAATGCCTGCCAAAGCAGCAATGGCCAACGCCCAACCCACACCGGCACCAATACCGAATACGGTACTTTCACCAAAGTTGTAGTCACGTTCCACCATGAACAAGGCAGCACCCATAATGGCGCAGTTCACCGTGATCAGCGGCAGGAATACACCCAGCGCGTTATATAAAGCCGGTACATACTTATCCAGCACCATTTCCAGGATCTGGACCATGGCGGCAATAACACCGATATAGGTCAGCAGGCCCAGGAAGCTCAGATCAACCGCAGCAAAATCGTTGGAGATCCAGGTCAACGCACCTTCTTTAAGCAAGTAGGTATAAATCAGGTTGTTGACCGGTGTGGTAATACCCAGCACCACGATAACCGCAACACCCAGACCAATCGCCGTTTGAATTTTCTTGGAGATTGCCAGGAAGGTACACATTCCGAGGAAGAACGACAGCGCCATGTTCTCCACAAAGACGGACTTAACGAACAGACTGATATAGTGTTCCATTAGTGACCTCCTGAGTGTTCAGTGTTAGGCAGGATTTTGAAATCTGGTGCTTCGACCTGTTCGGTCTTCACAGTACGCAGAATCCAGATGAAACCACCGATAATAAAGAAGGCAGACGGCGGCAACAGCAGCAAACCGTTGGACTGATACCAGCCACCATCCTGAATCAATGGCAGGATCTCGAAACCAAACAATTTGCCAGAGCCAAACAACTCACGCACGGTCGCAACAGAAACCAGAACCACGGAGTAGCCAAGACCATTACCGATACCGTCAAAGAAGCTCAGCACCGGGCCATTTTTCATGGCAAAGGCTTCTGCGCGTCCCATCACGATACAGTTGGTAATGATCAGACCAACAAACACCGACAACTGCTTGCTGACTTCATAGGCATACGCCTTGAGGATCTGATCCACCACGATAACCAGTGACGCAATAATAATCATCTGTACGATGATTCGAATATTGTTTGGAATATGATTACGGATCAGCGCGATACCAAAGTTGGAACACGCCGTTACCGAAGTCAGCGCCAGACACATAACCAGTGTTACGTTCAGGCTGGTCGTTACTGCCAATGCAGAACAAATACCCAGAATCTGAACTGCAATCGGGTTTGCGCTGAAAAGCGGTTCGGTAAGAACTTTTTTCAGATCAGACATATTACGCCCCCTGTCCTTTCAGTTTGTTCAGCAATTCGCCAAAGCCTTTGCCACCAACCCAGAAACGTACCAGATTGCTGACACCACGGCTGGTCAAGGTAGCACCGGACAAGCCATCAACCTGATAAGGGTTACCGGCTTCTGCACCACCTTTTACGACACTGATTGCGACATTGCCTTGATCATTAAAGACTTTTTTGCCCACCCACAGTGCTTTCCACTTGGGATTATCGACTTCACCACCCAGTCCCGGGGTCTCAGCATGAGAATAGAAACCCAGGCCAACGATGGTATCCATGTCGCCTTCCAGCGCCAGGAAGCCATACAAGGTAGACCACAGACCATAGCCATGAACCGGCAGGATAATCTTCTCGATATGATCGCTACCGCCGACAATAAAGACCGCCGCGTATTTTTCCAGACGCTTGATGCTGGCTTCATCTTCTTCAGAAGACAAGGCACGAGACAGCGCAGGCGTCTTGGACGATTTTTTCTGATCGAAGTTTTCGACCGTCAAACCGGCATCACGGATTTCCTGGAGTTCAGCATCCGTCGCAAAACGTCCTGCTTCCAGATTAACAATACGGGTAGAAATCTGTGTGAACTGATCAGCTACCGGCTGGCCTTCGACATACAAATCAGCAGCCTGTAATACCGCTATTTTTTTATCATTGGCCTTGTTTTCATTCTGTTTGCCACGCAAACCCACTGCGGCACCGGCAACAATCACCGAGCACACCAGGCACAGCAAAATAGCAACCGTCAGAGTTTTTTGAATGCTGTCGTTATTAGCTGACACGGGCGATCCTCCGCTTGATGTTTGCCTGCACTACGAAATGGTCGATCAGTGGCGCAAACAGGTTGGCAAACAGAATGGCCAGCATCATGCCTTCAGGGAAGGCCGGGTTAACCACCCGAATCATAACCACCATAAAACCGATCAAGGCACCAAAAGCATACTTGCCGGTATCGGTCATGGAAGCGGACACTGGATCGGTAGCCATAAAGATCATACCGAACGCAAAACCACCAACGACCAGATGCCAGTACCACGGCAGGGCAAACATATAGTTGGTGTCTGAGCCAATCATATTCAGCAACAGACTGAAAACCACCATGCCGCCAAACACACCCGCGACAATACGCCACGCAGCAATATTCATCACCAGCAGTACCACACCACCCAACAGGATCGCCAGCGTACTGGTTTCACCCATGGAGCCCTGGATAGTGCCGAAGAACGCATCACTCCAGCTAACACCCGCATCAATAATAGCTTGTACGCCGCCTTCAGCCGCATTACTCAATGCTGTCGCACCGGTAAAGCCATCGGCTGCCGTCCATACCGCATTACCTGACATATTGGCCGGGTAAGCAAAAAACAGGAAAGCACGACCCGTCAGTGCCGGGTTGAGGAAGTTTTTGCCCGTACCACCGAACACTTCCTTGCCGATCACAACACCAAACGAAATGCCCAGAGCCACCTGCCACAGCGGAATGCTGGGGGGCAAGGTCAGAGCAAACAGCACGGAAGTCACAAAGAACCCTTCGTTAACTTCGTGGCGACGAATGGTGGCAAACAACACTTCCCAGAAACCGCCCACAATAAAGACCGTGGCGTAAACAGGCAGGAAATAAGCCGCGCCAAAAACAAAGTTATCCCAGAAGCTGGCCGCATCGTGAGCACCACCACCCAGCAATACAATCAGAAACTCGCGCCATCCTTCAATGACGGTACCGGCACCGGCTGCCATGGCTTCGTTCGCCTGCAAGCCAATGTTGTACATACCAAACAGCATCGCCGGAAAGGTACAGACCCATACCGTGATCATGATACGTTTGAGGTCAATGCCATCCCGTACGTGCGCCGTGTTATTGGTCACATTCGGTGGTGAAAACAGACCGGTATCAACCGCTTCATACAGCGGGTACATCTTTTCGTACTTGCCGCCCTTCTCAAACAAAGGCGCCAGGTTATCAAGCATAGTTCGCAGACCCATAATCAGCCCTCCGCCTCAATTCGAGTAAGATTTTTACGCAGGATCGGGCCGTACTCATATTTGCCTGGGCAAACAAAAGAACACAGAGCCAGATCTTCTTCATCCAGCTCCAGTGCACCCAGCGCAACGGCCGATTCCATATCTTCAACAATCAACGCTCGCAACAACTGGGTTGGCAGCATATCCAGCGGCATCACACGTTCATAAGCGCCGACAGGCACCATGGCACGTTCACTGCCGTTGGTTGAAGTCGAAAACGGAAAGCTCTTCTTCATCAGATTGGACAGGTAAATCGGCATCACAGAGAAGCGATTGGCACCTGGAGTCAGGTAATGCAGCAATGGACGCTCACGCCCTTCCCGCAGTACGCTGATCTGGTTGTGGTAGCGACCCAGAAAAGACTCAGCTCCGGCGGCAGTACGACCACCAAACACAGAACCTGAAACAATACGGTTCTCGGCATTGACCAGTTCACCAGCAGTCAACTGCTGCAAGCTGGCACCGACCAGAGTACGGATCAAACGCGGTTTTTTGACTTGTGGGCCTGCCAGCGCGACGACGCGCTCGGAAGACAACTTGCCCGTCGTAAACAGGATACCAATGGCAATCACATCCTGATAACCGATTGTCCATACGGTGCGCTGTTCACTGACAGGGTACAGAAAATGAATATGCGTGCCCGCCAATCCAGCCGGGTGAGCTCCCGCAAACTCTTCCACTGTTTCTACACCAGCGGCCGGGATATTGGCGCCCGGTGCCTTGCAGACAAACAGCTTGCCAGTTGTCAGGTTTTTCAGCACCTGCAGCCCATGCTTGAAAGCATCGGCTTGCTCGGCAATGATCAATTCCGGATTGGCTGCCAGCGGGTTGGTATCCATGGCATTGACAAAGATAGCATCAGGCGTGCTGTCCAGTGCCGGTACCCGGGAATATGGACGGGTACGCAGAGTGGTCCACAAACCGGAGTTCACCAGATTGCTCTGGACATCGGCTGCCGCCAGGGATGACAGCGCATCTACTGGATAATGATTGAAGGTTTCTTCATCAGAACCTTCGAGCTGGATAACAATCGACAAGAATTTCCGGCGATCGCCGCGGTTTACCGCCTTGATCACACCCGCAACCGGAGCGGTAAACTGCACCCCCTCGGTCTTCTTGTCTGTAAATAGGACTTGTCCCTTCTTGACCGAATCACCTTCCTGAACAGCCATTGTTGGCTTCATACCAACATAGTCCGCGCCCAGTATCGCAACTTCCGTTACGTTCTGGCCCGATGTAATGGTTTGCTCAGGAATTCCGGTGATAGGTAAGTCGAGACCTTTTTTAATTTTGATCATATGCCTCGCCTAATCACATGAGTCCGCTGCGCCAGAATCCGCAACACAAACACACGAACAGGCCACCAAAATCATCACTGAAGCTGGAAGCAGGCTCGTATTACTTGCAATTGCATTGGGAAACAAGCACTTGGATACTCGTTTGCTAAGTTTACTAAGTGAAAAATCGGCGGTTAGTATAAAGAGGCGCACCCGAATAATCTAGCGATCAAGGGTGTAGGTAGATCATGCTTTAGAGGGAACAATCTATACCAAAAAGAGGCTATTCAGTGCCAAACAGCAAGAAACAGGAGTATCAGGAAGGTAGTCATGGCAGGGAAATCAGAACGTTATCGAGAAGAAAACCGCTGCTTTCTCCTCGATAACGGCATGCATTGTACCGGCTCAGCAGCCCATTCAGAGCAGTCGTGAGCCGGTCAGCACTCAGTTTTGTACCGGTGGGTAAGTCGGGTATTCAACACCACACAACTGATGCGCGATACGGATAACCTGGCGGCTGTAGCCGTATTCGTTATCGTACCAAACGTACAGGTTGGCGTGATTGCCATTCACAATCGTCGCCTTGGCATCAACGATACCGGCATGGCTGTTACCAAC
Source organism: Oceanobacter sp. 5_MG-2023 (assembly GCF_030548165.1). NCBI lineage: Bacteria > Pseudomonadati > Pseudomonadota > Gammaproteobacteria > Oceanospirillales > Oceanospirillaceae > Oceanobacter > Oceanobacter sp. 5_MG-2023. The sequence continues at coordinate 80,312 of NZ_JAUORS010000004.1, read as the reverse complement.
AAAGTCGAGAGATACCACTTCCGGTGAGTTTACCCAGTCGATCTGACGATGCAGGTCAGAGCGCAGGGAAGCTTCACGCAAGTACTCGTTTACCTCATCAACGCTGACGTCCTTGCTCAGGTTCAACGACAGGATCGCCATGGAAACGTTAGGCGTTGGAACCCGGATCGCGTTACCGGTCAGCTTGCCTTTCAGTGCTGGCAATGCCTTGGCAACGGCCTTGGCAGCGCCTGTTTCCGTAATTACCATGTTCAGCGGTGCAGAACGGCCACGACGATCACCACTGTGGTAGTTATCGATCAGGTTCTGGTCGTTGGTATAGGAGTGAACGGTTTCAACGTGGCCGCTGACAATACCGTACTCATCGTTCATCACTTTCAGAACCGGCGTAATCGCGTTGGTGGTACAGGAAGCCGCAGACAGGATCTTGTCGGCTTCTGTGATATCACCGTTGTTAATGCCATAAACAATGTTCTTGATATCGCCTTTGCCTGGTGCAGTCAGCAGCACACGGGCAACGCCGTTACATTTCAGGTGTTGGCTCAGGCCATCTTCGTCACGCCATACACCGGTGTTATCAATCACCAGAGCGTTTTTGATGCCGTATTCCGTGTAATCAACGTCAGATGGGCTACCAGCGTAGATGATTTTAATCACGTTGCCGTTAGCGATCAGGCATTCGTTCTCTTCGTCGACAGACAGGCTGCCACGGAAAGTACCGTGTACTGAATCGCGACGCAGCAAACTGGCGCGTTTGACCAGGTCATCACCCTTGCCGCGACGAACCACGATGGCACGCAAACGCAAACCACGGCCACCGCCGGATTTTTCAATCAGGATACGAGCCAGCAAACGACCGATACGACCAAAGCCGTACAATACGATGTCACGGTTTTCGCCATCTTCTGTGGTTTGGCCAACGGCGTCACCCAGCTCGTCAGTCACAAAGGTGCGCAGGTCGCGACCATTTGCCTCAGTGCGGAATTTTACCGCCAGACGGCCGATATCAACATGGACACGGTTGATATCCAGCTCTGCCAGAACCTGAAGAATCGGGAACGTGTCGCGGACAGTGACTTCCTGTTTTTCCATGTGACGGACAAAACGATGTGCTTTCAGAATATCAATCACAGAACGATTGATGATCGCACGACCATACAGGGATGTGATCACATTATGAGTGCGGTACAAACCACCAATCAGGGGAATCATGGATTCAGCAATCGCTTCGCGTTCCATCCAATCCTGCAAGCAGGTGTCGCGCATATCTTGAGTCACAGGCAAACCTTCCATTTAATTGTTCGAGGGATCATTACGGTGCAGATTATGCACGTGCCGGCCCAAGTTCACAATCCGACCAAAAAGCAACCGACTTTGTAGAAAACCTACCTATTTTTTCGAATTTGGTGAACCAGACGACCATTGCCCCTCCCATGCCACCATCAATCAGCCAGACCGGTTCAGGCCAGTACGGCCAACAATAGCGACTCAGCAAAGGCATATTCCATAGCATAGCCCCTGTTTGTCGTTATCTTGTTGTCATCGTCCTCAATACCCGAACCTGTCTGTCCCTCGCGACCAGGTCGTGGCTTTTGAAATCACCATCACAACACTCTTACCTCGATTCACATAATGACAAGCTGCACAATTAACGTAGTTAATTTCCAACAAAAACCGACCCAAACTGACAAAATACTTCCATTGCCCATTGGTTGACACAGGGTAAACAGCGGATTATTGGGCTCAAAAGGTGTCAAAATTCCTCAAATTGACACGATTCCATGACAAAACAGCCACGTAATTACGTTTTCTCCAGGAGATACACAAGGCCCAACCGCCGATGATTTCTCAATGATTTCCCAATACCAGCCTGCCTGATCCGCATTGGCAGGGCAAAACAGCAGCCCTCTGACGGGAAACCTGTGACACCCTTCCAGCCATTGATTACACTTGACCGCCTGCCGATTCCACCCTTCGATATACGCACGGAGAACGCATGACCAGTCCGATGACTCCCGACCTGCCAACCAAAGCTGCCGAACGTCGCTTCTGGGGCAATCTTGAGGGAGCAAGCCTGGCGTTGGCCATTGCCCAGGCCGCATCATCCAATCAGGGCCTGACCCTGGTGGTATGCAACGACACTACCAACGCCTTGCAGCTGGAAGAAGATATTCGTTTTTTCGCCGCCAAACTGCCCGTGCTGTTATTTCCCGACTGGGAAACCCTGCCCTACGATGTGTTTTCTCCCCATCAGGACATCATTTCCCAACGGATCGCCACCCTCAGCCAGTTGCAGGATATTCGTCAGGCCGTTCTGATTATCCCGGTCGCAACCCTGTTGCATCGCCTGCCCCCTGCCAGCTTTTACCAAGGCCAGAGTTTTGCACTGGACGTCGGCCAGCACTTTGACGTCGACAATACCCGCAAGCAGTTACAGGCCGCCGGTTATCATTGTGTTGACACCGTGTATGAACACGGCGAATTTGCTGTTCGAGGGGCCATTGTCGATATTTTCCCAATGGGCCAGGCATTACCATTCCGCATCGATATGTTTGATGACGAAATCGAGACCCTGCGAACCTTCGACCCTGAAAACCAGCGCACGCTGGATAAAGTCGACAGCATCCGCATTCTGCCCGCCCGGGAGTTTCCGCTCAATGCCGCCGCCATCAAGATGTTCAAACATCGCTGGTTCGACTTTTTTGAGCACAACCCCAACGACTGCTCTGTGTATGTCGACATCGGCCAGGGCATTGCCCCGGCGGGTATCGAATACTATTTACCGCTGTTTTTTGCCGATGACCTGGGTAACTTCTTTGACCACCTGCCCCGCAATACCCTGATCATTCACGATGCCGGTATCGAACCCGGCGCCAAACATTTTCGTAATGAACTGGAACAGCGTTACGAAAGCCGCCGCTACGACCGCACCCGCCCGATCCTGGCGCCGGGTGAGCTGTTTATCGCAACCGACCAGTTGTTCAGTCATCTCAACGATTACCCACGCATTCAATGGCATGATGCCGACCTGCCCAGCCGCGGCGGTGCCGTCCGGTTTGACACCCACCCCCTGCCCGACATCAGTATCGACTCGCGACTGGATCAACCACTGCAACGCCTGCAATCCTGGCTGCAAGCCAACGCCAACACCCGAGTGCTGTTTTGTGCCGAGTCAGCCGGTCGTCGGGAAGCCCTGAAAGAATTACTCAGCCGCATCAAAATCCGGGCCAGTGAGCACCCGGACTGGATCACTGCGACCCAGAGCAACGACCAGCTCATGCTCACCACCGCACCGCTCAGCAAAGGCGTTGTGATCGACGCCAGCCAACCGCTGGCCCTGATTACCGAAAATGAATTGTTCGGCCAGCGCATTCGTCAAACCCGCCGCCGCAACAAGCAGAAAACCGATGCCGACAACACTATCCGTGACTTGTCCGAGCTGAAACCCGGCGCCCCCGTGGTACACCTCGATCACGGCATCGGCCGCTATCAAGGGCTACAGGCGTTGGATGCCGGTGGCCAGCTGAATGAATTTCTGGTGCTGGAATACGCCAACAACAGTAAATTGTACGTACCGGTGTCGTCGTTACACCTGATTTCGCGCTACGGCGGAGCCGAAGACGGGGCAATTCCAATCAGCCGCCTCGGCACCGAAAAATGGGCGGCCGCCAAACGCAAGGCCGCCGAAAAAATTCGTGACACCGCCGCCGAGCTACTGGAAATCTATGCCCGCCGGGAAGCCCGCAAAGGTTTTGCTTTTAACGGCCCGGACGAAGAATACGACCGCTTTGCTGCGGGCTTCCCTTATGAAGAAACCCCGGATCAACAGACCGCCATCGACGCCGTTGTCAACGATATGTGCTCACCACGCCCCATGGATCGGCTGGTGTGTGGCGATGTAGGCTTTGGTAAAACCGAAGTGGCCATGCGAGCTGCCTTTATGGCGGTACAAAGCGGCAAGCAAGTCGCCGTACTGGTCCCTACCACGTTGCTGGCACAACAGCATTACCAGAACTTTGCCGACCGCTTTGCCGAATGGCCGGTCAAGGTCGATGTACTGTCGCGCTTCAAGTCCGCCAAGGAAACCCAACAGGCTCTGGAACGCATGCTCGATGGCAAAACCGATATCGTCGTCGGCACCCATAAGCTGCTGCAAAAAGACGTACGGTTTGAACACCTCGGGTTGTTGGTCATCGATGAAGAACACCGCTTCGGGGTACAGCAAAAAGAACGCATCAAGGCCTTACGCGCCAATGTCGATATTCTGACCCTGACCGCCACGCCGATCCCGCGTACATTGAATATGGCCATGGCCAGCATTCGTGACCTGTCGATCATTGCCACCCCACCGGCAAGGCGACTGAGCGTCAAAACCTTTGTGCGCCAGTACGACGAAGCCACCATCAAGGAATCCATCCTGCGGGAAATCCTCCGTGGTGGTCAGGTGTATTACCTGCACAACGAAGTCAAAAGCATCGAGAAAATCACCCGTGAACTGGACCAACTGGTGCCGGAAGCCCGGGTTGTATTTGCCCACGGCCAGATGTCGGAGCGCGAACTTGAAAGCGTGATGAGTGATTTTTACCACAAACGCTTTAATGTGCTGGTTTGCACCACGATTATTGAAACCGGTATCGATATTCCCTCAGCCAACACCATTATTATTGAACGGGCCGACAAATTCGGCCTGGCCCAGCTGCATCAGCTGCGTGGCCGGGTTGGCCGTTCACACCATCAGGCCTATGCCTATCTGCTGACACCGCCGCCCAAAGTGATGACCAAGGACGCTGAAAAACGTCTGGAAGCCATTGCTTCGGCACAAGACCTCGGTGCGGGCTTTATGCTCGCAACCCATGACCTTGAGATCCGGGGTGCCGGGGAATTATTGGGCGAAGAGCAAAGCGGCCAGATCGAAACCATCGGCTTTACCCTCTATATGGAAATGCTGGAACAAGCCGTACAAGCGATGCGCTCCGGCAAGATTCCATCTGACGACCTGACCCCGAAACAGATGGCCGATGTCAATTTGCATATTGCGGCGCTGATCCCGGACGACTACCTGCCCGACGTCAACAGCCGCCTTACGCTCTACAAACGGATTGCCAACGGCCAGAGCGATAACGAACTGAAAGAACTGCAAGTCGAAATGATCGACCGCTTTGGGCTACTGCCAGACCCGGTGAAAAACCTGTTCCGCCAAACCGCGCTGAAATTGCGGCTCAACCCGCTGGGCATTGCCAAGCTCGACGTTGGTTCCGACTCCGGTCGACTGGAATTCAGCGCCGACACCAAAATCAACCCCTTCACGCTGGTCAAGCTGGTACAAAGCAAATCCCACAGCTACAAACTGGAAGGTGGCCACACCTTGCGTTTCTACTTCAACATGGACACTATCGACCGGCGCTTTAACGTCATCGACCAGGTGCTGACCGAACTGCAAAAGGAACTCTGACCCTTGAACCTGTTTCACTCTGCCAAAGTGGCGTTCTTTCTGAGCCTCACCACATTATTCACACTGCCCACCAGCGCGGTGGCCGCCACTCCGTTAAGCGATAACTGGTTTCAGGTTGAAATGATGCTGGTCGCCTATCGTAATAACAGCGACATCGACCAGGAATACTGGCCCAAAGTCATCCTCGACAGCCAGTCGCTCTTTGCAACGATGACACCCAAGTCCAGACGCCTTGACCCGGTCGCCAAACATTACCGTTACCGCCGGCTACAAACGCAGTTTCTCGATGCCATCAAGCTCCCGGTCAGACTACCGGATAGCCTGTGGCAACCCTTGGCACCGCTGTCCAGCCTTAAACTGAAACGGGAAGCCAACCGCATCAACCCACAGGCCGATATGGATGTGGTATGGCACCAAAGCTGGCTGGAACCCGTACAAAGCCAGGAAGGCACCATCGTCCACAAGGTCAACCTGACCGTCGGCGGAGAACCGGAAATCCAGATTACCGGCGGTTTCAGCCTCTACCTCAGCCGCTACCTGCATATTTCGACCGACTTTCATGTGCAACACCTCAGCAGCCAGATGCCCGCCGAGCCACAGTTACAGGCATTCAGCACAGCCATCAATACCGACGGCACATCGACCCCGGCCATACTGGCAAGCCAGCAGCCATTGACCATTCATGGCCTCTACCCGATACGGGCCACCGAGGTTCGTCAGAAACGCCGCATGCGCAGCAAGGAATTGCATTATATCGACCACCCGATGCTGGGCGTTGTATTGATTATTACACCGGTTGAGTTTCCAGACCTGACAGCTGGCGAATAGACTGGCGAGCACAGACGACCGTCACCAAATCATCCGTCACCCCGGGCTTGATCCCGGGGCAGAGGACACACACGAAGCTACGGCACAGACATAACCGGCGGACACCGACAGAGCCGGGAGCCGGCCCTTACAGTGACAACAAGACCGCTGCCAGCAAGTCCCGAACGTCATTCATACCGCTGTCCAGTACCGCCTGAATATCAGCCATGGTAATTTCGGCATCGCTGCGACCCGCCGCCGGGTTCACCACCAGGCAGACGCTGGCGTAGGGTATGCCTAGCTCCCGTGCCAGTACCGCTTCCGGCATACTGGTCATTCCAACCAGGTCACAACCAATACGCTCGAGGTAATTCACTTCGGCGGCGGTCTCCAGCCGTGGGCCTTGGGTCACGCCAACCACGCCATAATCACTCACCGGCGCCGGTAACACCCTGGCGGCTTCAATCAGTGCCTGGCGTAATCCGGCATCAAATGGCTCGGTGAAATCAATATGGTTCAGTGGCTGATAACTGCCGTCAAAAAAGGTGCTTTCCCGCCCCCAGGTCAGATCGATCAGTTGATCCGGAATCACAATGGCCCCTGCGCCCATATCCGGGTGAATCCCCCCGACCGCATTGACGGCGAGAATGGCTTCAGCCCCCAGCTCCTGTAATGCCAACAGGTTGGCACGGTAGTTCACCTTGTGTGGCGGCACCGAATGCGGATGGCCGTGCCGGGCCATAAACAGCACCTCACGCCCTTCCCAGAGACCCTCATGGACACTGCCAGACGGCGTCCCCAGAACGGTATTAATATCATGGCGAGCCGTTACCTCCGGCCCCTCCAGATGAGTCAGGCCAGTACCACCAATAATGCCAATACGCTGATAGGACATGCGAGCGCTCCTGTTAATCAAGCAAAAAAGGGAATGCGCCCGATAGCGGACGCCAAACAGTGTGATTTCAATCAGGATGCGGTCAATACTGCCAGCTCGGCACGAATACGTTCAAGTGACGAATCCGTTGCTGCAGTGGTGCTGGCTGTCGCTGGCAAACATCGCCAATCCGACAGATCCAGCCGTGGCCGTCCTTGTGCCAATGCCTGTTCGACATGCTGTAACACTTCCAGCTCACCAGACTGGCGATTACATACCACCAGCGCGTTGCAACCGGCAGTCATTGCCAGCTCCGCCCGCTGGCGGTAACTGCCATAACTGGCAGCACCTTCCATGGTCAGGTCATCACTGAAGATAACCCCGGAGAATGCCAGCTGTTGTCGTAACAGGGTCAACCAACGGCGGGAAAATCCAGCCGTCTGTGCGCTATCCAATGCCGGATATATGACATGTGCCGGCATCACACCCGCCATGCGCCCGGATGCAATCAGGTGCTGGAAAGGCCGCATGTCATAATCCAGCTGGGCCAGGCTGCGGTAATCAACCGGCAGCTCCCGGTGCGAGTCGGCAATCACTGCGCCATGCCCCGGAAAATGCTTGCCCACGGCTTGCATGCCAGCGGCCGCCATACCATCCACCAGCGCCGCCGCCAGCACGCTGACAACCGCCGCATGGGTGGCAAAAGCCCGATCACCAATCACCTGGGAGCAGCCGCGCTCGATATCCAGCACTGGCGCAAAACTGACGTCCACACCACATGCGGCCAACTCCGTTGCCATCAGCCAGCCAATATCGTGAGCCAGTGTTTGGGCTGCCTCTGGATCGGACTGAAACCACTGCCCCAGCAGTGCCATTGCCGGCAAGCGGGTAAATCCTTCCCGAAAGCGCTGGACGCGGCCCCCCTCTTGATCGACAAACAGAGGCAAATCCGGCCGCAGCTGGCGAACATCGGCCGTCAGCCTCTGCAACTGTTGCGGGTTCTGGTAATTACGTCCAAACAGAATCAGGCCACTCAGAGCTTCCGACTCCAGCACCGGCCAATCTTCTTTCAGCAGTTGTGTCCCCAGCAAGTCGGCCACGACGCCAACTGCTGCGGTATCGTTCAAGACAGCTCGCGACATGGAATCCTCGAAAAACTGTGTGGCTGAATCCACACCGGTGTATCAATGCTCACCTGATCAAACAGGGCCAGCACATCCTGGTTACGCATACGAATACAACCATGGGAGCGGGCAATGCCCATCGGTTCCGAATCCGGTGTGCCGTGAATATAAATATAGCGCCGCATCGAATCCACGCGCCCCATACGATTGAAGCCTATTTCCATGCCCTGTAACCAGAGAATCCGGGTAAGAATCCAGTCCCGGGCCGGATGCCTTGTGGCCAGCTCAGTGGAGTACAGCTCTCCGGTAAAACGTCGCCCGACAAACACCGCATTCTGCGGCAGGCCTCCGCCGATACGGGCGGCAATTCGATGCCAGCCACGCGGCGTACAGCCAGAATTTTCTTGCTCACCAACCCCATTCAGGGCGGTGGATATGGGGTAGACAATACACGTTTGCGGCGTCGTCAGACGTAACTGCTGATCCGCTATCGAGATCTCGATCATGATTCCTTGTCCGTCCGGTCCATTCTTTGCCAAGGTTGCCATATCCTCGTTATTCCAGGTCTATTACATTCGGTCCGGCTGCTAGTCTTGATGAGGTGCCTGAAAGCCGGATGACAAAAAAGGCACCAGCTTGTCGATCACGCCATCGATCCCGGTACTGACACCCAGATCATGCTGCGCCATGGCGGTCAAGGATTCCACCCCGGAGAGCGTAAACACCGTTGCCCCCAGCATAAAGTGAATACGCCAGAAACGCTCTTCATCGCTCAATTCAGGAGAGGCGGCAGTGACCAGCTGCATATAACGCTCAAACACCGCGCCGTACTGGTTACGCAAGAATTTGCGCAAGTGCCCCTGTTCCTGCGAGTAAGCCAACCCCAGCAAGCGCATGAAAATACCCAGCCGCCGGGCGTTGCCACCTCCGGCAGCCATGGAAGTTTCAGCCAGCAGCCGCAACAGTGCCCCCAGTTCCGGAGACTTGCCCGCCAGGCCATGTTCATAACCTCTCAAGGCCTTGCCAAGGTCGTCGCAGAACGGCGTCAGAAAGCGGGCAAAAACGGCCTGGATCAACTCTTTTTTAGAGCCGAAGTGATAATTCACCGCTGCCAGGTTGACCCCGGCTCGCGTGGTAATATTCCGCAACGAGGTTTCTGCAAAACCTCGTTCAGAAAACAGCTCCTCAGCAGAATCCAGAATACTTTTAGCGGTGTCTTTTTGAGCCATCAGAGCCATATTCCCAGCCTACAAGTTGGTTTTAAACATACGTTTAAAACAACACCCATGCAAGATGAAGACAGCTAAGTCATTCATATCCAGTGGAAATTCATTCAGGAATAACAGGCAACAGCGCCTGTATTGGCAGCGGTTAAAACACTGGGAAAGGAACGAGAGGAACAACACAAGCCCGGCTGACAGCCGCCGCGGGCTTGTTTATATCAGCCCGGTACCTGTTCGGCATCCTGGGCAGCCCAGAACTGTTTCTTGCGATAAATGGTCGAGGCGCTGATATCCAGCATCGCCGCAGCCTTGGGAATATTGCCGTGATAATGGTTTATGGCCCTTTCGATAATGCGCTTTTCTTCGAGCCATAACGGCAACACCGGGGCTTCAACCGCAACCGGGGCTGTTGCTGCTGTTATTGCCGGAACCACCTCGGGTATGGTCGCAGCACGGGGAGCTGGCGCTTTTTCCTGCTGCTGGAAAAAGTCGGGCAAATGCCCCGTTTCTATTTGTCGCCCCTGGTTCAGCACCACCATATTACGCAATACATTGGCCAGTTCCCGTACGTTGCCGGGCCAGCGATAACTCATCAAGCGCTCTTCAACACCACGACTGATACTCTGGAAGGACTTGCCTTCATCTTCGTTAAACAGCCGCAAAAACGCGTTGGCTATACGTAAAATATCCTGTCCGCGTTCCCGCAATGGTGGCATATGGACCGGAATCACATTCAGCCGATAAAACAGATCCTCACGGAAACGTCCGGCCCGGACTTCAGTCAGGGGATCGCGATTGGTGGCACAGACAAACCGCACATCAACCGTGACTTCCTGATTGGAGCCAACCGCCTGAAACGTCCCCAACTGGATAAACCGCAGCAACTTGCTCTGCAAGGACAGCGGCATTTCGCCAATTTCATCCAGAAACAGGGTGCCGCCATGCGCACGCTGGGCCGCGCCTTCACGGTTCTGGCTGGCACCGCTGAAAGCACCCTTGATATGCCCAAAGATCTCACTTTCCATAAGCTCCAACGGAATCGCCGCGCAGTTCAGCGCGATAAACGGCTTCTTGCTGCGAGGGCTTTCCCGGTGCAGCGCTTCAGCGCACAACTCCTTGCCGGTACCACTCTCTCCGGTAATAAACACCGTCGCCTTGCTGGATGCTGCACTTTCAATGATGCGATACACCGCCTGCATCGGAAGGGATGCTCCCACCATATTGTAGAAATGACTGCGGTCGAAGGTCTTTTCATAGGTCTCGACCAATGAGCTGAGCTGGACTGTTTTCAGTACCTGCTGCAAGGTGTGCTGCAAGCGGGTTTTATCAAACGGCTTGGTCAGAAAATCGTTGGCTCCCAGACGCATGGCATCAACCGCCACTTCCACGGTGCTGTGCGCGGTAATAATCACCACCGGCAACTGCTGATCCCGTTCACGCAGGGTTTTCAATACCTCCAGACCAGAGATATCCGGTAATTGCACATCCATAACCGCCAGCTGAAAACGATGACGATGCAGCGCATCGATGGCATCTGTGCCGGTATACACCACGGTGACGTCAAACAGATGTTCCAGATACGTCGCATAAACCATGGCCGTTGATTGACTGTCTTCGACCAATAGCAGCCTGGGCAGTGATATTGATTTGGTCATCCGTTGTCTCTCTATTCAGCCTATTCAGCAGCCATCGACTGCATGTAGTTGCGATAACATTCCAGCGTTTGCCGGACCAGTAACATCAGTTCCTGAGTCGCGCTGATTACCCGCGCAAAATCCGCTGCATTGCCATAACACAGCTGCTCCAGCTGTTGCGCTGCCTGTTGCAGCGCCAGAGCACCAAACACCGCCGAACTGCTTTTCAGGGCATGGGCCTGACTCCCCAGTTCCTGCGGGTTATTGCTCTCCAGCGCGCGATCCAGATCGTCCATCCGCCGGGTCAGCTCGGCAATAAAGCTGTTCAGCATCCGTGGTAACGCCTGCAAAGATGTTTCGGCGGCCAGCTTTTCCAGCGTTGCCTTGTGCAGCAGTCGCGCGTCCAGCTCTGCCTGCGCCGCGGCCTGACGGGCCACACTGGCAGCATGACCCGGTGCATCGTCTGGCACTGCCTCAGGCGGTGTATCGTGCAGCTGTTGATGCTGATACACCTGTCGGTTGATAACGGCCAGCAGGTTTTTGGTAAAAAAGGGCTTGCTGACAAAGTCATTCATGCCGGCGGCCAGGCACCGTTGCATTTCGCTTTTCTCGGCATTGGCGGTCAGAGCAACCACGGGAATATGCTGATTTGTACCGGGGCAAGCCCTGAGCCGGGTCACCGCAGCAATGCCATTCATCACCGGCATATGCAAATCCATCAGCACAATATCGTAATGACCCACTTCCAGCGCCTGCAAGGCTTCAACACCGTTACAGGCATGATCGACCTGATAACCCGACTTGGTCAGTATTCCGCCCAGTACAATCCGGTTCGCTTCGATATCTTCCACAATCAGGATACGGTTATGGCTGCCCGTCACGGTCGCAGTCTGGCTGGGCGTTGCCGCTTCATCGCAGGCTTGCCCGCGCAGCAGACGTTCAATTTTCTGATATGACAGGGGTTTGTACAGCACGCTTTCCTGTTCAGAACAGGGGACAGATTGATCCTGCCCCAATCGGGTCAGCCGCACCTTGCTTATGGCCAGCTGCTGATACCAGTCGAGTTCTTGTCCTGTGGCTGGCAGTTCGGCCTCATCGATCAATACCACCTCGGTCGACGTCGGCTGGCGCTCCTGCTGGCTGGCTTTGAAGTGCGCCAGGGAAGCAAACGCCGACAGGGCAACCTCCAGCGGTTGTACACACTCTGCAATTGCCTGCTGCAACGCCTCGTTGCCGGTAACCAGAATCACGCGGCGGAATTGCAAGGGTGGCGGTGTGGCCTGCCGGATCATTTCGAAGGAACGTAGCGGCACAGTAAAACGGAATACACTGCCCAGATTCGGGGTTGAGCTGACATCCACCGTGCCTCCCATCCAGACAACCAAACGTTTGACAATCGCCAACCCCAGGCCAATGCCTCCGGCGCGGGTATCCTCTCGGGCATGGACCTGCTCAAACTCATGAAAAACATCTTTCAACTGGGCTGCCGGAATACCACGACCGGTATCATGGATGGATATCGCCAGGCACGATGTCTGCCCGGTGCCTGGCACCAGGGCGATTTTAAGGCGAATCAATCCTTTGTCGGTAAACTTGATGGCGTTATCCACCAGGTTTCGAATCACCTGGATCGTATGATCAACATCAAACTCTGCCCGACAGGGCACGCCGTTTTCGATCTGGCAAAACAGCTCAACCTGATCGGTATCGAGCTTGCTTTCCAGTGTGGTGAGCAAGCAGCTGGTCATATCGGCCAGATCAACCGTTGCATAATCCGTGTGCAAGTTGCCTGCTTCAATCCGGGAAAAATCCAGAATTTCATTAATCACCGCCAGCAAGCTGCTCCCGGCAGTATCAGCAATGGTCAATAAACGCCGCTGGCTGGCCGATAAGGATTCCAGCTCCAGTAACTGCAAGATCCCCATCACGGCGTTGAGTGGCGAGCGTATTTCATGACTCATATGGGACAGGAAGCGGGACTTGGCCTGACTGGCGAGTTCTGCGGTTTCTTTCGCCGCTATCAACTGGGCCTGATTGTTTTTCTGCTCGGAGATATTGCGTACAAACGCCGTAAAATAGGTGTTTTTCTGGCTCTTGAAGATAACAGAAGAGACCTCGACCGGTATACGCTCCCCGGCCCGGGTCAGCATAACGGTTTCCCGTCGAGCCCCTTGCCCATAGTACTGTTTTGCACTTAACAAGGCTTTCCGTCGCGCCAGATGGCCATCGATCAGCTCTTCTGGCACCAGGGTCTCTTCCACTTTTTTACCAATGATGTCCTCACGCCGCCAGCCAAAAATCAGCTCCGCCGCGCTACTGAATTCGATGATATTACCCTGCTTGTTCAGCGTAATCATGGCATCCAGGCTGGCCTCGTAAACGGCGGATTTGATCGCATCCTCTTCTCTCGCCTGGGCCAGCTTCTCCACCATGTCGTTAAACGACTGGACGGTAACGGCCAACTCATCCCGGCCATTCACCGGTAATGGCTCGACCATTTCTCCTTTCGACAGACGCTGGGCCTGCCGGGTCAGGTGCGACAAGGTGCGGGTCAGGTAACAGCCCAGAATCCATGAAACCAGCGCAACCATAAATAATTCGGCCAATGCGATCCCGATCAGCCGCGTTTTTGATTCACTAATCAGAAAACCCAGTCCGGTTGTTGATATGCCCAGCTGTATGGTGCCCAGATAAATATCCTCTTCGAACACCTGATAGTCGACATCCAACATGCCATCGTGAATATCGCCAAAATTAAGGTCGCGCTGAAAGTTCCAGTCATGCTTTTCAGGGACACCGGCACTGGCCAGAATACCGCGCTGATCGAGTATCCTGACGTATTCAATATTGCCCTGCGCCATCAGCTGATCGACCATCTCGTTCAGAGTGGCCAGATCGGTGGCGATCAGGGCATTTTCGACCTGGGTGCCAAACAGGCCAACGGTTTCTTGCGCTCGGGTTTCCAGCGCCTGCTGATTGGACAGGGTCAGGATCTGCATGGCCTGCCACACCAGCAATATCAGAAAGACTGCTTCAATAGCCGCGACGCCAACAATGGTTTTCAGTTTCAAGGACATCGAGTGCTACCTGTCGGAAGGTTGAATATGTAACGCCCTGACATCATTCCAGTCGGCGTATTGGGCGGCGATAAAGCCTTCCATTCCCAAAGCCTCGAGGGTGGTGTCGATACCAGGTTCATGCGGCAATTCAGTAAACGCCGCCACCAGCCGTTGACGCAGTGCCGGTGACAGCCGTGGATGAGCCGCAATGGCGTGAGGGGTATAACCGGGCGAGGTCCACAAGACCCTCAGCTGGTCCTTGATTGAGGTATCCAGCAGATTAAAGGTACGGATAATGCCGCCTCCCGCCGGGTAAAACCCTGCCGCAACGGCCTGATAAACCGCATCATGAGAGCCAACATACTGGCTGCCAAAATCGATGCCTTTCAGGCCCAGACTGGCCTGCGTCAGCAAAGTGGCGGCAAAGGCTCCCACCGATGGAAATGCCAGCGTCTGCCCGTGCAGTTCGTCCAGCCGGGTCAAGGTCGACGCCTGGTTTACAACAATAATGCCCTTGATCTGCCTGTTCTGTACCCGCACCAGGGGCACATAACCCGGGTCATCGGCAAACACCGTCAGGTGATACGGACTCATATACGCAATGTCGTACAGGCCATCGCGCACACGTTGCTCAAAGGCCGGGATATTGGGTGCCGTGGCGAAGCGTATTGCCACCCCTGTCTCGTCACTGATGACGCGCAGCAAGGGCGTCCATTCCCGCAACATTCTGGTCACCGCTTGTTGCGGCACCACACCGAATGTCAGCGTTGCTGTCTGTGTTTCTGCCGCTGCAGCGGTGACCACCGGAGCCTCTGAAGCCGCTGCCGTCGCCGTCGCCGTCGCCGTTAACAGGGTCATGCCGGCCGCCACTGCCATCGTTACGCCGGTCAACAGCCATATCACTCCCACGCGTAACCATTGTTTCATCATGACTTGTTGCCTCATCAAGGTTGTTTGTCCGGCAATATCTGACCCAAAACACTCACCTACCGATTGTGTTGCTATAAACCACAAGCCAATCGTTCTCTCCGACCTGCCGTGCCCTCGCCATCAAGGGCGCCCTTCCACACCATCGGGTGGTGTGCTGATCCAGACATCCGACGCCGCCGCTGGCAGTGTGACCCGAAACGGCGGCTCAAATGGTTCCAGAGCATTCATTGCCGGGTCATCCGCACTGGCAACCGATTCTGCTGCCCGCAAAGGCAGGGTTGGTTTGCAGGTCAGCTCAGCGGGACTCAGCAATGATTCCAGCAGCGACTCCAGCTCGGCCTGCTCCAGGGCAGACAAGGCTAGCTGGCTCAGCTGGTCTTTCAAGACAAGATACGCCAGGGTTTCGACCAACCCGGATTCGTTCAACTCCGAGGGAGTTTCACAACAAATTGTGCCCAGCCCATCACTGTCAAAAGGCGGAGCAATCAGCACACCCAGCGTGGCAAAGGTCTGGTCGTACAAATCCCCGACCAGAGGCGCTACCTGATCAATCAGATTAAACTGGTCGGTGGTCCCCGCAGGGCACGAACAATTCAGGTCAAGACTGGTCGGGTCCAGCGGATCGGTGAGCAATGGCGTCACATTCAGCAGACACCCGGTGTATGCCGGGACACTCATGTCTTCCACCGTCAGCTCCTCGCAGGGCAACCCGGTCATAACGCTCTGGGAGTGCCAGCGCGACTGCACGTCGTCCAGATCAAAGTCACATTGCTCCGGACTCTCCCGGTACAAAAAACCCGGCAAACCATCGCTGCCTGGCCCCACCGCATAATTCGCTCCGCCTTGCAGGGCGTTCAAATAGCTGACATTACCGCTCCGGTTCAAGCGGGATGCTCCCTGATTGTCGGTCAGTTCATCACTGACACTTTTGATACACGGATCACCCTGACAGCTGGCGCTATCGAAATACACCGCTTCCCGGCTGGAGAACCGATCATCCCGGATGCCAATCAGCACCCGTCCCAACGGATCGGTGCTACGGTCGATATAGGCCAGCAAGGGCGCTTCGTGCTCATCATAGGCCACAGGCTCTCCCAGCAGCCGGCCTTGCTGGTCCAGTACCTTGGGGGTCATGTTCTGTTGCTGCACCTTGTGTTTGAACAACGCATCACGAATTGCTACCAGCCCCACCAGAGACCCTAATATCAAAATAGTCGTAATTAGCAGTAATTCCATGGTAATCACGAATCCTTGCTGCCGTTTTGGCGATGCCTGACTCATAACGCCCTCCATCATCAGGTGTATTGAGAGTGGTAGAATCAAAGCGAGACGCCCAATTCCTGAAACAACCGGTATATTTTGTGAACAGCAGGAAAGACCACCAGCACCCCAAACACAGGAAAGGCCACCAGTAACATCGGGAACAATGACACCAGGCTGCGGCGGGCAATCAGCTTGCGCACCCATTGCTGCTGACGAGTACTCATGGACTCCGCAAACGCCCGCAGGCTTTCACACAAGGGAACCCCCATGCGACTGCCCATCTGCACCAGAGCGGCCAGCCGTTCGATTTCAAGGCAGGGCAAACGGAACCGGAGCGCATCAAAGGCATCGTCCTGCGAGACTCCCAATTCAATTTCCCGCATCACCAACCCCAGCTCCATCACCAGCACATCATCCTTGCGATGACACACATCGATGCTGGTTTTCAGCGCCTGCGGCAAGCTCACTCCCGCCGCCAGATAGGCAGCCAGCATGTCGATAAAAAACGGCAGTCGCTGCCGTACTTCGGCAACACGCTGGCCCCGCAACAACAACAAAACCAGTAACGGCAAGCTGGTCGCCAGCATGCCCACCAGCAAGGCCAGCGGCCACACCAGACCAAACTCGTTCAGGGTCAGTAAAAACGTCAGCGGCATCAGAATCAGACTCGACGGCACAAACCAGAGTGCAACGCCATCCGGGGACAGCCCGGCTTGCCGTACCAGCTTGCGCGGGGCGATCCAGTGGTTGGTGTACAGCAGTGAATGATCGGCATCCAGCCTGGCCCTGCCTTGTAGCGGCAGCCCCCAGATCACCATCGCGCCCAGCAGGATGGTGACCAGCAGTCCCAGTAATAACGCATCAATCAGATTCATGGACGTCATAGACTTTGCCTCGCCAGGTAACGTAGCCAGAAGAACCCCAGCAGCTGGGTCAGTACCGCCAGTACCACCAGTGTTGGCCCTTTCGGATGCTCAACAATCAGGGTCAGCCAGGTTGGATCTTTCCACTGGAAAACCAGAATCAACAGGTAGGGAAACAAGCCGATAAAAACCGATGCCGACAGCAGGCTGGACAGCCCGGTGCGGATTTCGGCACGGGTATCCAGTCGCCGCTTGAGCAGGTTGCGTACCGATCGAATCAGGGTTAGCGGGTCGCCGCCGGTGTTCCAGCTGGAGTCAACTGCCGCCGTAAACGCCCGCACCCCTTCATTGGGGTAACGCTGGTTCAGCAAACTGAAGGACTGATCGGCACTGAGTCCGCCATCCAGACGATGCAGAACCCGCTGCATTTCCAGACGAAACGCCCCTTTGGATGAGTGGGCCACCGTCCGCAAACCGTCGGTGATGGGCACCCCCACCATCAGCGATGCCGACATCAATTCCATGGCTTCGTACAGTTGTTGTTCAAACCGGTTCTGCTGGAACGCCAGGCCATCTTTCATAACAATGACCGCCAGAATAACCACACCGGTGGCGGCACCGGTGGCGGCCAGATAATGCGTCGGAAACAGCGTCAGCATCGCCAGCAGTACCGCAGCAGCCACCAGAAACACACCGGTCCCCAGCAGCAGCACGCCAAAACGAATACCAAGCGTGCTCAAGCGCTGGTTCATGCGGTGCTGCCAGCGATGAAAACCGGAACGCTGTTCCGTCGCACCGATTGTCAGACAGGATTCCGACCAGGCCCGGTCACGCAGAAAGAAGAACAGCCCGCCGGAGATCAGACTGACCAGTGCCGCCAACAATACGCCCAGATAATCAATCATTGCCTCACCTCTGCTAACTCCTCGGCCCATAGGTCGATGTCGTTTCATAAGTCGTTTTATTGATCGTGGCGGACGCCGCCTGAAAGCGGATTTCCAGTTCGGTACGAGTATCCGACTGGGTCAGGGTGGCAATGCTGGCGATACGCCGATGACCATCGGCATCCCGCTGCAGATGAACGATCACATCGATCGCTGACGCGATCATTTGCTGGATCATGGCCGGGGGCATCGTCGGCAGGCTTTTCAGTGCCAGATATTCAAACCGGTTAAGCACATCTCTGGGGCTGTTGGCATGCACGGTGGTCATGCTGCCATCGTGGCCGACGTTCATGGCCTGCAGCATGTCGAACACTTCATCCCCTCGCACCTCACCGACAATGATGCGGTCTGCCCGCATCCGTAACGCCGTTTTGAGCAAGTCAGTCAGGCGGATAACACCAAGCCCTTCACCATTTCCCAGCCGGGATTCAAGCGTCACGACATGGGGGTGATCCAGCGTCAGTTCCTGGGTTTCTTCAATGGTGATAATCCGTTCGGTCAAGGGAATCTGGCCCGACAACACATTCAGCAGACTGGTCTTGCCCGCCGAAGAGCCTCCGGCAATCACCATGTTTGCGCCCTGGCAGATAGCATCCGATAAATAGGCCCACATCGCCGGGGTCATAAAGTCTCGTTCGATCAGGTCGTCCGACGTCAGCGGTGTCAGCCGGAAACGACGAATGGAGATCACCGGGCCACGGGGAGACGGCGGCGCAATCACGGCATTCAGGCGGCTGCCATCGCTCAGCCGGGCATCCACAATCGGGTTGCCCATATCAATATGCCGCCCCTGCTGGCTCAGAATCCGGTTCAGAAAGCGCAACAAATGGTCATTGCCATCAAAAGCGACACTGGTGCGCTCCAGACGGCCGTTGCGATCAACCCAGATATCGTTATAGCCGTTGATCAGAATGTCGGATATCCGTGGGTCCAGCATCAGCTCGGTAATTGGCCCCAGCCCCTGGATTTCATCGGCCACGGTGCCCAATAACTGGCTGCGCACCCCGTCCGCCAATGCACGGCCATGGCTTGCCAGCAAGTCATCCAGATGCTCTTGCAGATGTCGAATCAGGGCCACCCGATCCACCACCGAGTGTTCGGACACACCTTCCAGCCCTTCCAGCACCCGCCGATGCAGTCGGCGGCGCAGGTGGCTGTATTCTTCCGATGCCAGTGGAATCAGCGCTTCATCCATCCTCTCGGCCTGGGTCATAAGGACACCTCCATCTCCAGGCTCATTTGCAGATACTGGTAGCAAACAGGGTGGTATGACAGCCCGGTCAGACGGCCTCTGGAGGCCCGATGATCCGGCTTGATCGCCAATGCCTGGCTGTAATGGCTGCACGCCAGATCCGGATGGGATTGTGCTTCCTGTACCAGCCCTTGCAGATACTGAATGCGCCAGGCTGGAGACCCCAACCGACCGGCCTGTTCCAATAATTGCTCGGCCTGCACATAATCACCCGACACATAGCGGACGGCGGCCAGACCTTCCCTGATTTCCGGGTAATCCGGGGATTGCATCAACGCTTCTTCCAACAGGCTGCCTGCCAACCGCAAGTTGCCTTGCTCCAGTGCAATCCGGCTGCGAAGCAGACGGGCCTCCGGCCGCGGACTGGGCAGCCAGACCAGCTGATCCAGCAGCTCCTGGGCAGCATTAACATCACCAACGCGGTAGTGCATCACCGCCGCCGCCATCCGGATACGTTCATGATAAGGGTGCAGCAACACCAGCTCATCCAGCGCACGCAGGTGGCGCAAACAGTCACGGACACCCGATCGCTGGCTTGATGGATCCACACAACCGCTACTGAAATCCTCCGATGACTGCAAGGCAGCCAACTGCCGGGTCAGGGCTTCTTCCGGGGCATAATCGGTTTGGGACTCAGGAGACATGGATGCACACCCCGTCAGCAATAATCCCACCAAGGCCAGCTTCAGAGTTGTTATAACAGGCGTTGCAGGCTTCATGGTCGTGCCTCCCCGGAGATAGAAGAATGATGATTCAACGGCATGGGGTTGACTGCCCATTGCAGCAATTCACTGCTGTCGGCAAATTCCCACAAGGCCGTCTGATGCAAAGGCTCCCGTACAATGGTCGGCGTCACCACAATCACCAGTTCACGGTCGCGATAGCTGGACACATCGGAGCTGAACAGTTTGCCCAGGAATGGAATCTGCGACAGGAACGGCAACGACTGGTTACTCTCGGACTGATCCCGCGATACCAGGCCACCCAATATCAGTGGCTGGCCATCACGCAGCCGGGTTGACGTATTGATACTGCGGACATCAAAGGCCGTGGTGTCCAGTGTCGAACCGGTACTGTCGGTAATGTGCTGGGACAGCGCAGTATCCGGCGTGGAGACACTGGGGTTCAGCTGCAAGGCGATATGATCGGTCTCATCGATCACCGCACTGACAGTGAGCTCGATACCGTATGACTTGAACTCGGTACTGCTTAACAGCGCGTCACCCAGTGCACTGCTATCGGTACTTTGACCAAAGTTCGTGTAGGTCGTCCGGATTGGAACTTCCCCACCCACCTGAATGGTACCGGTGTCTCCGGACATCAAGGTGATTGTTGGTTTCGACAAGGTGCGGGAAATGCCTTCTGATTCCAGCATCGAAAACAGCGCATTTAACGACGCCTGTTGCCCGGCGATCTGCAACTGCCCGGACAAGGCCCCGTTAAAGATATTCAGCGCGGTCTCCAGACTGTCGTTGCCCAGAGCCGTCGACGTATCGGCAGCATTGGAGCTCAGACCAATGCCCGGCTGCCACTCTTTCAGACGACTGAGACTGACCTCATACATCTGCACCGAGACCCGTAACTGGGGAATGTCTTTCACCCGGATCATCGACAGCACCCGGCCACCGGCAATGGACAGTACATTGGCCCGCGACAGCTCGGCCGTTGTTGCCTGAACAATGCCCTGATTGGTGCCACCCTGGGGCGACGACACCACACGACCCGCTTCGTCGGCATAAATCTGAATCAGGCTGTTGAGCAAGATTTCATCCTCATCCGGGCGAATAAACAGACGCGACACCACCGCCAATACCCGCGACAGCTCAGCCTGTGTTTGTACTTCGCCCTCCAGCATCAAGGTATCGTCCTCGCCATTAAAACGGGCCTGCTGCCGAATGCGCCGCACCCTGACGGAATCCGTGCCGATTTCCTTCAGGGCACGGCCAATACGATCTTCAATTTTCTCCGCCTGATGACGGACACGGATCAGGTTGATCAGCGGTAACGAGTTCTGGTAGATATCGGCCAACGGCGCATCATTCACCAGCCCCTGGTTAACCAGCCCGCCCTGACGCTGCAAATAACGGGATACCGCCCGCTCGGCGGTGTCTTTCTGATGCTGATAACCCACACTGCCACTGAGCAGCAAGACCTGGCGGTCCGGTGCCGCTTCGATACGAATATTGGCGTCGATATTTTTTAATGCAGTCTCCAGAAACGACAGATCGGCCGTGACACTCAACATATAGGCATGGCTGCTGCCATCCACGAACCACACCATCATGCTGGTCTTGCCGACGTCTTTGGCCAACACCAGCAATTCTTTTTCATTCAGTACATCGATCTCGGCGATCGCCTCCTGCCCTACCGCAACGCGGCGCAATTCCCGGTTAAAGACAAAACGAACATGTGTCCAGCGCATCAATTCATCGATTTTTTCCGAGCGCTCACCATTGGCTTGCTCAATGTAGTTCAGTGGGTTGCTGGTATCGGCCACCACAGGTAATGACACCAGTACCAGGGTCGCCAACAGCGAAAAAAAGTATTTCATGACATAGCTCCTGGCTGCCTGAGTGAACGACAGGAATCGCCGCCCTGATACAGTTCAATCCGGCGATAATGGGAATGTTGAGGCGGATAATCGTGATAATCCCCCGTCCGCAGCGGTCGGCCCTGAATACTGATCTGGATGCGACGGATGCCGAAGGTCGACAGGTACTGGTACACCGCCAGCGCCCGCTGGTAAGCCAGCTTGCGGTTATAAAGTTCATCACCACGTATATCGGTTGTCGCCAGAATCAGAATGGCTTCATCACGGTTTTTATTAAGCTTGGCCCAGGCCAGCAGGTGCTCAACTTCTGCGGCTTTTACTTCTGCCTTATCGGTATCGAATGCGTTGTAACCCAGATAAACCAAACGCTGGATGTCCACCGCGGTTGCCTGTGACGGACTGGCTTCATCCGGTAAATGCACCGAGCAATAAATCATCGGCGTTGTGACCGCATCCTGATCCAGCCGGGTTTCACAGACCTGAAAGCCGTTTTCCCTGCGGCAGTCCAGCTCATGCGGTGGCGTAAACACCTGCTCACGATGCCCTGTTGCAGGTATCGTAACCGGGTAAGTAGCAGGGTAAGACGTCTCACCGGCGGCGTTGACAGGCACAATGACAGACAAGACACCCAGTCCGATCACGATCATCTGTTGAATAAAGTTCGGCACATCAACCCCCTTCTGTTGAATGTAGTCAGAGGGTGTTTGCAGGACGCATACCAACTAGAATTTTAAATTTTTATCTTAAAATTCAATAACTTATAATTATCGAAATACAACCGCACAGCGATTACTCAAATTGCATTGCAAAATGCGAAACCAGCCAGAGCGAATCGCAATATGCGGACGGGCAAGAACAGACAAGAATAGTCGCTCATAAACGGCTGGAGGCAACCCCAGGAGGGAGCACGAAGATCGAACAGCAAAGTTCGACGCCACAGAGGATAAAAACAGAGACAGAGACAGAGACAGAGACAGAGACAGAGACAGGATAAACTCTGATCGGCAAGCGCAAGGGCAAGGAACAAACGCCGCTGCCCACTCACCACTCAGGCAAAAACAGTAAAACCGGAGTCTGGCTCCGGCCTAGCGATGAACAATGACGGTTTTTTTCGTCAGCCCGGAATAAACATCAATCGTATGATTCTGCGGTGCTGTCGGCATCCAGACAGCCTGGGTGGCCACCTCTGCCGTCGCCGGATTATGCAGCACCAGACTGACGGTATCCGAATTATTGATCGCCGCCAGCGGATACACCTCTTCCGGCAAGATCGAAATCACCAGCGTGGTATCTCCCTGATACGACAAATGATTGCCCGATTTACCCGCACTTGCCCGCAGCGCTTTCATGGAACCGACCATACGAATATTACTGGCCGCCTTACGCACGCCCTGGGCATTCTTGACCAGCACATCAAAACGGTCTGCAGACTGTATTTGCGAAACCGGGATGGAACCGTGGCTGACGGTCAAGGTATATAAAACACGATTATCCGCCAGTCGTTCCGATAACGTCGGGATATCCGGAGCCGCAAGCTCACCAAAATAAAAAGGCATGCCCGCTTGTTTAGCCACCTTGAGCACCTTGCCGACCACCAGACTGGCATCCAGCGCCTGTCGATCCGTTTTTTCAATTTCGCGCATCGTCAGTGTGTTTTCAGTCACCAGGGTACCGGCGGTCAAGGTCTGGTTAGCCACCAGCACCGTGTGGTAATTCATCTTGTCGATCTGGCGATATCCCAGCACCGCAGTCAGCAACGCTGAAATAGAAAATACCGTCAAACCAACAATGGCACTGCCATTTAATCTGCGTTTCATGATCCATTCCTCCGTAACCACTGAACGAATAAAGGTTCTGACCCATTGGTCAGAACCTGATCAGGCGATCAAGGAGCAGTCAAGGTCCCTGCAACAGCAGCAGAACTGGCACCCAGACTGGCAGCCGTTGCACCACCTTCCAGTGCGGTGGCGGTGACGAAGGTAAACTCGGTATTGTCCCCGGCAATCACATCTGGCGCGTCGCCATAAACCGACCCTTCGACAGCGGCGGTACTTTCGCCATTCACCAGACCATTAAATGCGTAGGTCTGATCCAGGCTGCCAATGGCTTCCGCAACGTCTTCCATTTCTGCTGTCAGTGCATCGCGCATGGTC
Source organism: Oceanobacter sp. 5_MG-2023 (assembly GCF_030548165.1). Taxonomy (NCBI): domain Bacteria; kingdom Pseudomonadati; phylum Pseudomonadota; class Gammaproteobacteria; order Oceanospirillales; family Oceanospirillaceae; genus Oceanobacter; species Oceanobacter sp. 5_MG-2023. The sequence goes on along the minus strand of NZ_JAUORS010000004.1, from coordinate 56,183 downwards.
ACCAGACCCACTGTCAAACCGACCACCATGGTAGTCACCAGCAGCACCAGCTCCGAGGTCATAACGAAACCACCCTGTCTGGTTTTATGCGCCGTAATTGAAGTTGTCATAATGTAATCCTCATTGCATTTTAGGTATTTTATAGGCTGTAAAAACGTTCAAGCATTTCATTGTTAACCCCTTGTTTACTCTGCTCTAGCCAGTCGTTAACCGGGGTTACATGGGTATTGCAGCCGTTGTGCCAATTTTTGAAATACCCTTTCCAGCGGCGTATCCGGCGATACAAAAACACCATATTTGCCAGCCCAAAAAACATAAAAACCCTTTATTAATGCGGGTTACAGCGATGCCGGAATATTTTATAAAATATCCTGGCCTGCACCAGAAACCCTGAATATCAGCTCAATAACAAAACGTAATGCCTCTCAATACCTGACTTTGCCATGGCATGACGTTTTTTGATTCGCAAAATGAAAAGTAATTTGGGAATCAGAAACAGCCCAGTGCCGGAACCTCGCAGGCAGTCGATCCGGAAAAGATCAACTACTGTGGGTTTACACAGTGTTTTTTACTGTATATATTCACATCTACTGTACAGATAAACAGATATGGAAACCCTATGATCAAGCTCACCGCCAGACAGCAGCAGGTACTCAACCTGATCAAATCCGCACTGGAAGAAACCGGTTTTCCACCCACTCGTGCAGAAATCGCCAAGGAACTGGGATTCAAATCCCCCAACGCCGCAGAAGAACATCTCAAGGCACTGGCACGCAAAGGCGCAATCGCCATCATGCCCGGTGCCTCCCGGGGTATCCGGATTATCGGCACGGAACCGGAAGGCCTGCCAGTCGTTGGCCGCGTGGCTGCCGGTGAGCCGATCCTTGCCCAGGAACATATCGAGGAATATTGCAGCTTGCCCGCCAATTTCTTCAAGCCAAGTGCCGATTATCTGCTGGAAGTACAAGGCGACAGCATGAAAAACGTCGGGATTTTTAATGGCGACCTGATTGCGGTACACAAGTGTGAAAGCGCCCGTAACGGTCAGATTGTGGTGGCCCGGGTCGAAAACGAAGTCACCGTCAAACGCCTGGAAAAAAATCGTAACAAGGTGCTGTTACACGCCGAAAACGACGCCTACCGACCGATCGAAGTCGATTTGCGTCAGCAGGAATTCAATATCGAAGGTTTGTATGTCGGAGTCATCCGCCGTAATCACTAATCAATCCGCCCAGACAAGACAGCCAGTATCGGTCAGTAGTCATTCACGAGGTTTTGTATGCGCCAACTCAGCTTGCCAGTCGATCGTCAGCCCGTATTGCCGTTTACGAGTATCAACCCGATAACAAGCAAGCCACACGCCTGTGGCAGCCTGACCGAAGTGATTGTCTCTGATGACAGCGCGATCCAGCCGATGCAGCTATTACCCATGCTGGCGCATTGTAATGCCAGTGACCGCTGGCTGATGTGGCTCAGCCCGAACCGGACGCTGAACAAACGATCACTGGCTGATATGAATCTCGACAAGGCACCGGTTATTCATATCGATCTCCAGGCAGATACCCAACAACTGTTGTGCCAACGCATTCTCAACAGTGGTAATAGTCACCTGATTATTGAATGGCAAGGGAATATCAGCCAGCGTGAACGTCGCCGCTTGCATAGTCTGGCACGGCAGAGTGGCAGCCATGTCGTACTGGTACAGGTCCGCCCAAACCTCTGACATACATATAACAGTCACGCATAAAAAACGGGTAGCCAGGCTACCCGTTTTTTCATTACCCAGCGAAGCGTTTAATGCAGCGGATAGCTGTGTTCTTCAACATCAAAGTCATCATCCACATCCATGCCCGACAGCTCGCTGACCTTACGGACACCGGCTTCCAACATCACACGTGCAACATCCATATGGTGCTCACTCAAGCTGGCTTTGGCATCCTCTGAAAAGTGGATTCGCATTAATGCATCACCGTCTTGCTCATCGGCCCGACGTAATGCAACATCCCCATTGGAAAGCTCAATAATCTCGAAAAAGCGTGCCATATATCGTCTCATAAAAAGTGACTGATCAGTCTAACACAGGTGCGACAAACACACGCAGGGCAGAATTTCAGGATTCGCGCTGATTGGCTCGTTGCTCATCGATAAGCTGATGAAAGCAGGCCAGCCAACCGGACACATCCTCTCCATCCCCCGACACCGGATCGTCGGCCGTCGAGGTAATCAGGCGCGTCGCCAACATTGGCTCCACGCCTGATAGCGCTGGCCAACCCAGCTGTTCCACCGCTTGCAAAAAACGGTAAAACCAGCTGAACACGTCTTCGGACAACGCCTGCCACTGGCGCATATCACCCGTCACCAGAGACGTTTGCTGCAACAATTGTGGCAGCGATTCCACTCGGCTGTTCACACCGGCTGCCTGTGCCAACTCATTCAGATAACACCGATAAGCGGCCAACAGCTGCAACAGCGCTGCATCATTTAACCCCTGAGTCAAAGCCTGACCCTGGTTCGCCTCCGCGGCTGCAGGTAATTGCTCCAGCAGCAGCCGGCATTGATACAGGCGCTGATTGGTCTGGCCAACCCAGTTCATGGCGGCCACGGATCAGAAGTCCAGTGTCAGGCCCAAATGCCAGCCATCACCCAACTTGTAGCGTTCATCCATATGTTCGACACGAATACCATTATAACGATAACCAGCATAGACACGGGCGGAAGGAATCACCGCATACTGGGCACGAAAATCACTGTTGATCAGGTTTTCGGCATCACCAAAAGAGACAACAGCAGGCGCATAATAGGCGTAAGCGGCGAAACTGACATCCGGATGAGTTGGAATGGCAGCACGGAAAAAGCCACCAACACCCAGAGCTGCGCCATCGTAGTGATCACTTTCAAAAGCAAAGGCCTTGGCACCCACTCCGATATACAGATTACCGTGCGGCTTGCGCAAATCGACAACATGTACACCGGCACCCAGCATATTGCCATCGTCCATATCGTGCAGGGCCGACAGGTTCATATGCAAGCCTGAGCTTGCCTGCGTACCATCATAAGCAATACGGACAGCATCATTGGCGAGACTGAGATCCAGAGCGCCACCCGCCTGGGCACTCATTGCCAGGCATGACAGTGCAGAAGCAGCCATAACCCGACGAACAGCCAGAGTCATTCCTTTCATAATTCCCCCAAAAACAGTAAACCCCGGCCAGCAGAACTGCGGCCGGGGCATCAAATAACAAGTGCGGGCATATTAGCAGTGCCCGGCAATCGGTAACATGCACAGATTACAAAAACTGACGCTAATTTGAAGCAGTTCGCCACCCGCCAACACGGGTGGCGCACGCGCTTTACTTCATCAGATCCAGCAGCAGTTTGTTCAGTTTACCTACGTATTCCGCCGGATTTTTCAACTGGCTGCCTTCGGCCAACTGCGCCTGGGCATGGATCAGACCAGCCAGTTCAGCAAAACGGTCTTCATCCTGTTCATGATCCAGACGCTCGATCAGCGGATGCGTCGGGTTGATTTCCAGCGTAATCTCCGGCTCTGGCATCGACTGACCAGCGGCTTCCAGCATGCGCCGCATATGGCCACCCATATCAAACTGGCCGACCACCAGACAGGCGGGAGAATCGGTCAACCGTGAGGTGACTCGTACATCCTTGACATCCGGCAGTACTTTTTCCAACCGCTCAGTCAGGCTTTTATGGCTTTCCTGCAGGGTTTCCTGTTGTTTCTTTTCATCTTCATCAGCGAGTTCATCAAGGTCCAGTTCACCTTTGGTGATGTCCTGGAATGACTTGCCATCAAAGGCATTCAGATGACCAACCATCCACTCATCCACACGATCGGTCAGCAACAGGACCTCGATACCTTTTTTGCGGAAATATTCGATGTGTGGGCTACCCATGGCAGCCGCGTGGGATTCGGCGGTGATGTAGTAGATTTTTGTCTGGCCTTCATGCATACGCGCGACATAATCCGCCAGGCTAACGGTCTGGGCTTCGCCTTCGCTGGTCGAAGTGGCAAAGCGGAACAAGGCGGCAATTTTTTCCTTGTTGCCATTGTCTTCCGCTGGGCCTTCTTTTAATACGTCACCAAATTCGTTCCAGAAGGTCTGGTATTTTTCGCTGTCGTTTTTCGCCAGTTTGGTCAAGGTATCGAGGATACGTTTGACCAGTGCCGAACGCATGCTGTCGACCTGCTTGTCTTGTTGCAGGATCTCACGAGAGACGTTCAGTGACAGGTCGTTGGAGTCCAGCACCCCTTTTACAAAACGCAGGTACAGCGGCAGGAACTGCTCGGCATCGTCCATAATAAAGACGCGTTGCACATACAGCTTCAGGCCCCGGGCACTGTCGCGGTTCCACATGTCGAACGGTGCCTTGGAGGGAATATACAGCAGACTGGTGTAATCCAGTTTGCCTTCCACCCGGTTGTGCATCCAGGTCAGTGGCTCATTCCAGTCATGGGAAATGTGTTTGTAGAACTCCTGATACTCTTCATCCGTCAATTCTGAACGGGAGCGGGTCCACATGGCTTTGGCCTGGTTAACCGCTTCAGGTGCCTTGCTGGCTTCGCTGTCTTCAGCCTCGTCATCGGGACTGATTTCTGGTGGCAAGAAAACCGGTACCGCAATATGGTCAGAATACTTTTTGATCAGTGAGCGCAGACGGTAGTTATCAGCAAACTCAGCTTCATCGGCTTTCAGATGCAGGATGATTTTTGTACCGCGTTCAGGCTTGTCGATTGGCTCCAGCGAGAAATCGCCTTCACCGGCGGATTCCCACCGAACCCCCTGGTCCGCTGCTTCTCCGGCACGACGGGTTTCCACCACGACATTGTCGGCCACAATAAAGGCAGAGTAGAAACCGACACCAAACTGGCCGATCAGCTGGGAATCCTGTTTTTGATCACCAGTCAGGTTGCCAAGAAACTCGGCGGTACCTGATTTGGCAATGGTACCCAGATGATTGATAACATCATCCCGGTTCATACCAATGCCGTTATCGGTAATGGTCAGGGTGCGCGCATCGGCATCAAAATCGATATGCACCGCCAGTTCACTCTGGCCTTCAAACAGAGCGTCGTTTTGTAACGCTTCAAAACGCAATTTGTCGCAAGCATCCGACGCATTGGAAATCAATTCACGCAGGAAAATTTCCTTGTTGGAATACAAGGAGTGAATCATCAAATGCAACAGTTGTTTTACTTCGGTTTTAAAACCAAGCGTTTCTTTGCTAGCTACGGTCATGCCTGTCTCCTGTCTCAGTACACCCGCGGTGTACTCCGTTACCTGTATCAAAAAACCGGCGACCACTCACAATACGAGTGGTCGCTACATGTCATGGCTACAAGGTGGGGACAGCCCATCGCTTTTCAAGCCCAAAGAGACATCTATCAACGCCAGTGTCAGAAAATACCATGCCAACAGGCGATATAAAGGCAGTTCAGTGTTTGCAAATCGTACAGATCCGGGGTGACAGGTGTTGTGATTTCCGTATTTTCAAGGTTTCTACTCCCTCACCAAAACGCTCTCTTCGAGGCGGAAACCAGCACTGCAATTGTTGTAACCGGTCTTCCAGTCCATCATCATCAGCCAGTGCGGTCACAATAGCAGCAGAACGAATCCCGCTGGCAGCAACCGGCTGAATCGTCTCAGTGGTAATACCACCAATACAGGTCAGGGCAACCGCATCACTGCGTCGCACCCAACGGCTCAAGGTATCGCACCCCAGCGGAGGATACTTGAGTGTTTTGGAAAGTGGCTTGAACACCGGGCCAAAAGCAATATACGACGGCTGATAACGCAACGCGTGAAGTATTTCCCACTCGCTATGAGTACTGATCCCCAGCATCAATCCCGCTTCGGACAGGGCCACCAGGTCGGCTTCCAACAAATCTTCCTGCCCCAGATGTACCCCATCGGCCTTCAGTTCCAGTGCCAGTTGCCAGTCGTCATTGATAAACAGTGGCACACCGGCATGGCGACATAACCGAATGGCTTCCCAGGTTTCGTCACGATAGTCCGGGCCAGGGTTTTTGACCCGCCATTGCAGGCTGTCGATCCCCAGTTTCAGCAACCGCCGTAAATGTGCCAGATTATCAACCAGGCCATACAGTCCCAGGCTATGTGGTAACGCCGGGAAGGTTCGGGAAAAAAACATCCGGTCAGATGTCAATGAAGCACTGCTGGTAAGCGGTAACAGTTCCAGCCCCAGCTGGGCGAAGGCGAGCTGACGCACATCCGCGGCGTGCAGCTGATGATAGCCAGAAGCACGCTGGCTGGACGCCGCCAGGCTGGCCAGGGTATTCGCCACCGCCAGCACCACACTGTCATAACGACGTAATCCGGAAGCCAGTCCGGCAGCCAGAGCCGCAGCCAGATGACAACCGGTGCCATGGGCTGACCAGGGCAAGCGGTAATGCATCAACATAAATGACGGTGCCAGTCGCTGCTCCGGGTCCAGCGCCTGGATATCGATGCCCGCCGCGGCTTCCTGTTCGCTGTCCGGGCCGATATACCAGTCAACCAGAATATTTTCTCCCTGACGGCAGTGCTGTCCCTCATCGCTTTTCAAATCCAGTTGCAGCGCCGTAATACCTGTCACCAGAACGGCCCCGGCACCAGCCGCCAACAGGGTCTGGGCGGCCGTAAAAATCCCCTGCCGATGAATATCCGAATCACCGGTCAGCCGTAATAACTCCGTTACATTGGGCGTAATCACATCGGTCAGCTTCAATAACCCGGCGTATTCATCCAGGCAATGCCAACTGGCCAGACCGCCTCCGGTTGCCCCCAGCACCGGGTCCCAGATAATCGGAACCCCACGCTGTTTCAGCAGTTGTAGCCGTTGTAACAGCCAACGGAACAACTCCGGGTCGGGGGGAATCCAGCCCAGACGAACCGCCTGTGGCCAGCCATCATCCTGTAATGCCACCCATTGGGCATCCAGCATTGATTGCGTCACCGGCTCAACCGCCTGTACGCCGCGGCTGCTTTGCGCGGTGATCGCAATCACCAGGGTGGCACAATCCACCCCCATGGCTTGTGCCATCGACACATCGGCCTGCATACCCGCTCCCGCCGAACAGTCAGACGCTGTAATTGACCAGATTCTGGCGCGTTCGGACGGTGCCTTGGGTGTGCCGCAATAACATTCTGAAAAAAGCGTTGTCACGCGTCGTTTACCTCCTTGAAAACGTTGTGTATTAAGAACTTGTCTGGTGCCAGAAAGGCAACCCGAGCAGCGGTGTTGACGGGCTGGCTTGCGGCCGCTCGGTCATTAACCCGGCTTCGTAGGCCATACGCCCACCGGAAACAGCCGCAGCAAACGCAGAAGCCATGGCCACTGGTTGCTCTGCCTGGGCCACGGCGGTATTCAGCAGCACGGCATCAAAGCCCAGCTCCATGGCCTGCATTGCCTGGGATGGCTTCCCCAGCCCGGCATCAATCACCATAAAGGCTTCCGGCAAACGTTGCCGCAAACGTTTCAGCCCTTCCGGATTTTGTAGACCACAGCCACTGCCAATAGGTGCCCCCCAAGGCATGATGCCAACACAACCGGCATCCAATAAGCGCTGACACAGCACCAGATCTTCGGTGCAATACGGTAATACCTTGAAGCCCTGGGAAACCAGCTCGCGGGCGGCTTCCAGCAGCTCAAACGGATCGGGCTGGAGAGTATAGTCATCTCCCATCACTTCCAGCTTGATCCAGGATGTGGCAAACAATTCACGGGCCAGCGTTGCCATCAGAATCGCTTCTCTGGCAGTAAAACACCCGGCCGTGTTTGGTAATAACCGGGCACCCGTCCGACTGGTCGTTTCTTTCAGCAAGGCCCAGTGACCGTTATCTTCAATATTGCGAGCCGTCTGGCGACGTAATGCCACCGTCACAAAGCCGGGGCTGGCAGCGGTGATCGCTTCGGCCATCAGGTCTGGCGAAGGGTATAATGAACTGCCCAGCCACAATCGTCCGGCAATGTCCTCTTCGGCCAGTGTTACCGTCTGTTTTACTGTTGGTACGATCATGCATCACCCTCCTGTCATTGCGCCCAAGATATCAACCTGCATACCATCAACCAGTGCCAGCTCATGATATTGGCCCTGATGGATCAGGCGCTGGTCCACGGCAACCACAAAATTGCCCGCGGCAGCAGCGAACCCTTGTTGCTGCAGCAGCTCATCCAACCGTAATACACTCACTTGTAACCATTCTCCGTTGAGGCATATCTTCATACTGTGGCCTCCGCTGTTGCGCTGGTCTGACGACTGGCCGCCGCTAGCGGCATCAACCCCAGCGGTACCTGATACTCTTGCTGCAAACGGCCGAGTAGCGCCGGTGACAATAAAAACCCATGGCGGTACAAACCATTCACTGCCAGCGTTCCGGCAGAGCGGGTGATTTCAGGTTCATGGTGGCTCAGTGCCGGGCGTAAATTGGAGGCCAGCTCCAGGATGCGGGCTTCTGCCAGCGCTGGTGACAAGGCATACAGGGCACTGAGCATTTCCAGCGCTGAGCGCACACTGACGGGGGATCGATCAGAGCTTTCAATTTCAGTGGCCCCCAAGATGTAGCGCCCCTGCTCCTTGGGAACCAGATACAGATGGTATTTGGGGTGCAGTAATCGTACCGGCCGCTGAATTTCAACATCCGGTGCCTCAATCCAGATTACCTCGCCCCTCACACCGCGCACTTGTGACCGCCAACGCTGGGCGCCAACACCACAGCAATCAATCCATAACACTGCCGGATAAGCTTGTTGGTTCACATACCAATGGCTGTGCGCGTCTTCAGCAACGTAATCAACCGGACTATTCAGACTGATTTTTCCACCAGCGGAAATAATGGCCCGATGTAACAAAACCAATAGACGGCGATTTTCCAGATGACCTTCCGGCATCAGCCAGAGGCCGCGCCGGAATTGCTCCGACAAGTGCGGCTCCAGCGCCTCGATTTGCTGGCGATTTTGCCAGGCAATACCCTGCTCGGCTCCAACATGATGCCGTGCAAGGCATCGCCCCATATCATCCAGCAGACCATTATCGGCGGGATGGGCCACCATCAGAGTCCCTCCCCGGCAAAAATCGATCGTTTCCCCAGTGTCGGCCGACAACGCCTGCAACAGGGTTGGCCATAGTTCCAGCGACTGCAATCCCATCCGGAAAAGATTCGGGCTACAGAGCGGCAACTCACTGTAGGGGGCCACCATGGCGGCGGCGGTATGTGCCGCGGCCCGGGGAGTTGCTGGTGCGAGGGGCTCTTCCTCACTGGCTTCAAACAGGTGAACCCGATAACCCTGACGTGCCAGTCGCCAGCCAATCAGGCTCCCGATCAAGCCAGCTCCGGCAATACAGATTTCGGCTCCGGAGGCTTTCCACGCCTCCCAGTCATACTCGCAGCGGTTATGCATTATCCAGTGCCTCGTCAACCTCGCTCATCTGATCGGTGCTACTGGCGGGATGGTAAAGCTCGCTGCCTTGCTGGCGAAATTCTTCAGCCTTGTCGGCCATCGCTTGCTGGGCTTGTTCCGCGTTAGCAGCGTCTCGTACTTCCTGGGATATTTTCATGGAGCAAAACTTGGGGCCACACATGGAACAGAAATGCGCCAGTTTATGGCCTTCTTTTGGCATGGTTTCATCGTGATAGGCCCGGGCTGTCTCCGGGTCCAGCGCCAGGTTGAACTGATCCTGCCAGCGAAATTCAAACCGTGCTTTGGACATGGCGTTATCGTGTATCTGGGCACCGGGATGTCCCTTGGCCAGATCCGCCGCATGCGCCGCGATGCGATAAGCCATCATGCCCTGTTTGACATCTTCCTTGTTGGGCAAACCCAGATGTTCCTTGGGGGTGACATAACACAGCATGGCGCAGCCGTACCAACCGATCAGGGCGGCGCCAATGCCGGATGTAATGTGGTCGTAACCGGGCGCAATGTCGGTGGTCAGCGGTCCCAGGGTATAAAACGGCGCTTCCTGGCAGTGCTTTAATTGCTCATCCATGTTCTCCTTGATCATATGCATTGGCACATGACCAGGCCCTTCGATAAAGGTCTGCACATCGTGCTGCCAGGCAATTTTGGTCAGTTCGCCCAGGGTGTGTAATTCGGCAAACTGGGCTTCATCGTTGGCGTCTGCAATCGAACCGGGGCGCAAGCCATCTCCCAAAGAGAAACAGACATCGTAGGCTTTCATGATGTCGCAGATGTCTTCGAAGTGACTGTACAGAAAGCTTTCCTGGTGATGCGCCAGGCACCACTTGGCCATAATCGAACCACCCCGGCTGACGATGCCTGTTACCCGCTTGGCGGTCAGCGGAATATGTGCCAGCCGCACCCCGGCATGGATGGTGAAATAATCCACCCCCTGCTCAGCCTGTTCGATCAAGGTATCGCGGAACAATTCCCAGGTCAGGTCTTCTGCGATGCCTCCGCATTTCTCTAACGCCTGATATAGAGGTACGGTACCAACAGGCACCGGCGAGTTACGCAGAATCCATTCACGGGTTTCATGAATGTTTTGCCCGGTCGACAAATCCATAATGGTGTCGGCCCCCCAATGGGTTGCCCATACCAGCTTTTCCACTTCATCGGCAATGGAAGAGGTAACGGCCGAGTTGCCAATATTGGCGTTGACCTTGGTACGGAAGTTACGGCCAATAATCATCGGCTCGCTTTCCGGGTGATTGATATTATTCGGGATCACCGCCCGTCCTCGCGCAACCTCATCACGAACAAATTCCGGGGTAATCAAGGCAGGAATATTGGCACCCCAGCTTTGCCCCGGATGCTGCTGTGTCAGCGCATCGGCTAACGCCTGCTCGGTCAGCCCGAGGTTTTCGCGGATGGCAATGTATTCCATTTCCGGGGTGATAATCCCCTGCCTGGCATAATGCAACTGGGTGACATTGTTGCCCGGCAAGGCACGCCGTGGCTTGCGTTCAGTTTTCATACGCCACTGCTCGTAACGCAAATCCATATCGCGGGTCTGGCTGAAATATGAGCTGGACTGGGCCAGCACTTCCGTATCGGAGCGCTCGTCAATCCACGGTTGCCGCAGTGCGGACAAGCCTTTGGCAAGATCCAGATCAAGCGCCGGATCACTGTACGGGCCCGACATATCGTAAACCCGCACCGGTGGATTATGCTCGGTGTTGCCATCACTCAATTGGGTAGGCGTCAGCTCAATTTCCCGAACTCCGACCTGTATATCGTCCCGGGAGCCCTGAATATAGACCTTGCGTGAGGCCGGATAACTCAAGCGATCCAGCTGCGCCTGGGTCAGTGGCGACTCGGCATTGGCGGTATTGCCGTGTGTTTTGTCATGTGTTTCATTGTTGGCGGAAGCCATACTTGATACCTCTCTGAATATGGAAAGGATCAGGCAGGCAGCGGTACAAGAAAGAAAAGAGGCGGGTCATGGCCGATCACGTATCAGGTTCAGCCGGGCAACTGATACCTTCATGCAGAACCCAAACATCCATCACAGTAAAAGGATGCCGGATCATACGTGACTTTTCTGTTCCCTACGCTGGCACTAACCAGATCAGGTTCAACGGGATCCGCAATTGCGATCTCAGCCTCCAATGAGGCACCCCGACAGAATGTTCGAGCAGATTAAACGCTATTTATGACGGCGACAAGCCTTCTACGCCAAAAGAAGCACTCAGCAGAAAATGTGCCCGGGCCGTGGCAATCGGTTGTTGCCGGTCACTTTGCCAGGCAGTGATAGCCACATTGGCCACTCGCACCCCTTGTCGCCAGATCTGGCAATCAACCAGGGTATCCTGATCGCGCCCGGCCCGTAGATAGTCCAGCGAGAAGTCGATCAGTTTGGGCAAACCCATGGGTTCCGCACGGATCAGCACCTGAATCGAGGCTGCCAATTCCATAAATCCACCAATCACGCCACCATGAATGGCTGGCAATAATGGATTACCAATATTGTCCGGGTTCCTGGGTAAGCGAAATAATAATTCTCCCTCTTGTTGCAATACTTCGGCACCGATAACCGCCGCATAGGGAATCGCATTCATCAAGGATTGATAGTCTCCACTGGCGCGGGCATATTGGACCTTGCTGGCAAAATCATCCTGCTGGGTGGTCGTTTGATCCGTCATCCGTTGTCTCCCTGAATACCCGTTGCCAGCGCATTGGCCGGTTGCAAATGCGTCAAGCGCATAAACGTTGCATTGCATTTGGCGATCACTTCACCATCATCGGCCTGCACCACCCGACAGTCGGCAAACACCACCGAGGCAGTGACCCGCTGCACACTGGCGTGAGCCAACAGGTTCTGACCGCTGCGAGCCGAACGCATATAATCCACCCGCAAATCCAGCGTCGGGCACAACTCAAATCCCGGCAAGGCGTTGACTACCGCGGTGCCACAGGCAGTATCCATCAGAGTCGTCAAACTGCCGCCGTGCAAGGCTCCGGTGATCGGATTACCAACCAGTTCAGGCGCATAGGGCAGCATCATGACCAGCCCGTTGGCATCCGCAGAAACCAGAGAGATACCCAGTACCTGACAATGTCGCAACACCGAGATAAAACGCGCTGCGCGTGCAAAACGCTCGGCGTCAGAAATCGGCTCGACGGTTTCATTATTGCCCATAATTCACTCGTCTCTTTTATAATTAACTTTTTGGAATAATACCCAAGATAGTCCACCACGCAAGACATCCATGCCAACCATGCCTTCAGGTCAACACCAATCGGCCCCGGCACCATCCAGCGCTGCGGTAAAACCAGTCCCCTTGCTCACTCTGACGGTTGTTGACAGGTTCGTCATATCCCTGTCACGGCCGGAATCTACCGTCAGGTTTTCGCGACAGGAGCAAGAGGATGAACTGGTGGCAACATGGAGTCGTTTATCAAATATATCCACGCAGTTTTCAGGACTCAAATAATGATGGTATTGGCGACCTGCAAGGACTGATCAGCCGCCTCGATTACCTTAATGACGGAACGCCGGATTCGCTGGGTATCGATGCTATCTGGCTCTCACCTGTCTACCCGTCACCGATGCTGGATCTTGGCTACGACATCTGTGATTACCAGGCTATTGACCCGGTATTTGGTACCCTGGCCGATTTTGACCAGCTGCTGCAACAGGCCCATCAGCGTGATATTCGTATTATTCTGGATCTGGTCGCCAACCACACATCGGATCAACACCCCTGGTTTATCGATAGCTGCCAACCTGGATCCAGCAAGGCCGACTGGTATCTCTGGCACGAGGGTAACACCCGTCCGAATAATTGGCAGGCATGCTTTGGTGGTTCTGGCTGGAGCTGGCATCCCGTCAGAAAAGCCTGGTATTTTCATTCGTTCTTGCCCCAACAGCCAGACTTAAACTGGCGTCACCCTGAGGTACAGCAAGCGATACAAGCCGTGATGGAATTCTGGCTGGCCCGCGGCGTCGATGGCTTTCGTCTCGATGTGGTCAATCTTTTTTACAAGGCCAGAGACCTGCAGAACAACCCGACAGATTGGCTCAAACCGGCACGGCCTTACGACCGTCAGAGACATATTCACGACCGGGACCAGCCAGAAATGCACGAGCTGCTCAAACAGATGCGCTCGTGGGTTGATCAGTACCCGGACCGCATGATGGTCGGAGAAATATTTATCGCCGATTCAGATGATGCCAGCCTGCCCGCCAGCTACTGCGGCAATGGTGATGAACTGCACTTGGCGTTTAATCTGGCTTTTTTGCGGGCTCCATTTTCAGCCCGAGCATTCCGTGCCGTCATTCATCAGTGGATCGACTTGCTAGGGCACGAGAACTGGCCGAATTACACCCTCAGCAACCATGATATCAAACGCCATATCAGCCGTTATGCCGCTCACTCAGACCGCACCCAGGCTGAACAACCACCTCACAAGCACAGCCTCGAACGGGCACGTCTGCTGGCGATGCTGCTGCTGACACTACGCGGTACACCCTTTTTGTATTACGGTGAAGAAATTGGCATGCCGGAACAACCCGTTTCCCTGCCCCAGCGACAAGATCCGGTGGGCAAACGTTACTGGCCCTTTCACCCTGGCCGCGACGGTTGCCGGCGGCCAATGATGTGGCAAATACCCAATACCTTTTCCAGCGCGGCCAGCTGGTTACCAGAAAGGGTGATTGAGGGTACAAGTGTCACCGACCAAAGCCATGACCCCGACAGCCTGCTGAGCTGGTATCGACACTTGATCTGGCTGCGCAAACGCACTCCGGCCTTGTACCGGGGCAAACTCAAACTTATTGGCAGTCCTGACGAAGTGCTTGCCTACGAGCGTTGTGAGCAGCCACACCGTTTACTGGTATTGCTGAACTTTTCCAGCCAGCCACAGCCAGTTAACCTGCACCATCATGCTGTTATGCGCTGCCTCGCCAACAGCCATGCATCCGCTGCCCCGGCATACCGGGACGGTTCGTTATTACTCGAGCCACTGCAGGCACTGATACTGGAAATCAATCCGGACTTTCCGCAACGGGCCTCAGTGGCTCCATGACTAGCAGCAACACTGATCCAGTCAGACCCATGCTAACGGGGGCATCCATTTAATCCTGCACGGCTCTGCGCGAGTGTTGCCGTTGTTCAGGGCAAGGCGACGAATGCAGCGAAATGACGAGTCCTTTTCAAATTCGTCAACACCGCACTGGACGGCGGCAACCCGCGCCCTTCGGGGGCTGCCGGATGATCTCGACTCGGTGTCGCCGACTTTTGACTTGACCCGTCAGGCCTGCAAGTCAGCTTCGTGATTCGAAACCATCCGGTAGCCCAGAGTGAGCACCGGATTAAATAGATGCCCCCTAACGCTGACCGGCAAACAGCTGATCGCGATAAGCATGGGATGGATAAATACCAAAAATACGAATATCCCGGGCAAAATATTCCAGCTCATTCAAAGCCAATTGCATATTGGCCTCCTGAGGATGTCCAAGGATATCGGCATGAAATAGACTGGCTTCCATACTGGCGCCATCCATATAACTTTCCAGCCGCAACAGGTTAATACTGTTGGTGGCGAATCCGCCTAATGCCTTGTAAAGCGACGCTGGAATATTACGGACGGTAAATAACACACTGGTGATATAGGTGATATCCGGCTGTCGTATTTCGTGCTGATGTTCCCGGGCAAACACCAGAAAACGAGTGGTATTACCCATCACATCCTGAAAGTTTTCATGCACCACTTCCAGGCCATACAAATCAGCCGCCAAGGCCGATGCAATTGCCCCTCGATGGCGATCACCACTGGCTGAGAGATCCTCGGCTTCCTGGGCGGTGTCCATGGTCGGCACCGCTTTCATCCCCAGATTCACAATACGCTGATGACACTGAGCCAGCGCCTGGGGATGCGAAGCCACCGACTCAATATCCATAAGCTGCACCCCTGGTAATGCCAGCAAACAGTGATTGACCGGCTCAAAATGCTCGGTAATTGCGCACAAGCGCGTGCGCGGAATAATTCGATAGATTTCCTCAACCCGACCTGCGGTCGAGTTTTCCAGCGGGATCATTGCCCGGTCAACCTGACCAGCACTGACCAGCTCCAGCGCGGCCTGGAAATCTTCACAAGCAACCGCTTCCCAATCCGGAAATACCCGGCTGCACGCAAGGTGAGAATAGGCACCCGCAGTCCCTTGATAAGCAACACGGCCAGCCATGACGTTCTCCTGAATTCCCACTACAGCGATAACCGCTGAATCAAGTGGTTTGCACCAACAAAAAACACAAGCACCAAAAAAGAGCGCATTATGCACCAATAAATTACAATACTTTCTGAAATAGTGAGGCCGCCAACCGACCCACTCTCGCCCCACCAGCAAGATGTCACGCTGACCATCGGTCAGTACGGGGCTTTACTATCAACTGGAACCAAAGTTCATACATTGGCCAGTTTGACATGTAGTCTGGCACGGTCTCTGCTACAAAGCATACAGCAAGCCTCTGATATATCAGCATAAACCCGCGATAGAGGCCAACCTTAATACGCGGCTTCAGCAGCGCATGACCGACTTGCGAGGACTATCATGACCACCACACTCTGGCCCGGAACACGACCTCTTGATGAACACCTCCGCACCACCTTCGCCAGTAATTATTCCGCGTTAAAGTCGTTACCAGAGCCCTGGCTGAAACAATGGCCTGATGTTTGGCTACCCGTCGCCACCTGGGTGGCGCAGCAAAAAAATGAACTGGGTGGTGTTCCGGTCATCGGCATTCATGGTGGCCAGGGTTCCGGCAAATCGACCCTGAGCCAGGCCCTGGCCAGCTTATACAAAGCCGCGCTGGGCTGGAACTGTGTCATCGTCTCCATTGACGACCTTTACCTCGGTCATGATCAGCGTCAGCAATTAGGCCAGTCAGTGCACCCATTACTGGCCACACGGGGGGTTCCCGGCACTCACGATGCCACCCTGGGTCGCCAGTTGTTTACCGATCTGAAACAACTGGAGCCTGGCCAGTGTCTGACCATTCCAGCCTTCGACAAGGTTTCGGACGATCGTTTGCCAGCATCCGATTGGCACCAGATTGTTGGCCCTGTTGACCTGATTCTGTTTGAAGGCTGGTGTGTTGGTTGTCATGCCGTCGAGGACAGCCAGCTGGATGAACCCGCCAACCAGCTCGAAGCAACGGAAGACACCGACGGCCAATGGCGCCGCTGGGTCAACCAGCGCCTGGCCAAGGACTACGCCGACTGGTTTGCCATGATGGATCGTCTGGTCATGCTGAAAGTCCCCGGCATGCAAGCCGTACTGAACTGGCGCGGCCAGCAGGAAGTTGAAAACCGCAAGCACGCCAAAGGACAACACGATCGGGGACTTGATCACGCTGGACTGGTACGATTTATCCAGCATTATCAGCGTTTGACCGAAAATGCCTTGCGTGATTTGCCTGGGCATGCTGATCTGGTACTGGAACTGAACAACCAGCACGCCGTTAACCACATCCATTGATTACTATTGCCGGGAGCGCGTCATGTCAAGCAATACCAGCCAATGCGACATTCCGACGGTACCTCTGGTCGTGATGACCGACCTTGATGGAACCCTGCTCGATCACCACAACTACAGTGCCAATGCAGCCCTGCCTGCACTGAAACGCCTGCGGGCCCTGCATATTCCTGTGCTGTTTAATACCAGCAAAACCTGTGACGAAGTCAGTGGCTTGCGCCACGAACTGGACAACCGTTATCCGTTTGTCTGTGAAAACGGCAGCGTTATCCATATCCCCAAACCCGATGCCACAGGCTTTAACAGCGAAGTGCTTGGTGTCAGCTATGTCGATATCCTCAAAGCCCTGCATCAACTGCAGCACGAAGGTTTTCATTTTCGCGGGTTTAACGATATGCCGGCCACGGAAGTGGCGGCCATGACCGGATTGTCGCAAGACAACGCCTGGCTGGCCAAAAAACGGCAAGCCTCTGAGCCACTGCTCTGGCACGACAGCGACGAAGCCCTCGAACGCTTCCGCCAGCGGCTGGCCGAGTATCAGCTGACACTCACCAAAGGTGGCCGTTTTTACCACGTCATGGGTACCACCAACAAAGCCAGCGGACTGGATTTTTTCCGTCAGTATTACCAACACCAATGGCAGCTCACGCCACAGGTTGCCGCGCTGGGCGACGGCGAAAATGATCGTGCCATGCTGGAAGCTGCCGATTATCCGATCGTTATTCCGGGCGAAAACCAGACCCTGACACTGCAGCATCCCTCCGCCAGAACGGCGGCCCACAAAGGGCCAGCGGGCTGGAATACTGAAATACTCACATTATTAGAACAATTATCATAAGGAGCCTGGTCATGGCTGACTTTTACCAGAATGGAACAATCACCACCCTGCACAACTTGGTTGATCGTCCACTGGAAGAAATGGAAAAAGAACTGCTGAGCTTTTCCCGCGTACGTCCGATGTCCCTGGTACTGCCTTCGCTTTACTCTGAACTTCAAGGCCCTGCTCTTGGCCATATCATTGACGAAATCAGTGAAGTCCCTTATCTCAACGAGATTGTTATTGGTCTCGATCAGGCTGATGAGTCTGAATACCAACACGCCAAAGATGAGTTTTCCCGTTTGCCGCAACACCATCGCGTGCTCTGGAATGATGGTCCACGGCTGCGCAAAATCAATTCCTTACTGGAAGAAAAAGGCCTGGCCCCCAAGGAAATGGGCAAGGGTCGCAACGTCTGGTATTGCTATGGCTATGTACTGGCATCCGGTCGGGCAGAAGCCGTTGCCCTGCATGATTGCGACATCGTCACCTACGATCGCAGCTTACTGGCCCGACTGATTTATCCGGTCGCCAACCCGGCCTTCAACTACGAATTTGCCAAAGGTTATTACGCCCGTATTGCAGACAACAAAATGAATGGCCGTGTCAGCCGACTGCTGGTTACGCCACTGATTCGAGCGCTGAAAAAAGTGCTGGGGCAAAAGGAATATCTCGATTTTCTCGACAGCTTTCGCTACCCATTGTCGGGTGAATTTTCGATGCGCGCCGACGTCCTGAATGACCTTCGGATTCCGACCGACTGGGGGCTGGAAATTGGTGTGCTGTCTGAGATGAACCGCAATTACAGCACCAATCGTCTCTGCCAGGTGGATATTTGTGACAATTATGATCACAAGCATCAACCACTGTCAGCAGAGGATTCAGCGCTGGGCCTCTCCAAAATGAGTACCGATATCTGCAAGGCTATCTTCCGCAAACTGGCCACCCAGGGCGAGGTTTTCACCAACGAAACCTTCCGCACCATCAAGGCAACCTATTTCCGGGTCGCACTGGATTTTGTTGAAACCTACTACAACGATGCTCTGATGAACGGTTTGACACTGGACCGCCACCAGGAAGAGGCCGCGGTCGAACTGTTTGCAGAGAATATTATGTCTGCCGGTGATTATTTCCTCGAAAACCCAATGGAAACTCCGTTTATCCCAAGCTGGAATCGCGTTATTTCCGCCATCCCGGATATTCTCGATCGTCTTTACGAAGCCGTTGAGGAAGATAATATCCAGTCCTGACAACACGACGTCGCTGGTGAGTCAACCACTCACCAGCGACGCTTGCTTCAACTGGTGAGCCACACGGTCTGATACGGCTTCAGAGTCAGAGTATCTCCTAGTGGTCCGGCCTCCTCTTCCAGCAAATCTGTCATACCCAAGACCAGGAACCCCAGACTCGCCAGTGGCAACGCCATTTTGCGCTCCGTGACGTTGGAGATAGCAAAAACGGTCTGGCCGCGGTCACCACAGCTGCGTTTAATAATAAACAGGTCAGAGTTGATACGAATCACCTCCTGACGGGCGTCAGGGTGGAACGCTGGCTGACGTCGACGTATCCGGATCATCTGCCGTAACCGATTAAAGATCTCGGCCTGGGGGGTTACCGGATTGTTCAGCAGCGTTTCCAGCTCTTCACAATTCCAGATACGGCGGTTGATCGAGCGCGTACGGCCGGTTTGCTCCACGTGGGCCAGATCATTTGGACTGGCGGTCAGGCTGTGAATATACACCGCCGGAATCCCCTGCATCGCCAGCATGATGGCCTGGGAACACAGGAAACGTGGCACCTGGAAGTGATCCGGGCCACGACGGGTTCCCATGCAGGCATCAAACAGGGCAATATTGATTTCGTAGGGGCTTTCCGTGCCGTCCGGATTCGCCTTCATACTGACGAAACCACCAAATTTGTGCATGCATTCAATCAGGTTTTCAACTTCATGAGCCGGCAGGATGCCCTCTACCGGACGCACGCCAATCCCGTCATGGGAGGCAGTAAAATTAAGATAGGTGCAGCCTTCCGGCAGCGGTGGAATCTTGCTGGCCCAATCAGCCAGATAGTCAGATTTCCCCCGATTCAGCGCGTGTAAGACCAACGGCGGCAAGCCAAACTGATACACCATATGCGCTTCATCCGAATCACCAAAATAACTGAGATTTTCGGCAACCGGCACATTGGTTTCGGTTATCAGTACCACTTCAGGGGCTACTGCTTCGACGATATCGTGCATCAACTTGACGACTTCATGGGTCTGCGGCAAATGGATGCAGTTGGTACCCAGCTGTTTCCACAAGTAGGCAATGGCATCCAGCCGTACAAAACGGGCACCCTGCTCGACGTAAAACAGCATGATGTTCATCATCTCAACCAGCACTTTGGGGTTGGCGTAGTTGAGATCAATCTGATCTTCACTGAAGGTCGCCCAGACATGGCGAACACCCCGGTGGGTATGTACCGGCGTCAGCAAGGGTGTATTACGTGGTCGTGTTACCCCGGACACATCGGTACCGATTTCGACCTCGATAAAATAGTCACTGTAAGGTTCGCAGTTAGCGACATAATCGATAAACCACAAACTCTCTCGCGAACAATGGTTCACCACCAGGTCAGCCATCAGATCGAAGTTTTCAGCGATACTGGCAACATCTTCCCAGTTGCCCCAGTCAGGGTTGACCTGACGGTAATCGATCACGGAAAAACCATCATCCGAACTGTAGGGCGAAAATGGTAGCAGGTGTACCGCATTCAAGGTGTCTGCCACATTGTCCTTGAGAAAACGGCTGAGAGTCTGGAATGGCACCTCCCCCGCCTGCTGGATGCTGTTGCCGTAAGTGATCAGGATAACGTCTTCCTGGCTCCAGCGTTGTCCATTGGTCATTTCTCCCGGCTGGCTCTTGCGGCCTTCCAGAAACTTGAGGCACAAACGCTCCAGATCAGCCGCGGTGTCGGCTGCTACAGTGGCATCGAGATAAATCTTCTGGAGACGTCTGGTAAGCCTGGTGATCAGGTCATTTGACATATACTTTCCTGGTTAACTGTCGCAATAGACTGAATTCACTGCCATTTTTATGCCGTAATGGCACGAGCGGGGCGGAAGCCAGCCAAGAGAGGAAAAAGATACAGAGAGAAAAGACAATCACTCCTGCACCCCTCAAAAAATCCCGGCCGCCTCTTCCTTTCAAGGCGTTCGAAATATACTCAGCGGCACTTGAGACTGATATAACAAGGTACGAACCGGCATGGCGGCAATATTTTGCTGCTGGCCAGGATCACAGGCAGCCTCGAAGACAGCCTGTTTTTCCGCCCCTTCAAAGTGTAAGAATATATTCTGACACTGGCTTAACATCGCCCAGGTCAGGGTCATTCGGGGCAGTTCCAGCTCAGCATCAACGACTGGCGAGCTCCAGGCTGAACCACCTTCATCAAGGCATCGCTCCAATGCGGCTGACTGTGGAAACCAGGATGCCGTATGACCATCGGTTCCCATCCCCAGTACCGCTACATCCAGCCGCGAAATTTGCTCATGCAGGCTGTTTTCACAGTCCATAAAACCGGCAGTCGGCGTCAGGGCTGCATTTTTCAGGGGTAAAAAATACGCGGCAGCAGCCGGGCCTTGCAGTAAATGCGCCTTGACCAGGCCGGCATTGCTGGACGGATCACTTTCATCAACCCAGCGTTCATCCACCAATGTCACCAGAATCTGGGACCAGGGCAACGCCCGCTTGCCCAGTTCTTCAAAAAAGGCTTTCGGGGTGTTACCACCACTCACGGCCAGACAGGCTCTGCCTTTTTGCGCAACCCGCTCTTTCAGGCAGAGACTGACCGCATCGGCTAACTGTTTTGCCAGAATACTGGCGGAGTCAAATCGATTGTCGCTCATACATGCACTCCTAGCTGTTTTCGATCCACAAGCGTCCATCCCTGGCCAGCAGCAAGGTCGATGCCGCCGGTCCCCAGGTGCCCGATGTATAGGGCTCAGGGCGCAGATCCACTTCTTGCCAATGCTGAATAATAGGATCTACCCAGCGCCAGGCTTCTTGCAGTTCATCATCCCGTAAAAACAGGGTCGCGTTACCACTCAAGGCATCAAACAACAGACGTTCGTAGGCTTCGGGAACCCGGGTTTTACGGTGGTTTGCCGGATTCAGACTCAGGTTCATTGGCCGTACACTCATACCCGGCCCGACCCGTTTCTCACACAACATCAACCGGACACCTTCATCCGGCTGCAAGCGGAACACCAGTTTGTTTGCCATGGTGCTCTTGTGCTGTAACGGAAAAATAGAGTGCGGGATTTCCTTGAAACTGACAACAATTTCACAGGCCCGCTCCGCCAATCGTTTGCCGGAACGTAAATAAAACGGCACGCCCGCCCAACGCCAGTTATCAATTTCGACCTTGGCAGCGATAAAGGTTTCAGTATTACTTTTTTGCTGAACACCCGGCTCGGCGCGATAAGGCGGTACGGGCTGGCCATCCGCAACACCGGCGTCGTACTGACCACGCACGACATTACGATTGATGGCCTCTCCAACAATTGGCCGGAGAGCCTTGAGCACTTTGACTTTTTCATCACGAACCGCGTCGGTTTCCAGTTTTGACGGCGGTTCCATCGCCACAATACACAGCAGCTGCAGCAAATGATTCTGGAACATGTCGCGCATGGCTCCGACTTGCTCGTAGAACTCGGCCCGTTTTTCCACCCCGATTGTCTCTGCGATCGTGATTTCAATATGATCGATATACTGATGGTTCCACTGGGATTCAAACAGTGAGTTGGCGAACCGCAAAACCAGCAGATTTTGTACGGTTTCTTTGCCCAGATAGTGATCAATCCGATAAATATGTGATTCATCGACGTATTCGGCCACTGCACGATTGATTGCCAGCGCCGATTCAAGATCGTGCCCGATCGGTTTTTCAAGCACCACATTGGTGCACGACTCAAGCAAGTTGTTTTGCTGCAGTCCTTTACAGATCGGGGTGAACAAGGCCGATCCGGTGGCCAGATAAAATACCCGGTTAGCGCTGCCCTGAACCAGTACGTCATTCAGCACCTGATAGGACGACGGATCGGTTGCATCCAGGCTGACACACAGCAGCTTGCTGGCAAATTCATGCCAAACGGCTTCTTCGAGGTATTCCTTGGCGACATGTGTTGTCACCGCCTTACGGACCTGCTCAACGTAATCATCGTGAGTAATATCCCGGCGACTTACCGAGATGATTTTACCTTCAGGCAAGCGACCATCCCGTTGCAACAGGTAGAGTGCTGGCAACAGCTTGCGTTGGGCCAGATCGCCCATGCCCCCAAAAAGTACCAATTCAAACGGTGCGCTGATCTGCATATATCCTCCAAGCTCTGTCTGTCCAATGAAAACCAGAATCACAGCCGCTTCAGCTGATAATCAGAAAAAGCAGCGGCTGCACCAAACATATAAGCAGAGTGCCACAAGTTGATTGCAATGCGGCAACCAAGCATGAAATACCTGCCGGAAATGACCACTTCGGTCGATTCACTATCAAGACTTATTCGTTGCCAATCGTGCCGATATATTCACAACGCCTGCAATCAGGCATGGCATCTGCATCCCGCCTCTCCACTGCAAACCGTGACACATCAGATCAATGCCAAGGTTATCCCGACAGACATATCGTTTACAATTGGTTACCTTTGGGACATGATCAGTGGAACATCTGTGATATGTCGCACAAATGACATATACCCGCTCTAGTGTTCACGGAAATTTTTGTTTAATTGCTAATAAGAAGGATCGAATATGGTTCGCAAGTGTTTATTCCCAGTCGCCGGCTACGGTACCCGCTTTCTTCCGGCTACCAAAGCCATGCCTAAGGAAATGCTGCCTATTGTTAACAAACCCCTGGTGCAGTACGGCGCAGAAGAAGCAAGCGAAGCTGGTATGCATTTCATGGGATTTATCACTGGTCGTGGCAAGCGGGCAATCGCTGATCACTTTGATATCAGCTATGAACTCGAGCATGAAATCCAGGGCACCAGCAAAGAAGCCCTGATTTCATCAATTCGCAATCTGATGAATGAAAATGATTTTGCTTATACCCGCCAGAATGAAATGAAAGGTCTGGGTCACGCCATCCTGACCGGTCAATACCTGATGGGTAACGAAGCCTTTGGTGTTGTACTGGCAGACGACCTCTGTATCGCCGACGAAGGTGATGAAGGCGTGTTGGCTCAAATGGTCAAGATTCATGAAAAATATGGCTGCTCTGTTGTCGCAGTCCAGGAAGTGCCAGAAGAAACCATTCACAAATATGGCGTCATTGCCGGTGAAGAAATCGAGCCTGGTGTTTACCGCGTCAGCAACATGGTTGAAAAACCAGCCAAGGAAGAAGCACCAAGCAACCTGGCAATCATTGGCCGCTATATTCTTACTCCAGACATCTTCCCTAAAATTGAAGAGACTGGCAGTGGTATCAATGGCGAAATCCAGATCACCGACGCCCTGTTGAAACAGGCCCAGGAAGGCAAGGTTATCGCCTATAAATTCCGTGGCCGCCGCTTTGACTGTGGCAGCATCGATGGTTTTGTTGAAGCAACCAACTACGTCTATCAGAATGTATTCCTGAAAGACTAAGACCGACCCGTTGTCCTGGCGAGCTTCGGCTCCGCCGGGAACAACTGAAAACGCACGAGCCAGTCATGCCTTGATAGCTCAGCGAAACTAATTTCAAAAATAGCATTGACAGCAACATAACCCATCCGTATTATACGTCTCGCTGTTGAGAAGTTCCCCGATAGCTCAGTTGGTAGAGCAGTAGACTGTTAATCTATTGGTCGCTGGTTCAAGTCCAGCTCGGGGAGCCAATTAACACTTCGGGGTATAGCGCAGTCTGGTAGCGCGCCTGGTTTGGGACCAGGATGTCGGGAGTTCGAATCTCTCTACCCCGACCAACTTTTTCAGGGTTCTCCTGGTTGGTCAAATACAGCTCATATCTGCATTATGCAATCCTTTACACTTTAAAGTGCCAGATACAACAAATGAGCCTTCTTATCTTCATACTTTTCTATTAGCCTACAACGCCACATTCCAATAATTTTAATGCGATAGCGCGGTGGCAAAACATGACTCGTCTGGCCCGATCTGTACAATATCCCGTCCCTTGCCACGAGTGTGGTGCCAATACCGCTCATACCCTCCACAGCCTGATCAACAGTCAGCAGCTGACTTGCCGACACTGTGGCCACCAGTTCACCAGTGATGAATTACTCAAACGCAGGGCCAAACAGACGCTGTCCGATCTGAAAGGCTATATCTCTCTGCCGGAACCAGAACCAGTCGAAGAAATAATACTGGAAGACAACCAACTCTCCTGATACCAAAAAACAGGCATAAAAAAAGCCGCCAGAAGCGACTTTTTTGACTGGCTGCCTGCTGATTACTCAGCAACAATTTCCAGTAATTCAACTTCAAATACCAGTGCAGAGTTGGCTGGTATTTTAGGGCTTGGGCTACGTGCGCCGTAAGCCAATTCAGCAGGAATGAAGAACTTGAATTTTTCACCCACTTTCATCAACTGTACGCCTTCAGTCCAACCCGGAATAACATTACCCAGCGGGAATTGAACAGGCTCGCCACGCTCAACAGAGCTGTCGAACACAGTACCGTCAATCAAAGTACCGTGATAATGAACACTGACGGTATCCGCTGCAGTCGGTTGTGCTGCATCACCATCAACAGCAGTCATCACTTCATACTGCAAGCCGCTGTCGGTGACAGTTACACCCTCTTTGGCAGCGTTCTCAGCCAGGAATTCTTCTCCTGCCTTGGCAACCGCATCACCCAGAGCTTCTTGTTTGCGCATTTGCTCTTCACGGATTTTTTCAAAAGCACCCTGAATCACTTCATCAGGAATACGCTGATCCGCTTCTGACAGCGCATCCTTGATACCTGCTGCAATGGCCTCGGCGTTCATTTCAACATCTTCCTGAGACAACTGGCGACCAATATTCAGACCCACGCCATAACTTGCCTGGTCAATGTGGTTTTCCAATTTCACAACTTCCTCCTGACCACATGCGGCCAACAACAGAGTACCCGCCAATACGACAGGTACTGATTTAATAAAACTCATGCTTGTCTCTCACGTTTATTGAAATGAATGCTGGACTGGCAACCATACAATCGAAAAGTTTCAATTATTGCATAATCGAACCACTGTAAAGATACCCAGCCGCGCTGATTACAAGAACTGCCAGACGTCGTTTCTGATATTGCAGAGGCCACATGAACCTACCGACATTCATCGATCACACGCCGCCGCCAGAACAAGACTGACGATATCGCCAGACAAACCAGAATAGCCAAACACTTGCTCATAAAAAACGAGTATTTATTACGGTTGCGAAGCCTCCCACAGCCAAGGAAGCCTGTCCAGCCTGAAAACCCCTACTCTTGCTCAAATTGCACCAGACCGGGCCATCACCAATGAACACCCACTCCAGGCTAAACCGTTGAAATAAATCGCAAATAAATATTTGACAGAAAATATTACACTGGCATAATACGCGCCACTTGATCGAGACAGCGCCTCCATCTGTTGGATCGCATCAAGAGTGCAGTGGCTATGTAGCTCAGTTGGTTAGAGCACAGCATTCATAATGCTGGGGTCGATGGTTCAAGTCCGTCCATAGCTACCACTAATTCCAAAGGCCTGTCAGCTTAATACTGACAGGCCTTTTTTATGCCTCCAGCTCTCTCCCGGCCTACAAGCCTTCGCCTGTGCCTGACTCGCTGGCCCCCTGATGCAAGGCATCATAATCCTTATGGCTATCCGTCTGTTGCACCTCACCATGGATAATTGGCTGGTTTCTCACACACATCAGTCCACCGCTAAACACTCTGCAGGTTCCCCGGTACACATCGCCATGGCTGTTGGTATAAGCACATTGAGCGCTTTTTTCCAACGCCTGACAGGCTTCCCAGGGCAGTTCATCCCCATGCCCTTCGTGCGCAGCCACAGGTAAAACAGAGAGCACCAGTATCAGCCCGGCCAGGTAACATACGTTAGAATGCCATCTGTTCATCGGCCAGGCCTCTCATCCATTTCGTTATCATCATCGGCGCTGGCTGTCTCTCCGGTAAAGCAGCCTATAAAGGCATTTTCACCCGGCCCGGCAGAATGGTAATGGTAACCTCGCACGTCATCGGTATGGCCACGGCACTCATCGAGATCAGTGGCTTCGTTGCCCTCTTCATCCAGCATACTGTAGATCACAAAGCCGTCCATGGCATAGGCAAAGGCACCGCCATGGCCATCACTTTCAAAAGCAATCGCCGGGCAGTCGCCATCGCCATGATTGGCGCCGTGATAGTGATAGCCCGCAACCGGATTCACATGACCCACGCAGTCGTCGAATGCGGCAATGGTGTACGCACTGAGAATAACTTCAGCAGGTGCAGCAGCGGCCAGATTAACGCCATTAAACGCCACACCAACGTTTTCACCGTCGATATCGCCTGCGCTATCCCGAACGACCGGCGTGGTAGGGATCAGATATGTGCTATAAATACCTTCACCTTCAACATCACTGTAATAATCCAGATCACACTGGACGCAGTAGTTATGGTATTCCTCAGCAACATCCACAACGGCTGCTGCCTCGCACGAAGTCTGCGTATCGGTTATATTGACTTCACCACTCTCTTCGTCATATAGCAGCCAGTTATTGTCATTATAAAATTCATCCAGATTGGCAATAAATTCACCGGTCAAATCATACAGCACGCCATCGTCAAACCATTTCCCGGCATCTTCTGCTGTTGCTGTGATCACTTCCGGACAAAATGGCCCTATTTCACTACGATCTGCCGGAAAACCTTTTACCGTTATCTGATAACAGGTACTGCTCTCGTTGTTGGACAGAGTACATTCAACCACTTCGATCGAGTCCAGAGAGGCCAGATCAAAATAAGAAGTGTCAACGTCGGCAACATCATCATCTTCGATATCAACAGAGCTGTCAGAATCGTCGGTGGTATCAACGACCTCACTGTCGTCACTGCTACCACAGCCCGCCAGGGCCAACGTGCCGGAAAACAACAGCGGGATAACATATTCGGTTTTCATGGATTCCCTCTTTCGAAATAATGCGCTGAAATGCCAGTCTCAAGAAAGTGCATCCTATGTCATCCCTGTAATAACCACACTTGAATATACAGACTCCTGACACTTCAAGGTAAAGCTGAACACACCATCAGAAAAGTAGACAATGCCAGTAATCCGCACAAGAAACCTGAATCAGAACACCGGGAAAATCATCGAATTACAGAAAACAAAAAAATAACATGATCGATCTTTATATCATCGACATCAGATACTAATGCGTCATATTCAAACCGACGATTGCACCATAAAGCAGGTTAACGCTATTGATCAACCAACGAATAGTCCGCTACCTATGATGACCAGGCATTGGTTGTGGCATTAAAAAAGATACCGGCCGATATCAGCCGGATATAAAAGCGGCAAACAGAGCCGCTTTTATGCAGCTCTGTTGAGGGAATCAAGGGTTCAGTCGCTGGATTTTCCAGCCCCCCTGTTGCAGCACGTACTCCACCCGATCGTGCAAACGATGCTCGCCACCTTGCCAGAATTCCATGCGTGAAGGCTGTAACCGATAACCACCCCAGTAATCTGGTAACGGAATTTCCTTGTCCTGGTATTCCACACTTAACTGGGCAAAGCGGGTTTCCAGTTCGGAGCGGCTGGCCAACGGTTGGCTCTGTTGCGATGCCCAGGCACCCAACTGGCTTTCACGTGGACGGGAGTGGAAATAGGCTTGTGCTTCTTCCCGACTCATTGGCACGACCTCTCCCTGCACCTGCACCTGACGTTCCACCGTCATCCAGAAAAAATGCAGGCTGGCTCGTGGGTTATGGGAAAACTGGCGGCCCTTGTTACTTTCATAATTGGTGAAAAAAACAAAGCCGTCATCATCGTAAGACTTGAGCAACAGGATGCGTTGCCAGGGCTGACCTTGCGCATCCACACTGGCGACCGTCATCACCGTCGGCTCTTCCGGCACGGTGGTACGGTAGTGCTCAAACCAGGCGTGAAATTGCGTCACCGGGTGCTCAGCCACTTTGGACTCGTCGAGTCGTCCTTGCGTGTATTCCTTGCGAATGTCACTGAGATCAACCATATTCTATTTACTCCGATAATGATTCAAACCGGCACTTTTAACGTGACCGTTACTATTTGTCAGATGTACCGTCAGCAGCAGTGTGTCACCCTGGCAACCACTCTGCATTGACGTGTCGCCATCAAAGCCAGCTCTGGACAAATCTGCTACCATTCTTGCCCGGTTTTGCCGGTCAGCTGAGAATACGTACTGACCTCTCACTTCGACTCACACCCAGCCAACCCAAAGAGCACCATCATGTCAGACCAGAACTACCCGACTGCATCCCTGATACGCCGCCTGGCAGCCCTGTCCTATGATGGCCTGGTATTGCTGGCGCTCTATATTGTGACTGGTTTTGTGCTGGTAGGTATTGCGACCGCTGCCAACGATGGACAACCGCCCGGGGCTTTTCCTGCCTCGGTCAACCTGTCGGTAATGTTCTGTATCAGTTTCTTTTATTTCAGCTCATCCTGGCGCCGTGGTGGCCAGAGTATTGGCATGAAAGCCTGGCGCCTCAAACTGATTACTGAAGATGCCAAGCCCGTCAAGTTGTCCCACTGCATGTTACGCACAGGCATTGGGTTTTTCTCGCTGGCGGTGTTCGGACTGGGATTTTTCTGGTCACTGCTCGATACCCGCGGCCGCAGCTGGCATGACATGGCCTCGCTGACCCGTATTGTGTTTATCCCGAAAACAGGGAAATAAGCGGAACAACAGCACCGGTTTATCCGGTGCGACGCAGCAGCAGCAGCCCCACTCCCATGCAGCCGGCGATTGGCACCACACTGGCCCACACAGGTTCAAACCCGAACACAATACTGGCAGGTGCCAATAATTCTTCCGCGTATTTGTACATCAACCCAACCAGAATGCCGGAAAAAATCCGATAACCGGGTGTGACCGCTCGCAGCGGCCCGAAGATAAAGGAAATCCCCAGTACCACCAGTGCCAGAGTCCCCAGCGGCTGAGTGACCTTGCGCCAGAATGACAACAGATAGTTATCAGCATTCAGGCCCTGCTTTTCCAGATAACGGGTATAGCTGAACAGATTGGATATCGACATATCCCGAGGCTCGATCATTACCACACTGAGGCTTTGTGGCGTCAGCTCAGTTTGCCAGTCCATGCTGTCCAGTTGTAATTGACGGGTTTCGGTAGCGCTGATGGTCATATCGACCACGGTTTGCATTTGCCAGCTGGAACGCTGATAAATCGCCCGCTCGGCGGAACGGATACGCTGCAGGTTACTGTCATCGTCAAAATCAAACAGGGTAATGCCATGTAACACGCCATTGGGTTCAACCGCCGTAAAGCGCATAAAAGTATTGCCTTCCCGGTGCCAATAGCCCTTGCCCTTGTTTGAGAGCAAATCGCCCTTTCCTTGCGCCACCGCCTTTTGTGATTGCGCAATCCGCTCCAGCACCGGAATCGCATATTCAGCCAGCGCCATATTCAGCACCATCAGCAGCATCATCGGCTTGATGACCGCCAGGGCAATACGCCCCACAGATACACCGGCTGCCCGCATCACCGTCAGCTCACTGTTGGCCGCCATGCCACCAAGACCAGCGAGGCAACCAATCAGACAGGCCATCGGCATATATTCATACAGGCGCCGCGGCAAGCGAATACCCATAAATTGCAGTGCATCAGCAAACTGGTATTCACCTTTCAGCTGATCCAGTTCATCCACCAGCGTAAAAATAGCGTCCAGACCCACAATGACCAGAGCCACAATCAGGGTTGCAATCAGCACATTGTGGGCAACATAACGATCGATACGATTCATAATGACCTCACCCGCCAGCGGCGCATCCATTCAGGCACCAGCAGTAACCCCAGAGCGATCATCAGATACACCAGATGCAAACTCCACAACCCAATGTTTGGGTTCAGCTGGCCTTTTTCCAGCATGCCCTTCATGGCAATCAACAAGGAGATGTACACCATAAACAGCACAATGGCCGGAAACAGCCGGGCAAACCGGCCCTGGCGAGGATTCACCCGCGACAAAGGCACCGCCAGCAAGGTCATGATAGGCACCATCAGAACCATCGAGATACGCCACTGCAGCTGGGCCTGGTGTTTGGGGTCGTCGGAACCAAACAGTGCCAGGGTTGGCACCGCTTCTTTACGTAACTGGCGCCGTTCTTCCAGCTCTTCCGCAATCTTGACGCCATACAGTTCAAAATCCAGCGCCTCGAACGCCAGACTGCCTGGTGTCCAGTCGTAACGTTTGCCATCGTGTAATTCCAGATAACGGGAGCCGGTTTCGTCACTGACATACTGGGTACCTTTTTGTGCCAGCAGCAGGCTGTTGCCATCGGTAATAAATACCCGGTTCATCTCGGTTTTATCATCCGACAACGACTCCGCATACGTCACCCGACTGCCACCTTTCATACTCTGGAAGCGACCAGGGGCCAGTAACTCAAACTCCGTCAGCTGCGCCTGTTTTTCATACAGGCTTTCCATCTTTTCAGCACCGCTTGGGCTGAGATACAGGCTGAAACTGCCCACCACCAGCATCAAGACAAACGCCGGTGCCGCGGTGTACGCCAATAACCGGTTGCTTGAAAAGCCGGTTGCCGTTAGCACCGTCATTTCACTTTCAGCGTACAGACGACCGTAAGTCAGTAAAATTGAGATAAACAGTGCCAGCGGTAAAATCATTTCGAGAAACGATGGCAGGCGTAATAACAGTGTGAAAAACACAATATCCAGCGAGACTTCACCGGCTGCAGCGGCCGCCAGCTGACGAATCAGCCGACCACTCATCAGAATCATCAATAACACGATGGTCACTGCAAACAACGAACCAGCCAGTTCCCTGGCCAGATAACGAAATATGATCAAAAGACTAGACCTTGATTGAACCGCGGCAAAGCCGCGCACCATACCCAGAGACAGGGTGCTCTGCAACGACAGCAAAATGTATTGTTATCCGCGCCGCACTTGTATTTCAGGAATATGACGTCACATTATAGAGTGACTAACCATTCAGAACGACACGCTGCGAATCAACCCGGCCATCGTTCGCCACTCAATGTTTCCGCCAGGAGCTGACATGATTTATCAGGTATCCCAACAAACTGCCACCGAGACCCAGGCGAGCTGTATTGTGGTCACTCTCGACCAGTCAGGCAAGCTGTCTGACACAGCCTTGCAACTTGACGAAGCCAGCCAGGGCTTTATCAGCCAGCGTTTTGAACAGGGCGATATCTCCGGCAAACTGGCAGAAACACTGCTGCTACCTGCAGTTTCCGGCATTACGGCCAGCCGCGTATTATTGGTTGGTACTGGTAAAGAAACACTGAAACCCGCCAGTGCCCAAAAAGTTCTGGCAGCCATTGCCAATACCACGAACCGCATCGGCGGCGATATTGCTCTGGCACTGACGTCACTGACAACCGACGTACTGACCGAAGCCTGGCTGGCGGAACAGACCGCAATCGCCTATGCCGCCGCGCAATACCGTTTCACCGCCACCAAAAGCAGCAGCGACGCCGAAGCAAAATCACCCGACACCCTGATTTGGCTTGGTGACGATGTTTCAGCAGCCTTCAGTAAAGGGGCAGCCATTGGCACGGGGATCAGCTTTGCCAAAGAGCTGGCCAATATGCCACCGAATATCTGCACACCAACCTGGCTGGCTGAAAATGCCGTCACCCTGACCCAGGACCAGGCGCTCGAAACCACCATTCTGGATGAAGACCAACTGGCAGAAATGGGCGCCGGTGCATTTGTCTCGGTTTCCAAAGGCTCCACCGAGCCGGGCAAAATCATCGTTATGCAATACCGGGGGGCCGACGACCCAACCGCAGCACCGCACATGATTCTGGGCAAGGGCATTACCTTTGATACCGGTGGCATCAGCCTGAAACCTGGCCAGAAAATGGACGAGATGAAATACGATATGTGCGGCGCAGCCTCTGTGCTTGGCACCATGAAAGCCATTCTGACCCTCAAACCCAAGATCAACGTACTGGCTATCGTGACCAGCGCAGAAAACATGCCTGCCGGTAACGCCAGCAAGCCCGGCGATGTCGTCACCAGCCTGTCCGGTAAAACCATCGAAATTCTCAACACCGACGCCGAAGGACGGCTGGTGCTGTGTGATGCCCTGACCTACGGTATCGACAATTATCAGCCCGCTTCCATCGTTGATATCGCCACCCTCACCGGTGCTTGTATGGCCGCTCTGGGCGAGGTCAACTCCGGCCTGTTCACCACAGATGAAGCCATGGCCGAGCAGCTGCAAGCCGCGGCACAGTACAGCAACGACAAGGTCTGGCGTTTGCCGCTGGAAGAAGAATATCAGGACCTGATCGACTCCAACTTTGCCGACATCGCCAACATTGGTGGCCCGCTCGCTGGCGCAACCACCGCTGCCTGTTTCCTGTCACGCTTTACGGAAGGCACCCCTTGGGCGCATCTGGATATTGCTGGCACCGCCTGGGTTGGTGGTAAAGCCAAGGGCGCTACCGGTCGCCCGGTCAGCCTGCTGGTAAACTACTTGCTGAATAAATAAATATTCAGTTCCGGGAGTGCACCTCACGGTGGGCACTCCCGGCCTGCCCAGATACCCCTCTATATATCGCCAGCAAAACTATTCTGCATGTCCCGACGCCGGACTATTATCCAGCACAAAATCCACAAAGGCCTGATTGGCTTTTGACAGATAACCATCCTTACGCCAGGCCAGACACAGATCGAGCACAATGGGCGGATCAAACGACAGCGTCACCAACTCCGGATCATCTTCCGTGGCCATCCGTAACAACGTCGAAATACCAAACCCCTGTTTGACGATAGAGCGAATCAGTGGCAACAGGTTGGTTTCAAAATTAATCCGCGGCTGAATAGCCGACTCTTCGGCCAGGCGGTCAATCACCTTGCGGTGAAAGTAACCTTTACGAAACAGCACCAGATCTTCTTGCAGGAATTCCGCCGGAGTGATTGCGGTGCGACTGGCAAACGGATGATCCTTGGCCACCACAACGCGCATTTCTTCATGCATCAAGGTACGGGCTTCGATGCTGTCGGGGATTTCTTCCGCTTCGATCACCGCCAGATCCAGCTCCCCTTTTTCCAGCATTTGCTGCAACTGCCAGGCACCACCTTCGTAAACAGAAAACGTCAGGTTCGGATAACGATGCCGGAACGCCATGATAATCGGAGGAAAATGATAAGAACCCAGCATGCTCGGCGTACCTAACTGTACCGCTCCCTGTTCCAGTCCTCGCAGTTCTGCCATTTCCAGGTCGGCATCAGACATCATCTGTACGATACGCTGGGCCTGGGCGAACAAACACTCACCTTCATCGGTTAACGATATCTGGCGCTCGTGGCGGTGAAACAGGGTCAGCTGTAATTGCTGCTCCAGACGTTTGATTGCCATACTGACAGCAGGTTGAGCCACCTGCAGCCGGTCCGCAGCCCGGGTGAAGCTCTGCTGCCGTGCCACTTCATAAAAATAACTCAGCGCCTTATAGTCCATGGACCCTTCTCCTTTCTGCTTCTACTCTGATTCAAAGTCATCATTTTTCCGTTGTTATAAATCGTCACCGGCTCAACTCATAACTATTTTTGATTTAATTCATATAAAACATATATTTTTATGATGCGATACAACCTTTTATAGTGGTTTTGCTGTTCTGCTTCTTCTTATAGCGAGACCCCTCATGATCAAAAATGGTACCGCCGCCTGGTGGCGAATCACCATCGCCTTGTGCCTTGGCTCCTTTATGGTGTTTTCCAACCTGTATGTGACCCAGCCATTGCTGCCAATGCTGGCGAC
The DNA here is from genome assembly GCF_030548165.1 of Oceanobacter sp. 5_MG-2023. Classification (NCBI taxonomy): domain Bacteria; kingdom Pseudomonadati; phylum Pseudomonadota; class Gammaproteobacteria; order Oceanospirillales; family Oceanospirillaceae; genus Oceanobacter; species Oceanobacter sp. 5_MG-2023. The sequence continues at coordinate 21,436 of NZ_JAUORS010000004.1, read as the reverse complement.
AGAATTTGCCGTTACACCGCTGCAAGCAAGTTACACCCTGACGCTGTCGACGCTGACACTGGGATTGTCGTTATTGATCTATGGGCCACTATCCGATGTGATCGGCCGCAAAGGGCTGATTATTGGCAGTATGTGCGGTGTCGCCGCCACCACACTGGTGATCAGCCAGGTCACGACCTTTGAGCAGTTACTCTGGTTACGTGGCTTGCAAGGGCTGTTTCTGGGCGGTTTGCCGGCCATTGCCGTGGCCTACATGGCCGATGAATTTGAGGCTGATGCCTTGATGTCTGCCATTGGCTTATATATCGCGGCCAACTCGTTGGGGGGCATTGGTGGTCGCCTGATGGGTGGTTTTGCCGGTGAACACCTGGGCTGGGGTAACGCCTTTCTGCTTGTGGGCCTGGTTGGCTTGTGTACCTGGATGCTGGTTGCCTGGTTATTACCTCCACCGCGCCGGTTTACCCCCCGGCCGTTCAACTTGCCATCCATGGGACGGGATATCGTGTCGCATCTGCGTAATCCGCTGCTGCTGCCCGCCTTTCTGTTTGGAGGCCTGAACTTCTTTGTTTTTATCAACCAGTACAGTTTTATTACCTTTGTGCTGGAAGACGATCCCTACCAGCTGTCACCGCAGTTTCTGGGTATGTTGTTCCTGACTTACCTGAGTGGTACCTGGGGTTCGATGCTGTCTGGCAAGTTCAGCCGCCGCTACGGCCAGCCTAACTGCATGATGGTCGGCAGTGGCCTGCTGATGGTCGGCAGCCTGATTACCCTGTATCCATCGCTGCCGACGATTATTTTCGGGTTTCTGGTGAATGCCTTTGGTTTCTTCTTTGCCCACTCCAGCGCCAGCGCCTGGGTTGGTCGTACCGTCAAACACGCCAAGGCCAGCGCCAGCTCGCTGTATCTGGTGTGTTATTACCTCGGTGCCAGCACCGGCGGGGTGTACCTCAACCAGTTCTGGCAATGGCAATACTGGTTGGGTGTTGTCCTTGGCTCCTGGTTGATTCTGGCTGTCACTCTGTCACTGGCTGCTCGCCTGAAGTACTTGCACAACCAGCAACAAGCCCGTCAGCCAGCGGTCAATCCGGGGACTCCGCTGCAGCCGGATGGCCAGTCCGTGTCATAAGTCATTCGCTGACTCTGACAACAAGATTCGATATGATCAGAATTACTCTCCTATCGAACCCCACAGAGCGCCTATGACAATTCGAACGGCCAATCGGTCAGCCTCCGCACGTACCCGATTGACCCTCAAGCTGTTGTTATGGGTAATCGTCACCGCGAGTACAGGCTGCGCGGTATTTGCCAGCCAACAATTTGATGATGTGTTTGGCGAGTCAGCGCCCAAAACCCGCTGGGTCGATGCCGACAGCTACGAAGGCCGACACTACCACCAGCACGTCGAGCCAATACTGGAACAACGCTGTGTTCACTGTCACGCCTGTTATGACGCGCCGTGCCAGCTGAAATTGACCTCCCCTCTGGGTATTGACCGAGGTCTTCACCCAGAGCCGGTTTACGATGGCACACGCCTGTTGGCAACGGCCCCAAAACGCTTGTATCTGGATGCTCAAAGCACCGCAGAATGGCGCGAGAAAGGCTTCCAGCCGGTATTGAATGAACGGCGTAATACCAGCGACGCCAATCTTCATGCCAGTGTACTGTTCCGCGCCCTTGCCTTGCGCCAGGCGCAGCCAGCTCCCGATCAGGCTGTATTACCCGACAGTTACGACTTCAAGCTGTCACGGGATCAACAGTGTCCAACCGCCGAGCAATACTCTGATTTTGCCAGCCAGTACCCAGACTGGGGCATGCCCTACGGTTTACCCGCCTTGTCCGACAGTGAGTACAAAACCCTGGCCGAGTGGATTCAACGGGGTGGCCTGCTACCGCGGCCAACCCCCTTGAATGGCAATCTGCAACACCAGCTGCAGCAGTGGGAACAACGCTTCAATGCCCATGGTGACCCGGATAGCGACGACTACAAGCGGCAATCACTGATCAACCGCTATATTTATGAACATATTTATCTTTACAGCCTGTATCTGGGTGATGACAGCAGTACCCGTTTTCATCTGGTGCGCTCCCGGACCGCCCCGGGCGAACCTGTGGATATTATCGCCACCCGCCGACCTTATGATGACCCTGGCGTCGCCACCCCCTATTACCGCCTGGTGGTTGACCAGGAATCCAAAGTCGCCAAAACCCATATCCCTTTCCGCCTGAATGAGGCTCGCTGGGACACTTGGCATAAGCTGTTTTACCAACCCTCTTACACCGTCGAGTCCTTACCCGGATATGATGAAAAACAAGCGTCCAATCCCTTTATCACTTTTCAGGATATTCCGACGGATAGCCGCTATCGCTTTTTACTGGAACACTCGCTGGAAACCATCATGGCCTTTATCAAGGGGCCGGTTTGCCATGGTCAGGTGGCAGTGAACGTTATTAACGAGCAGTTCTGGGTGTTCTTCGTCACCCCCGACCGCCACTACGACAGCGATGCTTCCGATTTTCTCAAGAGCCAGGCGCATCATCTCGATTTACCCGCCAAGAACAGCAGCAACAGCTTGCCTATCAGTTCCTGGATTTCCTTTTCCGACCAGCAAAAAGAATACCTCAGTGCCAAGTCCCGGTTTATGCGCCAGGAAATGCAAGACAACAATATATTGCTGGATACACAACTGGTATGGGATGGCGACCAACAGGCTGGCATCAATAACCCCAATGCAGCCCTGACAGTAATGCGCCACTTTGATAACGCCACCGTGGTACAGGGACTGCTGGGCCAGCCGCCCAAGACCGCCTGGTTGATTGATTACCCATTACTGGAACGTATCCATTATCTATTGGTTGCCGGATTTGATGTGTACGGCAATGTTGGGCATCAGCTGGTCACCCGGCTGTATATGGATTTTTTGCGGATGGAAGGGGAAATGAACTTTCTGCTGCTATTGCCACAGCAAGAGCGTGAGACAGTACGTCGCCACTGGTATCGCGATACCAGCACCACGATCAAGGATTATATCTTCAGTGACCTGATCCGCTTCGATGCCGACAGCACCATCGACTATCAGACCAACCAGCCCAAAACCGAGCTGTACCGTTTACTGGCCGACAGACTGTCACCGGTCTTGAACCAGAGCTATCACCTGTCATCCGGGCCACTGTCGGATTCAGCCATCACCACCCTGAACGGCCTGGAAAAATTGCAAGGCAAAGGCTTGCACCTGTTACCGGAACTCAGTCTGGTATTGATCACCCGCCAACAGCAGCCAGTGGAACTGATCAGCCTGGTGCATAACCGTGCCCATGCCAATATTTCCAGTTTACTGGCGGAAGAAAGCGCTTTACGGCCTGCAGAAGACACCCTGACCCTGGCCCGTGGTGCCGTGGGCGACTACCCCAACGTCTTGTTCAGCGTCGAAGAATCAGCCTTGCCTGAACTGGTGAAACAGATCGCTGACATGCAGGCAGCGGATGATTACAGTGCCCTGCTCGACCGCTTTGGAGTACGTCGCAGTAACCCGACATTCTGGGCGGTCAGCGATGCCATTGGCCAGCTGTATCAGCAGCAATGGCCGATCCGGGCCGGTATCCTGGATTATAATCGACTGGAAAATCGCTGAGCCATGCGGTGGTTTCCCGTTCTGCCAGACCCGACAGCCGCCGGGTCAGGCGTTCTTTCGCAATCCCGATGACACCCACAAACGCAGCACCACCCGTAACGCCCGTCGCCAGAGTGGCATCACCGACGGCCCTGACGCTTTCCAGCGCTGCAATTCTGCCACCACCCGTTGTGGGCTGCTGAAGCGGCCAGTACTGGCACTCACATAGCCGGGATAGCGTATCAGGGTAGCCGCCACCAACTCATCGAGGGAGCGTTGACGCCCCCGTCGTGGACATACCAACATATCCCGGGTCAGCCCCCAGCCCGCATAAAACGGCATGCCATGACAGATAACTTCCTTACCACGCAGCAACGCCTCAAACCCCAGCAATGATGTCATTGTATGAACCGCATCAACATGTTCCAGCATCTGAGAGGAATCGCCAGCCAGCACCAATTCATCACACCAGGCCTGATATTCACTCACGGGACGATCACTGCTGCGTAATCCGGATACCACATCCGGGTGTGGTTTATACACCAGCCAGGCGTCCGGTTCCGCAGCACGTGCTGCCTGTAATAACCCCTGATTGGTCTTGATACTCCCGGCTCCCATACGGATTGAGGCATCAGACTCCACCTGGCCCGGTACCAGGACCACCCGGCGCTGCTGGCCAGAGCAGGATCGACACGCCGGTTGCCAGTCTTGCCCGGTCAGGTTGTATTTGGAAATACGGTTGGCAACAATGGTCTTTCGCAGCTGCCGGGCCTGGGCACAATCAGCGGCTGACCACTCGTCCTGGGCCAGCATCTGCTCCAGTCGCGAAGGCCTCGACGCGTCGTAGTACATGCCAACATCATCCAGCACCCAGGACAGCGGCCGAATCAGGTCAGCCCCCAACCCGGATGACCTTAAAAAGCCATCCTCGATCCGTACCACCCGCCCCGGCTGCCGCTCGGGTGTTTGCAGCACCGGTGGCAGTGGGCGTACTCCCCATAAGGCAACCGTCGCTTGCGCCGGTATCAGACTGGCATCCTTGCAAAAGGTCACGTCGGTACCGTACAAAAACGCCCGTAAAATCGGTTTTTTCCAGCGCGAGAAGCCCAACGCATACACCGGCCCCAGCTGATGACTGCGCAACCATTGCTGGCGCTGGGCCGACAGGTAATCCAGGGTGTCTTCAATACTGGTTTCGGTACCCTGCTCAGGGTCCCAGTAGCGGCTGTACTCCACCAGCGTGGCGTGTACCAGCTGCTCCAGCGTGACCCCAGGCGAGATTCCAGCCGTCCCGGTTAACGACGGGTGTGCTTCCTCTGCCGACAAGGCTTGGCAGGCAGAGCGGCGGCGTTCAGGGGCATTGAGTTCATCCCGGGTCAGACCCCAGCCAGCGTAAAATGGCATCCCGAAACACCGTACCGGCTTGCCCCACAGCAAGGCTTCAAAACCCATTTGCGAAGTCACCGTATACACCTTGTCAGCATTCGCTAACAGCCGTTCGGGATGACAGTTTTCCGCCACCAGTTGCACCCGGGCATCCTGCTGCAGTGTAGCCAGGTCAAAGTGTCCGACCCGCGCCCGCGTGAAGGCATCCGGATGTACTTTAAGCACCACCGTGGCTTCCGGGTTTTCGCTCAGGGCGGCATCCAGCATCTGTGTAAACGAGGCAGCACTGGCCAGACCAAATGAAATAGACGCATCACCGGCGACCTGATCCACCACTAGCACAAAGGAAGCTGGCAATTCACCACGGTAATCTGGGGCGGCGTTGTATTTTGATACTCCGGCCTGTTGCCAGCGCTGGATCAGCTGGCGACTACGCCGTTGCTGGGTATCCGTCAGCGGTTGGGGGATCAGCTGTTCCAGTCGTGACGGGCCAGTCGCGTCGTAATAAATACCCAGATTATCCTGTACCAGCGACAAGGCTGGATCTTCTCGGCCTAACGAGCGTACAAAGCCATCTTCAAGCAACCACCAGGGGCGCTGCTGACGCTCACCTTGCTGTTGTGCCTTGCGGCCAGAGCGTTTACGTCCCCAGCCCAATACCTCAGTCTGAGCCGCCCCGGTGCTGCCCGACACTTGCCAGAATGCCCGTACAATCGGGTTCGCCAGCAGTGCCCGAGAGCTGGAAGCAGCACGAGGCCTGGAAGCCGCAGTGGCGGAGGCAGAAGAACAAGCAGCAGAATCAACAGCAGGACGATGCGCCATGGGTATCCTTGCAATGGCAAACAATAACAACAATGGGTGATGGTAACGCGTAAAAACCACGGCACGTCACAGCAACGATCACTAAAAACAACCATCGTAATCAAACGGCCGTATCAAAGGCTGTTGCGTATGGCCACCGTATAAAAAAGGACGCCATTGGCGTCCTTTTGTGGTGTTCCAAGCCTGGGGACAGCCACATTTATATCTGTTTTAACGGCAGCTTGGCACCCAGATATTTTTCCAGGTCTGGCAAGGCAAAAGCATCGTCTTCAGACACCAGACTGATGGAAATACCTTTGGCTCCGGCACGGCCTGTACGGCCGATACGGTGAACGTAGTCTTCCGAGTCTTCTGGCAAGGTGTAGTTAAACACATGGGAAACGCCGTCAACGTGAATTCCCCGGCCAGCCACATCGGTCGCAACCAGAATAGCCAGCTGGCCTTCCCGGAAACGCTCCAGTGTTTTCAAACGTTTTTGCTGGTTGACTTCACCGGACAACAAACCCGCCTTGAAACCACGTTTAAGCAGCTTTTCACACAGGTTACGGGTGTGATCACGACGGTTGGCAAAGATGATACAGCGTTCCGGGTTTTCTTCTTTCAGAAAACGTTCCAGCAAACCGAACTTGTCGCTTTCCGCCACCAGATAAAAACTCTGGTCAACCCGATCGGTCGCCACTTGTTCCGGTTCAATTTCGACTTGCAGCGGATCACGAGTCCACTGGTCAATCAGGATGCGGACATCAAAATTGAATGTGGCAGAAAACAGCAGCGTCTGGCGATGATCTTTGGTCGGGGTTGCCCGCACAATACGACGGACATCCGGGATAAAGCCCATATCCAGCATACGATCGGCTTCGTCCAGCACCAGTACTTCGACCTGATCCAGAAACACGTCCTGGCTACGCATAAAGTCAATCAGACGACCGGGGGTTGCTACCAGAATATCCACCACGTCATCACGTAACTGGCGACGTTGCAGTTCGTAATCCATCCCCCCCATCACGGTGACAACATTCAGGCCACTGTGCTTTGCCAGCCCTTCTGCATCCTTGCCGATCTGCATCGCCAGTTCACGGGTTGGAGCGACAATCAGAGCCCGCGGTTCACTGGCGTAACGTTCTTCCGGAATAATGGTCAGCAAGCGGTTCAGAATCGTCAGCAAAAAAGCCGCCGATTTACCGGTACCGGTTTGTGCCTGGCCAATGGTATCGCGGCCACGTAATGACGCCGGCAGACTCTCGGCCTGAATCGGAGTGCAGTATTCAAAACCCAGATCGTAAATGGCATGCATGACTGAGTCGGGTAAATCCAGATCATGGAACCGGGTTTTGCCTTCCATTGGCTCAACCTTGAAGCTCGCAGGATCCCAGGGTGCAACGGTCGCTTTAGGTGTATGACCTTGTTTGGTTTTGCTGGTGGCGTGTTTTTTATTACTCTGACTGTCGCTACGGCTTCCGTGAGGTTGGTCGGCCCGCTGGTGTTTGTCGTGGGCCGGAGCAGCCTTGGAGTTGTTGGTAGAAGGTTTGACTGCCCGTGATGGCGCTGTTGCAGCCGTATGGGAAGAGGTGCCGGTGTCGGCTTGCTTTTTGCCAGCCACCGCCTTGATGATTTTCTTGAACAAAAGTGTCTCCAGTCAGAGTCGTTCCAGCACAAAAAGGTCGGCTGAAAATATTTCGTGGCGCTGATAATAGTCCAGTAGCGCGTTTTTTAATACTTCCGCACGTTCTGGCAAGCCGTGGTGATAGTAATGGCAGGCTTGCTGCCATACCGCCAGGGCAAATGCCTTACGCCCGGCGGCCACTTCAACCGGGTCTCCATCGAGGTTATCCGTGCTGATATAAAAACGCCGCCCACACGCTTCCGACAATAACCATTCGACCGCCTGGGGCTTGATTTCTACCTGCTCAAATTCACGCTGCTGCGCGGCACTGCGGCCATCGGGTTCGTACCAATAACCAAAATCAACCAGGCGGCGACGCTGAGCGCCCGCAATACACCAATGACTGATTTCATGCAGGGCAGAAGCATAAAAACCATGGGCAAACATAATTCTGTCGTAAGCGTATTCACTATCAGATGGCAAGTAGACAGGCTCGCTATCGCCAGCAATCAGACGGGTGTTTTGGGCAGAGAAGAACAAGTCATCAAACAGCTGGATCAAGTCCGCTGTTTTCAGCGTGTCAGAAGAACCGGTGGGCATAACCAACATCGTTAACCAAAATCAAACAGGTTGTATTATAGCAGTAATTCACCTTGTTCAGAGGGTATAAACCACGAAATCCCTTTAAACACCCCTCAATCGACCTCCACGGCGCACCTTTCTGAGGCTTTCTGAGGCTGCCGCACGGCCAGGGACGAACGCTGGCAGCGAGTGGTTACATTCCCGTATGCGCAAATACGCCAGCAGCCTTGCAAAGCCGCCGTATTCGGGGAAAATGCCGCGATCCTGGCCATTCCTTTTACTTCTGTTCAGAGCTACCTGCCCCATGTCGTTTGTCAATCGCGAAACCCGCGCCCTGTTTAAACTTACCTTGCCCATTATGGCAACCCAGATGGCCCAGATCGGTATGGGAACGGTCGATACCCTGATGTCGGGCTACGTCAGTACCCGGGATTTGGCGGCAGTCGCGATTGGTACCAGTTTATGGTTGCCGGTCTGGCTGTTTCTGGCCGGGATTCTGGTGGCATTATCGCCATTGGTATCCGGCCTTAACGCTTCCAAACAACACCAACAGCTATCCAGCCTGCTGGCATCATCGGTCTGGCTGGGGGCGATTGCAGGCAGTCTGATCGGTCTGTTGCTCTATTTTGCCGCGGATATGTTGCCGCTATTGATCGATGACACGGTCACTGCCGCATTGGCGACCCGTTACCTGGTCGCTATCTCGATAGGTTTTCCGGCCGTCGGTGTTTTTCTGGCCTTCCGCTTTTATGCTGAAGCCTTGAGCCAGGCCACCCATGTTACCTGGATCATGCTCTCCGGGCTGATTGCCAACGTGCCAGTGAATGCGGTGTTTGTGTATGGCTGGCTGGGTTTTCCAAAGATGGGCAGTGTCGGCTGTGGTATTGGCAGCAGTCTGATTTTTGTCTGTATGGCGATAGCCATGGCCATCAACACCCGCAAATACCGCCTCGGTAAAGAGGCATCCCTGCTGGATCTGATGAACTCCCCGGCCTGGCATCATGTGCGTAATATCTTGCGGATTGGGGTACCGATCGGCATTGCGATCTTTTTTGAAGTCAGCCTGTTTACCGCTATTGCGCTGTTCCTCACCGATCTTGGCCCGGTAGTGGTCGCCGGGCATCAGGTGGCTCTGAACATGTCATCCATCACCTTTATGATACCGCTGAGTTTAGGCATGGCGCTCACTGTGCGTGTTGGCCACTATCTCGGCAGCGGAGATACCTTGCTGGCCCGACAGACCGCCTGGCTGGGGGTGCGGCTGAACCTGGCCATTGCCTTGTTTAATGCCACCTTGATTATTCTGCTATCAGAAACCATTGCCGGGTGGTATTCCCCCGATCCGGAAGTGGTCGCCATTGGTTCGGTATTACTGGTATACGCTGCGGTATTCCAACTGTCTGATGCCACTCAAGTCGCGGCAGCAGGTGCCTTGCGTGGCTATCAGGATACCTTTGTGGTGATGCTGATTACCTTTGTCACGTATTGGCTGGTTGGCCTGGGCTGTGGTTACGGTCTGGCTTTTCACGGCATCCCCTTGCTGAATATCGCTCCGACAGGAGCACCGGGTTTCTGGACTGGCCTGGTTATTGGTTTATCTGCGGCGGCACTGGCGTTATCACTCAGGCTGAAACGGGTATCCCGATTACGACCAGCGGCTCTCTGAGCCGCTTTGACCCGGTCATCGGCATGCTGCCGCTGACCGGCCTGATCCCCTTCCGCTTACTCCATCCCGGCAGAGTCCGCTCAGCTCAGGGACAGGGGTTGGAAATCACCTTGTGAATTCCCTCAATACGTTCAATGGTCTCGGCATCCAGCACGACATCCGCACTGGCGATATTTTCTTCCAGCTGTGACAAGGTCGTTGCGCCAATAATATTCGAGGTTACAAAATCCTGCTGGGTTACAAAGGCCAGCGCCAATACCGCCGGTGACAATCCAATATCCGCAGCCACTTCGGCATATTGACGTACAGCTTCTTCAGCCTGGGCGCCCTGATAGCGGGAGAAACGTTCAAACAAGGTAATACGGGCATTTTCCGGCATGGCACCATTCAGGTATTTTCCGCTCAACACACCAAACGCCATGGGTGAATAAGCCAGCAAGCCGACGTTTTCACGCATGGACACTTCCGCCATGCCAATCTCATAACTGCGGTTCAGCAGATTATAAGGGTTTTGTACCGATACCGGACGCGGCCAGCCATGCTGATCAGCAATCTGGATCACCTTCATGGTGCCCCAGGCGGTTTCATTCGACAGGCCATAATGGCGAATTTTACCCTGCCGGATCAGACCAACCAGAGCTTCCAGAGTCTCTTCCAGTGCCGTGGTTTCTTCGTCGTGATCGTGTATATAGCCCAGCTTGCCAAAAAAGTTGGTACTGCGGGCGGGCCAGTGCACCTGATACAGATCGACGTAGTCGGTTTGTAAACGCTGCAGGCTGGTATCAATGGCCGCATTCACATGTTCAGGGGTCAGCTGCGGGCCATTGCGAATATGGGTCATCCAGTCCCCCGGCCCGGCGATCTTGGTCGCCAGAATCACCTGCTCGCGCTTGCCGGAGCGGGCAAACCAACTACCGATATATTGTTCGGTCCGGCCTTGTGTCTCCCCTTTTGGCGGTACCGGATACATTTCTGCGGTATCAAAAAAGTTGATGCCGGCAGCCACAGCACAGTCCATCTGGGCATGTGCTTCTGCTTCCGTGTTTTGCTCCCCCCAGGTCATGGTGCCAAGACACAACCGGGTGACATCAAGATCTGTATTGCCAAGCTTGCGTGTAAACATGAAATCCTCCTCAAAATGAGGCCCAGTATAACGGCTCCCGCCGCTTACTTGGGCCTGGAACAGACTCATGCTGTCAGTGGGTTATTGCATCGGCAAACCACCAAAGGTGACAACGGGCACCACTGCCCAGGCCTGACAGTGGAGTGATGCGCCGCTGCTTTTCGGATTTTCCGGATACAGTTATGGAATTAAGTAATTTATCCGAATAAAAAATAAAGAATAAGCTTATTACAAATAGATATATCTAGTTGATAGGGTGATGTTTGTGGAGCTGTACAACAAAGAGACCGTCCAGCAGACGGGGATCAACAAGCCCCTGGCGGCCATATTAATGGCTGTCCTGATTACACTGATCGCAGTCACGGCTGGTGAAATCGCCGGCTTCAATGTGGTGCAAGGGTTGGGGATCGGCGCGCTGCCGATCAGTATCCTGATTGGTATGGGACTGGCGGCACTGCCCTTGATGGAACGGCTGCGCGCTATCGATAGTGCGGAATCCGTCCACCGGATAGCACAAAAAACACTGCTGCAAGCCGGTATTGTGTTGTTTGGCTTTCAGCTCAGCCTCGCCGACCTGGCCGCTGTCGGCTGGCAAGCCGTGATTGCTGACATCATCACGATCAGCGTCATACTGCCGCTGGGTATCTGGCTGGGACTTAAAATTCTCAAGCTGCCGCTCTCTCTGGCTGTATTGCTGGCCATAGGCAGCGCGGTCTGCGGAGCTGCTGCCATTCTGGCAACCGTGCCGGTGCTCGGCAAATACCTCCATGATGGCGAAAGCCAGCAGCAACAGCAGCAATCTACCGGTCTGGCCGTAACCGCCGTGGCCCTGTTTGGCACTCTGAGTGTGCTGCTTTATCCGCAAATACAACACTGGTTTGGACTCACCAATGCAGTGGCCGGGGTCTATATCGGTAGCACCATTCATGAAGTCGCTCAAACCATGGCGGCAACAGAAGCCATGAATGCCGCAACCCAACACAACGCCGTGATTGTAAAATTACTGCGCGTATTGATGCTGGCTCCAGTCTTATTATTATTGGCGCTCTGGTTACAGAAAAAAAACACACAGAATAATCCAGCCACTCAAGGTCAACCGGCCAGACACAAAATCACCGTACCCGGATTTATCCTCTACTTTGTCGCCGTGGTCGTGCTGAATACCTTGCTGCCTTATGTTGTGGGCAACGAGTGGTTACAACAGGCGCGTCATATAGCCACTCAGGCATCGATGCTGTTTTTGGCGCTGGCAATGTCTGCTCTGGGGCTGAATATCCGCTGGAAGCATCTGGTTAATGCCGGTTTCAAACCGATTATTCTGGCGGTTTGTTTATGGCTGGTGCTGGTTTTTGGTGGTGCCATCCTGTTTAGTATTAGCCAGAACCTGGCGCTGATCTGAGCCTTGCTTGATAGCAGCATGACCCCAAACAATGATCCTTTAAAAACACGATCCATCAATTCTACTATTTCCGGATTGATGGATCGTCGCGAGAATTATACGGCTGGCGTTGCCGGTCACAAAACACGTCCATTTGCTCCGCAACTAACTGTATATCAAGGAGCATCCGGACTCGCTGATGATCACTTGGGGAGATGGCACAGAGTCTGAATTTCATTATTTATGGCTGGGGGACAACTGCTCAACAGCATTCCATCCGGACACCGGAGAGCGCTCATTTGATCTGTTAAAAGTGTGTGCGACAATATTCGTCCGGCCAATATAAGCCAAAGCAGAAGTATCCTGAAAACACTGCGGGATACAAACCAGCATGAGTGTTATCCCTCCTTCTCCTGGCTGTATGAACATTGTTATTCCAACAAAAAAGCAACACATTGCAAAAACAGCTACATTAACTGGAACAACAATTTTTATATAATATTCCCCACTCTGATTATAATGACTTTATAAAAGAAGACGGCGCTCTTTACACTGGATAATCATTCTTGATCAATATGATTTAACCATTATCAAAAACAGGTCAGATACAGCAAAATCCACCACCACAGTTACTCCTGTCAACCTGGCTTACACCGCCATTGCTCTGCCCTTGCATACCGGCCTTGCCAATCAGGAAATACCACCCGGATACCAGTTTTTGCACTGTCTGGCCAACGAGTCCCAGGGGGGTGAATCCACTTTTTTTGATAGTCTTCGGGTTGCTGAAGAGCGGAGAAAGCAACGACCGGAGCATTTCAGATTGCTGTGTGAACAAGTGATTCCATTCCGTTTCCACAACAATGAACATGACATCCGCCAGCATCATTCGGTCATCAATCCGAACACTTTTGGAAATATTATCGAAATCGAATACAATACCCGCCTTGCTGACACTTTTGATCTTCCTGCCATATAATGAAAGAATATTATCTTGCATATCGTCATTTCATAGCCAGCCTCCGGGATGAGCGCTTTAAAATCGAATTAAAACTCCAGGCCAGAGACACAGTTGTATTTGACAAGCGCCGCATTTTGCATGGGCGTAATCAGTTTGAAGAAAATATTGGCCGCCGTCATTTGCATGGCTGCTATGTTGATCGTTCCGAATTCAAGAGCCGCTTGCGCATGCTTGCACAAAAATATGTTCGATTATTAGTCAACATGTGAGATTGCAAGCGTTTTTACAATATTTGCAATCCCGCTTCAATAGCAAAAATATAACGTTAACCACCAGGAAGAATACCCATCGAATTTCACATACTCAAGATAACAATGAAGGAGCTCAGATGAGAAACGAGCAGATAGACGCGCTCATTGAAAAGCGCGGCATACTAAAGGGTCTCAACTCTACCTTGGGAATCACAGCCATTAGTCTGGTGGTTGTATTTATCCTGTACACCATCCTGTTGGGGAAAGCAGCCAGTGATCAGTTTTTCGGTTTGAAAAGCTGGATAGAACATACACTGGGCTGGTACTACATTGTGGTGATGTTTTCAGCGTTTCTTATTTGTGTGTTTTTTATGTTTTCCAAGGCCGGGGCCATTCGGCTTGGTCGCGATGATGAGCGGCCGGAGTTTTCCAATTTTGCCTGGTTCTCGATGCTATTTGGTTGTGGTACCGGTGCCGGTATGCTGTTTTTCTCCATGTCGGAACCCATGATCCACTTTGCCAGTGGCTGGAGCGGCGGCAACCCTTTTATGAGCGCCGACGTAAAAGCGGCCGTCAGTGATTTTTTTGCTGCCAAACAGGCGGCGCTGGCAGCCGGGTTATTACCGGGTCAGGAAGGTTTTCCCGTTCCTGACGACCTGGTGGCAGAAGCTGCAACGGCAGGCCTGACACTCACTGTTTTTCACTGGGGCACAGTCGCCTGGGGGATTTACGGCATTGTTGGTCTGTCTCTGGCCTACTTTGCCTTTCGTAAAGGTCTGCCACTGTCAATCCGGTCAGCCTTGTATCCACTGATTGGTAACCGTATTTATGGCCCGATTGGTAATGCCGCCGATATTCTCGCGGTGCTTGGTACCATTTTTGGTATTTCAACCACGCTGGGATTGGGCGTACAGCAGATTGGTGCAGGTCTGGTGTCCCTCGGAGTGATCGAAAAAACCACCCAGATGGTCACTATCATATCCATCATTCTGGTGACTGCCATGGCCACCCTGTCTGCTACCAGTGGTGTATCCAAAGGCATCAAGATTCTTTCTACCCTCAACACCTATATTTGTCTGATCATTCTTGCTTATTTCCTGATCGCCAGTAATGGCACCAACTACATTATCGCCAGTACCCTGACTGCCTTGGGGGACTATGTATCCCATGCGATCCCCATGACCTTGTGGACCGCGCGCAGCCCTGAAGAACGGGTATGGCAAGGTGGCTGGACTATTTTCTACTGGGGCTGGTGGATTGCCTGGGCCGCTTTTGTCGGCTTGTTTATTGCCCGTATTTCCCGTGGCCGGACCATTCGTGAATTTGTAATGGGGGTTATCTTTGTCCCTTCCACTGTGGCACTGGTGTGGTTTAGCGTGATCGGTTCTGCCGGTATTTACGAGTCCATCTACGGTGCCGACATGAGCATCTATAATGCCTCGGTGCAAAACTGGGACTACGCTGGCACCATCTACTCCTCCTTTGATGTGCTGACCCCGGGTATCGCCGCTGTAATCGCTAAAATCTGTGCCCTGCTGGTGGTGATTATCTTTTTTGTCACCTCCGCTGACTCTGGCACCCTGGTACTGGGCCGCCTGCTGGCCTTTGGCCGTCGACCACCAACCCAGCAGCGTATTATCTGGGGTTGTGCCCTGGGTATGATTACATTGATCGTACTGCTGATGGGAGGCAACGATGCCCTGAAAGCATTACAGGCGGCTTCCATTGCCGGTGCATTGCCCTTTACCTTCGTATTGATTGCGATGATGTTTGGCCTGGTCAAGGCCCTGCTTCACGACAGCCAATATATTGTCGCGGATGAAAAAGCCGTGAAAAAAATGATCGAAAAAGAAGTCGCCGACCTGTCGTAACAGTCCGGCTGACTACACCCGCTTGTTACAAACTGCAAGCGGGTTCCCTGCCAGTCTGTCAGGCTCTGTGCGGGCTTTCCGGGAAGCTCCTGCACTCCCACTCCCCGCCTCAGATCACACTCAATCAGTCTGATCCGGCTCTTCTGACCAGTTCCGATTCCGCTGATGGCTGAACCACTCCCGGCGATAACGATTGGCTCTGGCGCGGTCGGGCAAGATATTGATCAATTCAATCAGCAGCCCCTGCCCCTGTTTTTCCAGCTCAGGGGAGCATGGCCGTCGCAACAGGCCGATCAGCAGTTTGAATGCCTGCTCGTACTGCTCTTCTGCAGCCAGTTCCTGGGCCAGTGCCAGTCGATTTTCCGGGGTGGGTGCATCGCGAAAGGATTGCCGCAAGCTATCGAGGTTGTTTTGTCGCCGCTGTAATAAATGCCAGCGCGATAACGCTTGTTGTATCGCCGGGTCACGCTGACTGTTCGCAGTCAGGTTGTCCAGCAAGGTGGCTACTTCCTGCAGTCGCTGAGGCTGCTGTTGGCTGGCGTCCATCAAGCGCTGACAATAGCGGGCCAGGTCGGCGGTGTTACCAGGACGTTGCTGTACCAGCTGACGCCATAACGCCAACCCCTGCGACCAGTCTTGCCGGGCGATATGTTGTTCCGCCTGTTTACGTAATTTGTCACAGGGTTGCTGGATATACGGGGCCAGCAGCTGACGAATCTGACTTTCCGGGAGTGCCCTGGTGAAGCGGTTCACCTCTCGGCCACGGTAATACAGCAATACGCTGGGCAAGCCACGCACTTGCATCACACTCATCAGCTGCGGTTGTTGTTCGGCGTCCACTGTCAGCAACCGCAGCTGCGGTGCAAACTCTTGCTCCAAATGCTCAAGCACAGGCAGCAAGGCTTTGCAGGGGGAACACCAGCTGGCCTGAAAATCGACCAGTACCAGGCTGTTTTGCGCCAGCTTGGCAACATACGACAAAAATGCAGTGGGTTCGTCTGGAAGGTGGCTCATGGAAACAGCGTCTGGGTACACCTGAAGGAGAGTACACGGGTTAATCCAGGCTTTCCAGAAACCTGCCAACGATCGAAACCGCCACCAACCGATTGGCCCACTCGAGTTCAGGGCATTGTCATCCCGTGCGTCTCACGGGATACTGGCGGGACGAACTTTCCCCCATCACCGACGTCATCGCCAATGCCATCTTCTATACCACCGCCACCACCGTCCGCTGCCGTATCACCCACCAATAATCCCAATCGCCAGCGTAATATTGTGCTGGGCCTGGTGGTGGTCTTGTGGCTCTCGGGTACCGGCCTTGCCTTGTGGTGGTTTCAATCACAAACCATCCGGTCTTTTCTGGCCGCCGACAGCTCACCTGCGGCGTTAAACACCCAGGCTCTGGAAACCACACTCGCAGCCTTGCTGGCACGCCTGCCAACCAATCCCCATGTAACCCAGGCACCGGTCACCATGGTGCATTTCTGGAATCCGGACTGCCTCTGTAACCAGGTCAGTCGCCGTCATTTTGATGGCCTGGTATCGGCCTTTGATCGCTACCAGTTACGCATCGTCGTTGTCGCGGCTGCCAATGCCACCGCGGAGCAGCTGGCGGAGTTCCGCCAGCTGAATGGCCAGCACATGGAGTTGATCCAGGCCAATGATCTGACGGCATTGATTCCATCTTCTCCAGCCCTGGCACTGGTTAAGGAAAACGGCCGCCTGGGCTATTTTGGCGCCTATGGTTTTGGTGCTTTATGCAGCGTCGCCAGCGATGATTTTTTTCCGAATATGGTGCGCCAAATGACCGATGGCCAATACGGACCGTTTATCAATGTTGCTGGCAGCGGCTGTTTCTGCCGCTGGCCAACCACATCCGATGCATTGCCTTCAGGCGCCGATTGAACGAGGCTTGCCGCGCCAGGATTGCCGCAACAAGCGCTTGCGGCTTTTCCGCAGCTGTTTGATCAGCTGTTTCTCATCCGCAGGCTGCTGTCCACTGGCGGCGTATAACTGAAAATCCATCAGCCGTGCCAGTGCCAGCAGATAATCACCATCAGCTCCCAGTACTTGCGCCAGCCGTACCAGATAATGCCGTTGGCTTTCGCCGGTCTGGAAAGCGACCCCATACTGTTGTTCCCCAACGTTGACCAGTTGCTGCCAGGCAAGGGCTATCGGACTGGCACGGTGACGTGGACGTTGCCAGACGATCATCAGCGTGATAACCAGAAAGACCAGCCCTACCGCCCCGACCAGCCAGATCAACAGTTGTTGGTAATCGGTTTTTTTCAATATATTGCTTAACAGGTTTTTCTGGCGTTCGTTATCGTATGACAGTACCCAGCGATGCCAGAGGTAGTTCACCGATTCCAGCTCCATACGCAGCCTGTTCAGCCAGGGAATTTGCCGGATACGCCCCGGTGACAGCAGTTTGTCTTCCATAAAAGAGCCTTCTTCCTGCAGAGCCTGCTCGAGACCAAACTGGATACGATCCGGTGCTACCACCGCAGTCGGGTCCACCCGAACCCAGCCAGTGCCCTCCAGCCAGATCTCGGCCCAGGCGTGGGCGTCATACTGACGCACTGTCAGATAGTTTTCAGCCTCGTTCCATTCGCCCCCTTGATAGCCAGTCACAACCCGGGCAGGAATGCCTGCCAACCGGGAGGCATAAACAAAAGCGCCGGCATAGTGCGCACAAAACCCCAGCCGGGTATCAAACAGAAACGCATCAATGTCGTTATTCCCCAAAGCAGGTGGTTTGAGGGTGTAGAGAAAACCCTGATTACGAAAATAATCAATCAGTGTATTCACCAGATCCATCGGCGTCTCACTGCTGGCCACCAACCCGGCCACCCACTCACGGGTACGGGGGTTGCCACCAGCGGACACATCAAGATTATGCTGGCGCTGCTGGGAATCCAGTGTCTGGCGCACCAGTTCACGACGGAGACCCAGCCCTTGATAGCGTTTGCGCTGATACACTGGCCTGCGATTAATCAGCACCCCGGCCGCAGTAACACCGATACCCCGTTCCAACGCCGTACCGTGCCGCAAGGTGTAGAGCCAGCGCTTGCCGGTCGCTTCCTGAATGATTTCATAGTTCAGTACACCGTCCGTACCGGTCGGAACCGGCCGCTCGGTTGGAAACCAATCCACCGACTGGTCTCTTTTTGAAAAACGCCAGGTCCGGCCGTCATAACGGTCCAGAACCAGAGCTCGCCAATACAGCTGTTCACGGGACGGCTGCTGGCCATCATCAAACGTTGCCCGGAATGCCAGCTCATCGGAGCGACTGAGAGAAGCAATGTCCCCCGGAGCCATCTGCTCACTAAGACCACTAATCGCCTTTTCCGACTGCAGGTTGATGCTCCACAATGGTGAAATACGCGGAAACAGCAGATAGAACACCATCATGACCGGAATGGCACTGATCAGCACACCAAAGGCATATCGACTGGCCACCCAGACGCCCTTGGCTTCATGGGAGACCAGATGCAACGACACCAGCGCTGCCATCAGCACCCAGAGCACCAGTAAGCCATATAGCCCCCAGAGCAGCGACTGTTCAAACAGGAAACCGGTCCCGGCCAGAAAGAAGCACAGAAAAATAACGATATAGCCATCACGCTGGGTGCGCATTTCCAGCACTTTTAACAGGCAGGTAGCAACAAAAAACGCCACCGCACTTTCCAGCGAATATTGACCGCTAAAACCGATAAATACACCAATAGCCACTGCCAGAATGGCAACGACCTTGGCCATCGTTCCCGGATAAGCAAAACGGCCGATATGCATTTGCCAACGCCAGAATACCACCGCACCGGCCATCAGCCAGAACAGCAATGGCAGGTGCGAATAATGCGGTAACAAGGCCAGCGCCCCACCGCTCAGAAGCCAGAACAAGGCTGAACGGGGAATCTGCTGCTGCCGCGCCGCGGGCTTCATATGCAGCTGGCTTCCCGCCTTGATGGCCGGTTTCTCGGCGGCAACAGACGCCGGGTCTGATACCCTGTTATGGTCGGAATGAGGGGTAGCTGTCATGACGGGCTCTCACTCGGTTGATCCAGCTGATACAGCGCCAGCATTTTCAGGCAGGCCCCAAGATGAGCATCCGAATGTTCCGGAGCGCTCTCCTGACCCGGCAAGCGCACGCCGTACTGCCAACCCAGTTGATGGGCTTCAAGCACCCAGCCACAAAGCTGGGACAAGCGTGACTCCAGATCGCCACTGGTGTTTGCCCAGTCGAGCCAGCAACTGGCTCCTTCATCGCTGTCAAAATCCTTGGTGACCAGTCCCTTGCCCCGTGCCAGCTGTTTCCAGGCAATCTGACGCATGGAATCGCCGGGCTGATACTGACGCAAGCCCCGAAAATCCTGCTCGCCACGGACTTCCAGTGTCGCCCCCAGCAATTCTCCTGCCCCCTCACCACTGCGAAATACAAAAGGCGATGGCTGCGGCTGCGGGTACACCAATGTGGAAAAATCCAGCTTGATCCAGCTCCAGGCACGGAATAATCCCAGTGGAAAGCGGCTTTCCAGCAGTACCCGTCCAGGAGACAGGTAACCCCGTTGATAACAGCGATAACTGAGCCGCACGGACTCCGCGCTTCCACGTTCAATACTGACCCGTTGCCCCGGATTATCCGGATACTGCAACCACAGGTTAAGATGCTCCCGTCGTGGTGCTGCCACCAGTCGCAACGGCAGATCGAACACCTGTCCAGCATAGCCGTGGATGGCTTCCTGACTACTGACCGTCAGCCCGGTGAGGTTCCGGAACGTCAGCAACATGGCCGACAGACCAACACTGAATAACCAGAACGCCATACCATAGATCAGGCTGTTCTGATAATTGATGGCAGTGACCAACAACAACGCCACCAGTGCCAGATAAAGTAAACCGATCCGGGTCGGTACAATAAAGATAGCCCGGTGACTCAACACCAGGCTGCGGGTAGCGGGTAGTCGCCGATTCAGCCAGCGTTGCCAACGGTCGCCAAACAGACGATCAACTAACACCGACACGGCTACACCAACACCGCAACCGAGCTCAGCATCCGGGCCGAAACACTATGCCCGCCACCGTCGGCGGCATCCGCCAGGCGGTGATCCACCACCGCTGGCAGCACTGCCTGAATATCTTCAGGCAAAACGTGCGAACGCTCACTTACCAGAGCCCAGGCTCTGGCCGCTTGTAACAAGGCCAATGCACCCCGTGGGGACAGGCCATACAGATAACCCGATTCGTAGCGGGTAAAGGCAATCAACCGTTGCAGGTAGTCCAGCACAGAAGACGATGCATGGACCTTGCTCACTTCCTGCTGTAACTGCTGTAATTGCTGCGGCGTAATTTTTGCCGACAACTGGTTGGCCATTTCCCGCCGACTGACTCCTTCCAACAGCTGACGTTCGGCCTGTTCGGAGGGATAACCGAGCGAGATACGCATCAGAAAGCGGTCCAGCTGACTTTCTGGCAGCGGGAAAGTACCCGACTGCGAAACCGGATTCTGGGTCGCGATCACAAAGAATGGCTCAGGCAAAGGCCGGGTCTCACCTTCTACGGTGACCTGACGCTCTTCCATCGCTTCCAGCAAGGCACTCTGGGATTTGGGTGTTGCCCGGTTAATTTCATCCGCCAGCAGTAATTGACTGAATACCGGCCCTTCATGAAAACGAAATTGGCCCAGGTCAGAGCCTGGCTGTTTTTCAAAGATACTGACCCCGAGAATATCTGCCGGGAGCAAGTCACTGGTGAACTGGATACGGTTGTAATTCAATCCCAGCACCCCTGCCAAAGCATGCGCCAGCGTGGTTTTTCCCATGCCGGGTAAATCCTCAATCAGCAAGTGTCCATCGGCTAACAGGCAACTCAGGGCCAGTTTGAGTTGTTCCGGTTTTCCCAGAATAATCCGGTTAAGCTGTTGCAGGGCGTCGCTGACGGCGCTGGTCATGTCGGGTCTCCGTTGATCAACTGATCACATTACTAAGATAAAAATGCACAGGCTAAATAACAATTATATAGCTGACAGCTCATGGTTTATGCCAGACAGAGCAAAGCAGGTCGAGGATTAATCATGGCTTGATGTGGGTCGTGACACACAATAGGGGTCATCTATTTAATCCGGTGCTCACTCTGGGCTACCGGATGGTTTCGAATCACGAAGCCGACTTGCAGGCCTGACGGGT
>NZ_JAUORS010000039.1:0-11042 GCF_030548165.1 Oceanobacter sp. 5_MG-2023 | reverse complement strand
GGACTCGTCATTTCGCTGCATTCGTCGCCTTGCTCTGAACAACGGCAACACTCGCGCAGAGCCGTGCAGGATTAAATGGATGTCCCCTACACCATTACTGGCAAGGTCGGGGATATCGTTCATTGTCATTGTGTTACATGCCGCAAGGCACATGCGGCGGCTTTTTCCAGTGTAGCGGCGGTTGCCGATGCGGATTTTGTGGTGTCGGGGCGTGAATCGTTGACGGCGTATGAATCATCACCTGGCAAGCAGCGCTATTTTTGTTCACGCTGTGGTTGTCAGATTTATGCCAAGCGAGACAACACCAAACACCTGGTGTTACGCCTTGGTTCTTTGGACGATCACCCGGGCGTGGATGAAAAATGTCATATCTGGGTATCAGAAAAAGCCGAATGGTATGATATTAACAGCACCTTGCCGGTATATCCTCAATCGGAATAATGGCGGTTTTTTGGGTCAACCTGGGTAGATGAGTCGTTGTTATGGTAGATAATGAATTTTTATATGGCTATAGCAGCGTATTAATCGCCGTTGTGTTGTTTCTGGTGATTATTGTTTTTAACGAAGTCGGTTTTGTTTCTGGTCGTTATGTACAGTCCCGTACTGATGATGAAGTCAAAACCCTGACCGGTTCTATCCAGGCCAGTATTCTGGGTTTATTGGCTTTGCTGCTGGGTTTTACCTTCAGCATGGCGATGCAGCGCTACGATAACCGCACCATGGCGTTGATTGATGAAGCCAATACCATGGGAACCGCGATGTTGCGGGCGCAGTTGTTACCCGGCGAGTACCAAACCAAAGCCGATAATACATTACGAGACTATATTCGTTTGCGGGTAGAGATGGGGCAGGTTGATCTTACTCATGTCGATGTGCGTAGCGATTACCAGCGCCAAATCGTGGCGTTACAGAATCAGCTATGGGGGATTACCCTGGCAGCAACGGAGACAGACCCCAGACCGGTGACAACCGGCTCATTCTTGCAATCCCTGAATGCGATGATCGATGCCCATGGCAAACGGAACGCACTGCTGCAATTGCATGTGCCGGAGAGCATTTTACTGCTGTTGTTCGTGGTCTTTATCGCCAGCGGCAGCATTATGGGGTATTCAGCCGGTTTGAGTGGCAAGCGCATGGTGGTGCCTATTGTGCTGGTATCTTTGTTGATTACGCTGATTGTGTTCACCATTATTGATCTTGACCGGCCCAAGCGAGGATTGATTCAGGTAGATCAGAATGTGATGAGTGCGTTATTGAAACAAGCAAGATAACGGTGTGTAACCGTTATCTCTGTACCCAAAAGCCTGAACATTCGTTATCAGGCTATTTAACTTCGGTAATAAACTGTTCTTTTGGGCGGCGTACTTTTTTCAAATCGACCAGCCAGTCGC
The DNA here is from genome assembly GCF_030548165.1 of Oceanobacter sp. 5_MG-2023. Lineage (NCBI taxonomy): Bacteria > Pseudomonadati > Pseudomonadota > Gammaproteobacteria > Oceanospirillales > Oceanospirillaceae > Oceanobacter > Oceanobacter sp. 5_MG-2023. Next base: position 9,651 of record NZ_JAUORS010000039.1, on the reverse strand, counting down.
CTTCTTCGGCCCGATAACCCAGCGGCAGCAGTAACACACTGCGCAGGCCACGTTCCCGCAGGTTGAGGATAGTGTCGAGGTCGTCTGGGGTAAAACCTTCCATCGGCGTGCAATCCACTTCTTCTGCCGCTGCGGCAATCAAGGCACTGCCGAGGCCGATGTAGGCCTGACGGGCGGCATGCTGGAAATTGTCTTCCGCATCACGGGCAGGGTACATCTGTAACAGCATTTGCCGATAACGTTCCCAGCCTTCATTGGTGATGGCACGCTCTTCGTTGGTGAGGTCGAACATCATGTTGATGCGTTCCGGGGTGTAGTTGTCCCAGGCGGCAAAAACCAGCAGGTGTGAGCAGTCGGTAATTTGTGCCTGATTCCAGGCGATGGCCTGGATTTGCTGGCGAATGTCGGGGTTGGTGACGACCAGCACTTCATAAGGCTGCAAGCCACTGGAGGTAGCGGTCAGGCGAATGGCTTCCAGTATGCGTTCGACCTTGTCTTCCGGGACGGCTTGGGTTGGGTTCATTTTTTTGGTGGCATAGCGCCAGTTTAATAAGTCGATGACGTCAGTCATGATGGATCTCCAGAATAGTCAACCGGAACGGTGTGTGTCTCAGTGGCTATAGTGACAGATTCCTGATGCCCGATAGATGGGCCTTTGGCGAACAATTTATTCAGTGCAGCCGGGTAATAACGATGTTGGGGTGGAGCGTCATGATGACGCTCGCCGGGCCAGGTCAGTCGTGTGTTGATGAGGGGATCAGCCCGGGGCAATAGCGGTGGCGGCCGCTGGATTTGGCTTCGTATAGAGCCTGGTCGGCAGTGGCCAATATATCGGTGAGTGTTCGTCCTGGGGTTGCCAGGCTGCTGCCAGCGCTGATGGTGAGGGGCAGCACTTCTTTCAGCTCACTGAGCAGTTCGTATTGCTGGATTGCGCTACAGAGACGCAGACCGAGCTGATCAAGCAAGAGTTGTTGGTCGGTGTTGATCAACAGCAAAAATTCATCGCCACCCCAGCGACAGGCAAAGTCTCCCTGGCGGATATGATCCTGAATGATCTGGGCGGTGGTTTTCAGCGCCAGATCACCTGTGGCGTGACCGTATTGGTCATTGATGTTCTTGAAACGGTCGAGATCGAGCCAGAGTACGCCAAAGGTTTCTTGATCTTGCTGTAGCCGCCTCATATGTTGCTGCAGCTCTTCCATCATGCCGCGGCGGTTGAGCAAGCCGGTGACCGGGTCGGTATAGGTCAGTCTTTCCAGTTCTTCGGTACGCTGCCGAACCCGGATCTCCAGCCGTTCTTGTGATTTCAGTACCTCGTCGGCCATACGCTTGAAGTGGCTCATGAGACGGCCAATTTCACCATGCCGGTAGTGGGGAGCGTCGTCTTCTATCTGTATCTGCCTGCCATCTCGCAGGTGCTCAATATTGTTTTCCAGCTGGCGCAGTGGTTTTGAAACGTAGCAATTGAGGGCCAGATTAAACAGCAGCAGGGCGATAAAAATGCTGGCTCCCGCCAGTAAAAACAGATTGTTGAAGGTGCTGAGTGGCAACAAGGTATCGAGATCCAGCAGGGTCATGACAAACCAGTCCACCTCTGGCAAATAGATAACCCCGGCCTGATGTTCTCGGCCGTGGCTGCTAACGTGGGTGCTGACCACAAGCCCGGGGCTGGCTCGGGCGGTATCCAGTATGTTCACCAGCCTGGCCCGCTGACTGTCGTTGTCGAGCTGCTTCCAGATGGTTTTACGCTCGCTGGCTTCTTTGGTGATGCTGGCAAAGTCGATCTGGGAAATATCTTCAGATACCTGGATGGCCCCTTCATGATCAAAAAACAGATTACTGACGCCGGGTTGTGGCGTCGTGGTGAACTGGCGAATAAACGTGGTGAGGTCAAGACCGGTACCGACGACACCAATAATCTTGTCGCCGTCGCGCATCAGCACATCGATCCAGAGTTTGGTCACCTTGAGGGGGATGTCCGGGTTAACGTTCAGATGAATATCACGATTTTGTTCGATGATGCTGTAAAACCAGCGATCGTCCGGGTTATCGGCAGACAGGGTGTAACGGTATTGGTCGTTGGCGAATTCGTTGCTGGCGTTGTTGTGGTAATAGTTACCGGATTCCGGCAAAGCAACAAAGTAGCTGTGGTCGGAAAAATTGTTGCGATAGGATTCCAGCTCCGCCATGGCTTGCTGCTTTTTTTCTGCATTATGTTCGTCCTTGGCCCAGCGCCGTAATATTTGTGAATCAGACAGCTGGCGGGCCAGAGCGACTTCCCGGATGATGGGTTGCAGCGAGCGCTCTTTTTCCAGCTTGACCTGGGTTTCGAAGTGACTGAGTGCAGAGGTTTTGAGCACATTGAGTGCAATTTGCTGGCTGAAAAACCAGATGGCCAAGCCAGATAACAGCATCAGTAATGCAGTAAGAAGCAGAAAACGTGGCTTGAGGTTCATTTCAGCTTCCCGAGTCGATTGGCCAGTTTCGATTGAGCGGACGGTTTGCGCTACCGTTGTACCGGTTCTGTACGACAAATTGCCACAGTAATCTGCGCTCATGTGCTGATTGAACACGCGTACCCGGGAACAACCTGGTTAATTGTCAGGCGACTGGTAAGCCTATCACGCTTTGGCACAACAGGCATATTATTCAGTCCGCTTTGATGGTAGAGCCATCGTGTGTCAGAGACAACCGGCTTTACATTCTCGCCACGTGTGGTGCGTACGGCAGGATGCATCGAGTATCACTGCCGGAAGAAAATCACCATCCCGCCTGCCAACTGGCTACAATCCCTCCTGAGACCGTCTGTGGAGCTTATTTGTGCAAGAAATACTGGATGACATCGTTGCCACCATTGGGGCCAGTGACGATCGTGGCAAGGTGGCGGATTATATTCCGCAACTGGCTTGTATCGACCCGAACCAGTTTGCCATTTCGGTGGTGCTGGCGGATGGACGGGTGTTCAGCTCGGGAGACTATCAACAGCTGTTTTCGATTCAGAGCATTTCCAAGGTATTTACCCTGACCATTGCCCTGGGCAAATTGGGGGATGGAGTTTGGGCCAAGGTCGGACGTGAGCCATCCGGTGATCCGTTTAATTCCATCGTGCAGCTGGAGCATGAGAACGGCAAGCCAAGAAACCCGTTTATCAACGCCGGTGCCATCGCTATTGCGGATGCCATTATGGTCGGGCACCAGCCGAGAGAGACGCTGGCAGAAATCCTGCAATTTGTACGTTTTATTGCCGACGACGAAAGCATTTGTATAGACCACAAAGTGGCAGAATCCGAGCTGAAAACCGCTGATCGCAATGCATCACTGGCGCACTTTATGGCTTCGTTTGGGCGCATGAAAAACCCGGTTGATTATGTGTTGGGCACCTATTTTCACCAGTGCTCGATTGCCATGACGTGTGAGCAGCTGGCCAGATCAGGCTTGTTTCTGGCCGGTGATGGCGAAAACCCGGTGACCGGAACACGCGTGGTATCGGCGCGCCGGGCGCGGCGGATCAACTCCCTGATGATGATGTGCGGCCACTACGATGGCTCGGGAGAATTTGCCTACCGGGTCGGATTACCCGGTAAAAGCGGCGTTGGCGGCGGCATTCTGGCCGTTGCCCCTGGGCATGCATCGATTGCTGTCTGGTCGCCGGGGCTGGATGACGTTGGCAATAGCAAGCTGGGCACCGAGGCCCTGGAAAGACTGGTACAGCATACAGGCTGGTCAGTATTTGCCTGATCGGGGGAGTTTCTGTATTGGATAATCGAGGCTGGAAGTCGCTGCAGGATACTGGCAGGATGGCGCAATTTTTCAATCTGCACTGCGGAGATCACCATGACAAGTGAGTTTAAAGCCAAAGCCTGGTTAAAAAGTTCCTGCCCCTACTGCTTTCGTTTTTTACTGTTTATCACGGAAGCAGGCTTGCTGGACGAGATCGAAGTGATTCGGGTGGATGCCGATGATGAAGACCAGCTGAATACCAAACGGGCAGAATTGCAGCGCCTGACCGGCGAAGTGGCGTCTTTTCCGACGGTTGAATTGTCACCGGGTCAGTTCATGCGCGATACCGATGCCCTGATCCAGCATTTTGCCGATATTCACGGTATTAACCCGGCTGACTTGCCGACCCTGACGTTTTACGAAACCGGCATGCTGCCCACCGCGCAGGCACGCTTCAAGGAAATACGTGCCCTGAAAGAACAACTGTCGATGTTATCTGCCTGATCAGCGCAGGGCCGACCGACTCTGTCCGGCCCAGTCCGGCTCCGTTGGGACGTCTCTACGAACCTGTCGTATGTTTGTCAGCGTGGAATTGGCACATCAAGCGAATGCTTTCGGCCGGTCGGGCCAGTTGCTGCATCAGATAATGGCGAAAATCATCCGGGTAGCCGAGGTCTTGTAACGCCAGATCCATACAGGTCAACCAGGCCTGGACGCTGCTGGCGTCGGCGGGCAGGTGGGCGTGCGCCATGGGGATGTTGATGGCACCAACGTGTTCGGCGTATAGCTTGGGGCCACCAGTCCAGCCCGACAGGAACCAGGTCAGTCGTTGCCGCGAGGTGGTCAGGTCGGCGGGATGCATATCACGGAGGATTTTGGCGGCTGGCAGGGTATCCATCCGTTGATAAAAGCGGTCAACCAGAGCGGTGATGCCTTCCAGGCCGCCAGCTGCCTGGTAAGTGGCGTCGGCTTGTCCATAAATCGGGAGGTTTGAAGTCATAGTCATTGCCTGCATGTCGGTCGGGAAGCGATAAAAAGATCATAGTAGCAGCCCGAACAGCCGATCGACTGATCTGTAACAGTATGGCGGTTGCTGACCTTTGGCCAGTGCGTCGGTTGTATCCTGTTGTGGTGTGGCGCAATTGCAGTCTTCTGGCGGCGGTTTGGGTATGCTGCGCGCTGACCGTTTGTGTATTTGACTAGCCTATGCCTGCCTCTCAAAAGATTTTCAAGGTTCGACGCCACTACAACCGCTGGGTAGCGGATCAGACGCTGGAAGATTTTGCCCTGCGTTTTACCGCTCGCAGCGGTCGCCGCATGTCGATCGAACGGGTTGCACAAACCGCGTTGGGGGCCACGGCGTTTCTGGCGCTGGAAGGATTGGCCGCGGCGGTGACGTTGAATTACGGCTTTACCAACACTGTGTACGCCATGCTGGTGGTGTGTCTGCTGTTCTTTATTACCGGTGTGCCGATTACCTACTACGCCGCCAAGCACGGTCTGGATATCGATCTGCTGACCCGCGGGGCCGGATTTGGGTATCTGGGGTCAACAGTGACGTCGCTGATTTATGCGATGTTTACCTTTATCTTTTTTGCCATCGAGGCGGTGATTCTGGCGGGTGCCTTACAGGCGTTACTCGGTGTGCCGCTGGCGGTGGGGTATTTTCTGTGTGCGGCGGCGGTCATTCCGATTGTGATCCACGGTATTTCTGCCATCAGCCGGTTCCAGGCTGCCACGCAACTGGTCTGGGTGGTGTTGCAGTGTCTGGCACTGGCGGTGGTGGTGGTGAATGAATCCGGCCAGCTGGACGCCTGGACGCACTTCCATGGCCTGGCGATTGATCAATTGCCCGGCGCAACCGTACCGGGGCCGGGGAACGATACCCTGATTCCCGGGATGGGGGCTGGCAGCTTTAATATCCTGTTATTTGGCGCGGCTGCGTCGGTGTTTTTTGCTCTGGTACCACAGATCGGCGAGCAGGTGGATTACCTGCGGTTTATGCCCCCAAAAACCCCACACAATGCGCGCCGCTGGTGGTTTTGGTTGATGCTGGCGGGGCCAGGCTGGGTATCGATCGGTATTGTCAAAATGCTGCTGGGATCGTTTCTGGCGTATCTGGCCATTACCCAGGGGGTTGCGTATGAGCTGGCCACCGACCCGACCCATATGTATCAGCGCGTGTTTTTCTATCTGACCCATTCCGAAGGGCTGGCGCTGTTGCTGGCGGCGACCATGGTGATTGTGTCGCAGATGAAAATCAACGTCACCAATGCCTATGCCGGATCGATTGCCTGGTCGAATTTCTTCTCGCGGCTGACGCATTCTCACCCCGGTCGGGTGGTGTGGCTGGTGTTTAATGTCACCATCGCCCTGCTGCTGATGGAATTGGGTATCTATCAGGCATTGGAGGCGGTGCTCGGGGTGTTTGCGATTGTGGCGGTAAGCTGGCTGGGATCGCTGGCCGCCGATCTGTTGATCAACAAGCCGCTGGGGCTAAGCCCGGATATTGTGGAATTCAAACGGGCGCATTTATACGACATCAACCCGGTCGGGACGGGTTCAATGCTGCTGGCCACCACTGCCGGTATGCTCAGCTATCTGGGGTTATTTGGCGAAGTCACGGCGACCTTGAGCCACTTTGTCAGTCTCGGCATCTGTTTTGTTACCGTTCCCCTGATTGCCTGGTGGACCGGCGGCCGTTACTACATTGCCCGTACCTCTCCGGAGCTGGATCTGCTGGTCACGGATATTGCCCCGACCGATTTGTCGCGCTTGCCGGAGGATGTGCGGCATCAGCATGTGCCGACGATCCAGTGCGGCGTGTGTGAAAATCATTTTGAGCAGGAAGACATGAGTTTCTGCCCGGCCTATGGCCTGCCGATCTGTTCACTCTGCTGCACGCTGGATGTGCGCTGTATGGATATCTGCAAGCCGCACGCGCATGTAACCCGTCAGCTGGCTTATTTTTTGTCCAAGTTTGTACCGCCCCGGGTGGTGCGGGTGGTGAATTCCCGCCTGGGTCATTTTGTCAGCCTGCTGTTTATTGTGAACTTGCTGATTGCCGTGCTGCTGGCCGTGGTCTACCGGCAAATGGCACCGGTGACGGCGACAGAAGTCGAGCTGTTGCAACAAACCATGTGGACGCTGTTTTTTGCTCTGATGATTGCTTCCGGGGTACTGGCCTGGCTGTTTTTGCTGGCCCATGAAAGCCGTTTGGTGGCACAGAAAGAGTCCAACCGCCAGACGCGCAAACTGATCACCGAGATTGAGGCGCACCAGGAAACCGACCTGGCATTACAGCAAGCCAAGGAACTGGCAGAGTCGGCCAACGCAGCCAAAAGCCGCTACCTGACCGGTATCAGCCACGAATTACGCACGCCGTTGCAAGCGGTGATTGGTTACGCCCAGTTATTAACCAACAAGGACGATACGCCACCGGGGCACAAGAACGGCTTGGCGATTATCCAGCGCAGCGGCCAGTACCTGACCGACCTGATTGACGGCTTGCTGGATATTTCTCGGATTGAAGCTGGCAAGCTGGATCTGTACCGCTCCCGTGTGGAATTACCGGTATTGCTGGAACAGCTGAACGCCATGTTTGCCATGCAGGCAGAACAGAAAGGCGTGCAGTTCCATGTCAGCGTAAAGGGAACCCTGCCGCAATGGACCATGACGGATGAAAAGCGCCTGCGCCAGATTCTGATCAACCTGCTTTCCAATGCCGTCAAATACACCGTCTGTGGCCGCGTCGATTTTGATATTCGATACCGCAACCAGGTGGCCGAGTTCCGCATCCGGGATACCGGCCCCGGAATCGACGACGAGTCGCTAGAGCGGATTTTTGACCCCTTTGAACGGGTACGCAATCGCGCCACCGCCAACTTGCCGGGTACCGGGTTGGGGCTGACGATCGTCAAGCTGCTGACCGAGATCATGGGCGGCGACCTCAAGGTCGACAGCACCCCCGGCCAGGGGAGCTGCTTTACCGTGGCACTGATGCTGCCCTGGGTGAACCTGCATTCCGACCAGCAACGGCAACAGGCCGAATTGCTGGAGCACAAACGCATCATTGGTTATGAAGGTTTCCAACGCACCATACTGCTGGTGGATGATGACCCGGTCGTACGGGGATTGTTGGCCGACGTACTGGTACCGCTCGGCTTTTTGACACTCGAAGCCCACGATGGAGAGCACTGCCTGGCCATGCTGGACGAACTGGAACAGGCCGGAGAACGGGGGCCGGATTTGTTCCTGATGGACGTTTCCATGCCGGGCATCACCGGCCTTGAAGTTGCTCATCGGTTGCGTACACGTGGCATCTCGGTACCGATTGTGATGCTCTCTGCCGATGCCCAGGAAGGAGACCGCAGCGAATACGACCGCGCGATTTATAACGATTATCTGGTGAAACCGGTGAGCAACAGCCGCTTGTTAAACACCATTGGCACAGTGCTGGATTTATCCTGGACCTGGCAGCATGGCCCCGGTCCGGCGGCAGCAACCGTCAGCCTGCCCACGACCGGCTTGCTGCAGGAACCCCAGGCACCGCCGGTCGGGATTCATGACGCCGCCTCGTTTGGGGTGCTGCAACCCCATCCGCAACTGCGGGAGCTGCAAGCCTATGCCGAAATGGGCTATCGCAAAGGGGTGGTGCAAGAGTTGCAAAGCCTGAAAACATCACCGGCATTAACAGCCCGTCAATTGGCCTGTTTGCAACAACTGGCCGACGGATTTCAGCTGCAGGAACTGGCAGAATTACTGAAAATTGCGCTGGCCGAAACCGACGGAGGAAGCACAGACTCATGAAGCCAACCAGCAGCACAACAGCAGGCGTGGATATGCCGTCGGACATGGTTCTGGTGGTGGATGACTCTCCCGATTCCCTGAGTCTGATCAACGATGCCCTCGAAGGAGCCGGTATCGATGTACTGGTGGCTCTGGAAGGCCGCCAGGCGTTGAGCATTGCCCGCAAAATGAAGCCAGACATGATCCTGATGGATGCCATCATGCCGAATATGGACGGTTTTGAAGCCTGTCGACTGCTCAAAACCGACCCGGCGCTGGCGTCGATTCCGGTGATCTTCATGACCGGCCTGACCGATACCAGCGACATTGTACGAGGGCTGGAAGCCGGTGGTGTCGACTATCTCACCAAACCCATCAACCCCGATGAATTACTGGCGCGGATGCGGGTACATCTGTCTAACGCTCGTTTGACCAGTAGCGCCCAGTCGGCTCTCGACAGCACCGGCCAACACCTGATGACAGTATCGACCCAGGGGGAATTACGCTGGGCCACACCACAAACCTACGCCTTGCTGGCACGCGCCCGAGTTGACGACCTCAGCCAGAAATCCCTGCTGGCACCACAGATTGCCCGCTGGCTGGAACATCACCCTGAACCCGGCAACAGCCTGCGTCTGGACGGCCTTGGTTATCCGCTGGCTGCCAAACTGGTCAACGAACAAGGCAACGGCGAAATGCTGCTGAAGCTGGTCGACGGACAACGCCCGACCGGTGCCGCCATGTTGCGGGAACACCTGAACCTTACCGAACGGGAATCCGAAGTGCTGTACTGGATTGCCAACGGCAAAGCCAACCGCGAAGCCGCTGAAATCCTCAATATGAGCCCACGTACTGTCAACAAACACCTGGAACAGATCTTTACCAAGCTGGGTGTAGAAAACCGCACCGCCGCCGCCGGTGTCGCATTGCGATTACTGGCGGTGGAAGCCTGACAACAGTCATGGCGGTAGTCGTCTTGCACTGTGGTCAATTGCTGGACGTTAACAACGGATTTGAAGATAGAGGCGCCTTGCCTGAACGGCGGGCGGGCCGCCCGCGCTCCCGCGAATGGCGGGTCTCGATGTCGTGGTAGGACTGGTATAGCCGGGGCCGCCCGCGCTCCCGTGAATGGCGGGTCTCGAT
>NZ_JAUORS010000038.1:0-11428 GCF_030548165.1 Oceanobacter sp. 5_MG-2023 | reverse complement strand
TCCTCGAACGGTGACTTGTCACCGGCGGAGCATGAGAAATTAGCCAATTAATGTGTCCGGTTTTGTTGACCAGAACAGTTCTGTACAACCCAAGCAACACACTGAACAACCTTCGAATTGAGTTCTGGAAAGCTATTGTAACCAATTTGCATTAGCCCCCGAATCAACCGAGTCTTGATCAACCACTCACGCAATTCGTTAAAACTAGAAAGAAACATCCACGACTGCATATTTACTTGTGAATTAATACCTCCGCTCCGTAACAATCCAAATGAGCGTTCCATGAAAATAGCAAATAAATCAGACTTACATGCAGGATAAGCCTTCAAAGCAAACCCCTTAAGAGTCGAGTTCATCCCCTTGCTTCCCATATACGGCGGATTCGCCACAACTGCATCATACTGCGCTGCCAGTATTTCAGCCTGCTTTACCAAGGGCGCTAAATGCTCCAACACTTCCTTCACAAACATATCTTGGCTGTTCGTTTCACTTAACTGCTTTAGTGCGGGTAGTTTTTCTGCCAGTGTTTGCGGTACTTGAATGAGCGAACCAAAAGTTGTGGCGTGTTCGAATAGGTCTTTGAGTGCGGTTAGGTCTTCTGCATTTAAATGGTGTTGTGATAGCTCAATGCCGTGTACTAAGGTGTCGACGTCTAGGCGGGTGCTATCGACCATGGCCATTACATTCAGCTTTACGCCACGCTCAAATAAACGGCGGTCGTCTTCTCGGCCTTTCATCATTAGGGCAAAGCCGGTGAGCTGGGCGGCGCGTTGGTCGATGTCTAAACCAAATAGATTTTTTTCTAATATCAGCTGGGCAATATCACGCTGGCGGTAACCGCGTTCTAGGTAGATGGCTTTAAATAGATCGTAGGCTTCTACCAGTATGTGGCCCGAGCCACTGGCTGGGTCGATTAGGGTGAGTTCTTCTGGGTTCAGGCTTTCTGGGGTGATCGCTTTAAGCTGGGCGTTGACTTCATCGGTTTGTTCGGCTGGCTCGATGTAGTATTCCATCTGCGCTTTTAAAGGCGATTCTGGATAGGTGGCTAACCATTGTGCGCCTAAAGAGTTTTGCACCATGTACTTTACGATCCAGTTGGGGGTAAACAACTGGGTAGCCGCAGGAATATCTTCGCTTTTTACCACTTTGCCAATGACTTCGTCTTTTTTCTCGGAGATGTAGAACTGGTAAAGCCAACCGACCACTTCGATGTTGCCTTTACCCGTTTCACTATCGCGCCAATTGCTTTCGGCTAGGCCGGTGATGAGGTCGTGGATTAACGAGTCGGTTTTGGTGAGGTTTTCGGGCAGCAGTAATTCGGTTTCATCGTCGATGGTTTCAAACAGAAACGGCATGGCCTGATGCAGCGCGTGGCACTGGGCTAATAACAGTTCTCGGTAGAGTTGTTCGTCTTGGGTGCCGTCTAGTTTTAGCTCAACTACTTTTTCGTGGGTTAAGCCTGGCAGCTCCCCTGCTTCACCGCTGTTGCCGTAAGTTAGCTCTGTACACTCTTCTAAAATCTGAAACCCTGTAGGATGTTCTGGGTGCGATAATACGCGGCGGCCATGGCCAAGGTAGTCGTTCAGTTCCATGTAGCGAATGGCGATTAGGCGGTTGAACCATGAGTACGCGATTTGCTCCATGGTTTGTGCAAAACCTTGGCTGTTAACACGCTCGCCTAGTTTATTGATTTTGGGGGCAAGGCTTGCAGGAAACGGTTTGCCGTTGACCACACAAACGTCACCGTTGATGTCTACTGGGTGTATAACGCTTGCGGTAACACCGTATTTTTGCGCTTGTTTGGTGACGGCGGCTATAAAGTCGCGGCGTGCTTTGGGTGCGTATGCTTTTAGATCGGCTGTGTTCATTTACAGTAAACCTTGTATCGATGTTTTATCGGCTAGTATATAGGTTAATTTTCGACCAGGTTTTAGCAAGAAGTCTTCTGCTTCGAGTAGTTTTAGCCATTCGGAGATCTGGGATTTTTTCAATTCTGGGTATTTTTCTAATAATAAATCTGCGGTGATCTCGGTGTGCTGTGAGTAAGTTTCAACAACACCTTGGTAGAACAGGTGAAATATACGACCGTAATTTTTGAAGACTTCGTTGAAATCATCACTTTTTTCGTCAGTGTTTTTGTCTATAGCGTTTTTATCGGTAGTATTTTTATCGTTATTTTTAGCACTTGTGTTATTTACCAGTGCTTGCTGATTTTTTTGCACACTCAATTTTTCTGGCAGTTGCACTTGGTCTGGCAGCTGCACTTGATCTGGTAGCTGCATTTGGTCTGGATTCAGCTCTGGCTCTTGTGCCGAAAAAAGATCCTCCATAGGAGGAGTATCTGGCTGATTGACAATGCTTGGTTTTTCTACCGATAACCGATTAAGATCATTGAAGTTATTGAAGTTTTCGTCAATGGCAATCGCATCTAGTTTAATAAGTTCTCGATTGCCTTGGTGATTATTGTTTCGTACGAGTAATGGCACCCAACCTTTCTTTAAATTTTCCACTGCACCCGACCAGGTGCCACCTTTATTGAAATCAGTTTTTACCACGACGACTGAGTTTGACAGTGTATATATGTATTTATTTCTGGCCATCGCATTGCCAGCATTAAAACCGGCTTCTGGATAGAAAGGGCTAATAAGCGCCAAGCGGTTTTCTTTTAGTGCTTGGCGATATTCTTTTTTGGTGGATGCTCTTAACAAGCTGTCGGCCATAATACCTACACATTCGCCACCACAATTCAGTGCCGATAACATAGCGGCTTGGTCGATACCTTTGGCTCCGCCAGAGACAACGGTGTAACCCTGTGCAACGGCTAGTTCTGCTTTTTCTGTGGCAAAGGCTTCGTCATCGGCATCGATTGAACGCGAGCCAACAAAGCCTATTCCCGGTTTGTTTAATAATGCCTGATTGCCTGCGCCAAAAAATATTGGCGGCCGTATATCACCCAGCTTTCCTTTTAAGGCTTTGGGATATGAAGCACTTGCGCGCGAGACGACCCAAATACCATGTTTATCCCAATGCTCTAGTGCAAACCCCATGCTTAAGCCTCTTGAAAACAAGGTGGCAATTCGTTCTGGGGTGATTTTTTGTTTAGGGTCTTGCCATTGCGCTAATATCGCTTCTTGATTATCTAATAAGTCGGCTGGGGTAAATCCATTTTGGTGCAACCACAAGGCAAATCTTGCATATTCCGTAGGCGTAAGTGGCTTGAGCGTTGTTATTTCATTCTTATTGAAGTAACAACTAAGTAACAATGTGGCTTGTAGCACTTTATTTTCTTGCATGAGATTAACCTTGCACACTGGTGCTTGTTAAGGCAATGGGATAGACATTGCCTGCGCCTTGTTGTCTTAATAGCGCGGAGACTACCGTAAACGTCCAACCTGAGTCGACGGCGTCATCCAATAGAAAGACTGGATCAGTATATATTTGGCTTTTATCAAAATTGAATGCACCATCTAGATTTTTACTTTGACGATAACTGTTTTCCATGTCTTTTTGTGCTGGGCGTAGCTCGGCCATAGTGACCGTATCGCTACAATAAATACCCAATACTGCGGCCAGCTTATGGGCAAAGTTCTTGACCAGTTCTGGGTGTCTTAGTGAAGGCACATACGTTAACCATCTAGGCTTCTGTTCTATCGGTAATGTGTTAATCATTTTCACCATGGGAGCAATGAGTTCATCGCTGAATTCATTTTTTCTTTTACCATCAGCGACCAGACCTCCCCAAATACCGTCTTTCCAGCGTGAAAGCGCCAATCCTTCTTTAAATTGTAGCTTTGCATCTTTGTAGGGAAATGCATAAACGGGAAATGCCGATAAAGCTAATGCCTTGGAGGCTCCAAATATTTTTCGTGGTTTAATTTTTACATAACGGTTTTTCATGAATTCACTAGCGACTAAAACTCTATCATGTGGGATCGCTTCATCCAGTTTTTGCTGTGGTGCGCAGTTAGCACATTTACCACAATTTGTTGCAAAATCATCGTCTAGCGCATCCGCCAGAAAATGCATTAGGCATTTTTTTGACTGATGGTAATCGAGTAGTTGCTGCCATTCACCTACTTTTATTGTTGACAGGCGCTGGATTCTTTCGTGAGGTAGTTCGTAGTCTATTGCCGTTCGGGTATAGATTGCTCCATCTTTGTAGATGGGTGATGGATCTTCAACACTTAGAAACTTTAATACTTTATCGATCATGCTTGTGGATAAATTGGTTAGTGGTTCTATTTGAGCTTTTTTGAGACCGTCGGATTTTTCTAATGCCGTGAGAATTTCCTGAACCTGGTCCTCTGATGGGAAGGCGTTATTAATAAAGAACTGCTGTATTTTTTCGTCTTCTTCTCCTAGCATTAATACGCCACAGGCATTATCAATACCACGACCAGCACGCCCCACTTGCTGATAGTATTCGATAACATTACCCGGTGCTTGAAAGTGAATCACAAAGCCGACGTCGGGTTTATCAAATCCCATGCCGAGTGCCGATGTTGAAACCAATGCTTTTAAGCGATTATTTATTAGGTCGCTCTCTAACTGGATGCGCGTGCTTGCATCTAAATCACTATGATAAGCTTGTGCATCGATGCCATTGCTCTGCAACCAATCTGCTACCAGATCACAATCCCGGGTGGTTTTTGCATACACTATTCCCGAGTTTTCTAGCTTGGGCAGTGTTTCTGCCAGCCAAACCAAGCGATGTAACTTAGGGAGCTGCGGTATATTTTGCAGGTGTAATGAGCTACGCATTAACTCACCTCGCAAGGTAATCATTCCGCTGCCTATTTGTGTTTGTATATCAGTAACAACCCTGTCGTTAGCGGTAGCAGTGGTAGCCAATATTGGCATGTTATCTGGCATGTGCTGGATAATACGCACGATGCGACGATAATCCGGCCTGAAATCATGCCCCCAATCAGATATACAATGGGCTTCATCGACGACAAACAAACCTGTGTTCGATAGCACGTGGCTCAATACCGAATTTACCAGATTTTCATTGGCTAATTGCTCTGGTGAGATGATGATGGCATCGACTTGCTGATTGATGATTTTATTTTCATTAGCCGAACGCTCGTCTTCTCTTAGTGAAGAGTTAATCGTGACGATGTCTAAACCCAAGCGCTTGGCATTGTCGATTTGGTTACGCATTAAGGCAATTAAAGGCGAAATAATAATACTGGGGCCACGACCTTGCTGGCGCAGTAATTTTGTAGCAATAAAATAAACAGCCGATTTTCCCCAACCGGTTTTTTGCACAACCAGCATTTTTTTTCGATTCTCCACCAACCCTGAAATTGCTTCGTATTGGTGATGGTGAAATTCCGCTTCCGGGTTATTTGTCATTTCCCGCAGCTGTGCAAGTGCTTGTGGTTTTATGCTGCTTGTATTTATTGCTTGAATCATCTTTTCACCTGTCCCTAATCGATTCTTGATCTATCCTTGATTATTTAATACGCACTCTTGAGCCATTTTGAATGGCGACATTCAGCTGTTGCCTGAGTTCGTTCAGAAATTGCTCTGCCTGTTCCGGTGTTTCAATATACGCTTCGGTTAATACTGAATCGTAGACTTTTGATACCGATACTTCGGCCACTGTTTTAGGCTTCATCAATGGTTTTTGGGCAGGCTCTGCATCTGGTTTTAGTGCTGCCGCAGGATGACCTTTTGCTGTTTCGACAATTGTTTGAGCGTTGACTGAGCCTTGTCTGCCTGAATCAGCTGCTTGCTGCTTGATTTTCTGTTCGGCAGCGGCTCGTCTATCTTGCTCTTTTAGTACTTCGCTTGCGAGTAATTTAAGACTATCGTCCAGGTGTTCATCAGCGGTATGGGTTTGCAGCATGAGTATTTGCGGTATGCTGGCTTGCACTGTCAGGTTTTCTTTTACTTGCTGCAGTGGACGCAATAAACGGTTGCTCAGCTCTGAATTTTCAATGCCTGATTTGGTTATTTCTTGCTGTAGCATAAGTATTTTATGATCAAGGCGTTCCAGGGCGTGTTCACGTTTTTCTTCTACTTTAGCGTCGTTAACCTGTTTAACGGTATCGATCAAGCCCGCTACTTTGTTGAGCATGTTGTAAGGTGCATCGCTGTCTTTAATATGTTTTAGTGCTTGCAGTGCTGCGGCAGCTTTTTGGTCTTTCTCTAATATTTGTTTATTACTTTCAAAACCGGTGAGCGCTGTTTTCAGCTGTTGCCAAATAGTAAGCTGGTTTGAGAAGAATTCGTGTACATCGCTGTAGTCTTCTTCTAAATCGAGGTAATCATTTTTGTTGCTAACAATGTGTTTAAAGAAGTCGAAGCTGTCGTCATGGCTCAGTAATCGCTGCAGCATGTTTATGCTTTGGCCAATAATTTTACTACCTGGGAATCCGCCAAGGTCTGTTTTGCTTTTGTAGCTGGTTAAGTTGCTTAACCATTGGTTGATGTGCTGATTATAAAAGGCAAACAGTTCTTTTTCGCCTGCGGGGCCCATGGATGAAAATAAATCTTTGGTTAGGTTTCTGGCCTGTTTGAGTACGTTTTCATCGGTTTGGCGCTTTTTGATGATGGCTAACTCACGACGCTTACGTGAATTAGACAGTGGTTCAAAAGCATCTTTGTTAGCGAGTGTGCCACCATTGAGTTGGAATGTTAGTTGATTGGCGACAGCCAAGCGGGCAAGTATTAATAGAATTTCATTATCTGCCCAGCCAAATGGGCGTTTACTAAAACGATCAACGATATCTGAGACTAAGATACGGTCGTTACCACTGGCTTTTAAATGAATGTATTGTTGCATTTCAGTGACGGCCTGAGGATTGCCTTCTGCCCCATCGAGTGACAACCCCAATTGAGCTATATCATCAGCTGTCAGTACAGCGCTTAACTCTCTTAAAGGGTCTGACTGCAAAACTTTTAAGTAGGCTAATTTAGTAAATGTATTTTCGAGTAGGTATAAACAGCCTTCGTCGAACCGTGTCGCGATACTGCTTTTACTGACGGAAAGATGCTGACCCAGGCAGTAGACTTCTGCACTTAACATCAAGCTTTCTACATTGATACGTAAGCGCGTTCTGCGCTCTTGGTTTTCGCGCCCACGGTCGGCCAGTATACGTGAGATATCTTGCTGACTGCTGTCGTTGTTTAAGCGAATAAATTTATTGGTTCTTAACCAGGTACCGACTTCTGTGAAGAATGCACGATCATCGGGTAATTTGATAATCACTGAGCCCATGCCTTCGGTACTGCGATTGATACAAGCCGCTTCAGAGTACATGTTGTAATCTGGATCCAATGGTGACAATACTTCGACTTTCAAATCGGCTTCGTAGCGGCCATCGAGTGAGTGACCATCCAGAAATCGACCAATGCTGTAATCTTGCTTGTTTATCAGGTAGCGAAATTTGTTTTTATCGTTTAGTAGCTCTTTGTAGATAAGGTCGGTCAGGGCTTTGGTTTCTTCCGACGTCGAGATATCTGTAGCTCTGATCTTACGGGTAATATCACGCTCTTCGTTGGTTAAGAACAAATATTCGTTACCGTTTAATGTGATCAGGCATTGCTTTTCGAGCAGCTGCAGGCTTTCTTCCACGTTTTTACGCAGGATAACCTTGTCTTCGTCGATGGTATTCAACGACAATGTGATCAAGTTGTCGACGGTGCCTTTTACCAGGTCGACGTAGCGGATCATAAACAGTGTTTTTAACAAGCTAATATCAAATTCAGTAAACAATGAACTTGTGGCGGCATTGTCGATCGCTTGTTTAACAGCGGGTTCCAGGAAAGACTCAACTGAACGATAAAAATAATGCATCGGCACTAAGGCGCCCACTTGTGCATCTTTCAGTTGCAAGGCAGCTACCTGGAATGAGTCCAGCATCGATCGTGAAGCGTTCGAGAGTGCCGCACCGGTTGCCCCGACCTTTCTGATTTCGGTAAAGACACTTTGCAGTAAGCGGAACTGATAGGGCGGATATGGATAGCACTGTACAAAATCAGATTCATTTTCAAACGAACGCAAGGTTGGCCCTGTCTTATCGAAAATGATTTGGTTTTTTAGGATGTCGCCGTCTTTGGTGTAGATCGCTTTTAGTTCGATGTTGGCTACTGGTGTTTTACGCAATAAACGCTGTTCGATCACTTCATCGACGTTGGCACCGGATAAAGATAAGCGGGTACTGAATCGCGCAGCAATTTTTGAGAAGGTATCCGACTCTGAACTGGATAACTCACCCAGGGTGGCATCCATGTCGGCTTGTGCTGTGACGACGATCCAGGCACGGCCTTTACAAATGGTGCCCAGGTTTTCAGCCAGGGTTTGCAGCTTAAGCATTCTATCGGTGTTTTTGCCAATAAATTGGCCAATTTCATCCACTAAGAACAGGATGCGGCGGTTTGGGTCTGGGTGTTTGTCCAGGTATTCCTTTACCCATTCGCAGAATCGTTCGGCGTTAACATCAAAATTGTCTTCTGAGTCTTCGAACCATTTTTCTGCGTCGTCTTCTGAGATGTTTAGCGCTGCGGCTAATGCGCTTTGAATGTCGTCTTGAAAGAAGTGATAGGCATCACGCTCGGCTTTCCAGGTTGATCCGCTGAGTTCGGCAAATTTTTCAGTAAAGGGGGCCAGTATATTTCTGTTTTCGAGATAGCGCTCCAGGTGTGCAATATGAGGATGGTCGCTGCTGAAGCCTTGAAATTCGTTAAATACTCGCAAGAATACATCTAGAATCGGGTTTGAGTCGTCACGGGTACCGGATTTGCTGTCGATGTTAAACAAGATAACATCGGAGCTGTTTCGCGCTGCTTTTTGGATGTCGGCCCGTATCATTGCATCCTGGATTTTGGTTTCATCAAAAAAATCAACAGCATGTTTTTTATCACCGCTTGGCGATGTTGATTCTACGTTGGCTAGCAGGTACGACAGGATTTTTAGAAAATGTGATTTACCCGAGCCAAAGAAACCAGAGATCCAGACGCCAATTTTGTCTTCCAGGGATTTATCGTCTAGTGAGGTTGAGAAGACTTCAAAGAATGCTCTGAAATGCTGGTCTAGCTCTTTCGTAACAACATATTCATCCAGTTCTATATAGACGGTGCTATCATCCTTTTGGTCAGCTTTCACTACACCATTAATCGAGCGCTCGATATTCTTATAAAATATATCTTTTATAGCTGTCATTGTTATGTCCTTATTCGCTAATTAATTTAAACGCTCGATAGTAGTTATTGGATGGAATCCGATTAAATAAAGTGAGGTCTTTGCCTGTGTACTCACCCGGATAGAACAGTACAAGTGGTATGTGGCCTAAATCAGCATGCAGGCTATTGAGTAAGTTATGTGCCCGTAATAGTGGCCATACCGACCCGACACCCGAAAAAAGCACAAGATTCTGGCTTTGAATGTTGTGATGCTTAAGTAAAAAAGGAACGAACTTGTCCATATGTAACGGGCCTTTCATCGCTTTTATTAATGCCGCATCGCCTTTTTTTCTCTGTAGATCAAATGCTCGTTCTAATAATTTACGATCTTTCAGGTATGTAATCATGTCTTCTAAAAGATTGACATGAACTACCTTTAAAGCATCATGCTTGTCACTTATCATTCCATCCAGGAATTTCAAGTAGTCCCTGACTTGCAACTCATGCTCAGGGGCATAGTCAAAAATCCAGAAACAAAGATCTCCAGCCAATCCATTTTTATTCAAAAATTCATCGGAAAGAATAATATCTGGAACCTTATTTAAACGTTTCTGTAATTGTTCGTTCATAACCGAATATCCATACTCGCTAACAAGCGTTTTCTATATGTATTGTTAAGCATGTCTTTGATTTCAGGGCGAATCAGGACATTCTGTATTCTTTTGGTGCGTGTGTTTTCCAGGTAACCTGCTTCAGACAATATATGAAAAACGACACTGCCCATTTTTTTTCTGGTGGATTCTTTCCAGTCATGTATTTTAGGGTCTTTGTTGCCGCAATCATCCAGGAAGTCCAACCACTGATATGATTTAAGCACTTCTGAATGGGAATCATAGGCATCTTTTACTACACGCTCCATGAACTCCAATAGCAACAGGTTGCGTTCAAGCACTGAAACAAAGCCAACCTGACTTGCCAGCTCATCATCACCGTCTCTAAGTGCTTGCCAGAACTCTGGCTCTAACCGCTCTAACCTGGAACGTATTGCCCTCGAAAATCGTTTGGCGGTTGCAACAGTACGCTTTTGTAATTCATTCTCTACCTGGATTCTTCGCTGCCATTCATCATTTGTAGCATTTTTCAGTAATAAATCGGCAATAATACGACTTTCACGAACCATCAACGAGCCGCCGTTGAGATCACTATTATAAGAGAATGCGTTCACTTCTTACCTCCAAAAAGGTAAGGATTCAATTTTTCACGATCTGTTTGTTCAAGCTGTATGGGGTATTGTTGTACATTACGGATGTCATCCTCTGTGATCGCTGCCTGATAACGCTGCAAGCTGTAATGTGCCAAAGCTTTTCTAATATTTAGCTGTAGCCGTCCATCTGACATACCATAATCTTTTTCAATCAGTTTTTTATGCGCATCAGAGAGTAATGTATTAGGAATAATATTGATTGCTATCATCTCATTCCAATCATTATCTTCTTTTATTGAAGGCGCTACCACATCGACCGTTAAAGGAATGCCATTAATGCGTGAAAGGATAAAATCACGATAACTCTGTCGAGTATGGCAATAGGCACGGACATGCCAACGAAATCCGGTTGACACAATAGTATGTGGTGAAATAATCCGATCGTGTGGTGCAGGGTTACCCATGGAAGCATAACGAATTTTCAGGCTGGTTCTATTCCGGCAAGCATTGACAACTTTTCTCGTCACTTCAGGCCGAACAGACCGGTTGGGTAGTTGCAATCCTACAACGTTAACGTCAGTCTCAATCGCCAAAGCCATTTTTTCACACGATAGCCCGGCAATCAAATCCATATATTCATTGATATGACCAGTTGTCAGTACAAGGCTAAAGCCTTCTATCGGGACATACGCTTTAACTCTAGGGTCATGCTTAAGTGCATTGGGGTTATGATTTTCAAGATAATTTTTAATATCTGCCGAAGCTCTTTGTCGACTAATACCGAACAGGTTGGCCAGCTGATTAGTGATGAGCCGCCCTTCCCAGTAAGCGAGCACTTCAATTGCCTTTAATCGCTGTAGCCCTGCATAGTTTTTTTTAGACATCATTAATTACCAGATCTTATGCCAGCATTCTGCAATAGCCGCTACCATATGTAAAATTTTTTGGCAGTAAACTAAATTTACACTATCAGAAAAATCTATTACACATAACTCAGCATCAAGGATTCATAGAATGTAGTGGTTCAATGATTCCGGACACCAACGTAGGTGGTAAAATCGCCACCATAAACGAGGTGTCTGATGACCAGAA
>NZ_JAUORS010000037.1:0-12100 GCF_030548165.1 Oceanobacter sp. 5_MG-2023 | reverse complement strand
GAGTAGGTCATCGTCAAGCTCTTAAACGAAATACCCCGTCCTGTTATGCAGGGCGGGGTTTTTTTATGCCTGTGAGATACCGACGGTTGGGCACGAACGGGCAGCACGTTGTATTTGATAGCAACCTCGCTAAGCTGATGCCAGTGTCTAATGGGGGAATATTATGTCGAAACGAATGCTGATTACCGGGGCGGGACGGCGATTGGGTAAAACGCTGGCGCTGCATTTTTTACAGCAGGGCTGGCAAGTCGTTGCCCACTACAATACCGTCAGCGAGTTGCCAGAGCATAGCGGGTTGTCACTGTTACAAGCCAATCTGGCCAATACCTCAGAGACACTGGCTATGTGTCAGCAGTTACAACAGCAGCCACCATTTGATGCGGTGATTCATAATGCCTCCTGTTTTGTGCCGGATGCTGCGAGTGGTATTTCTCTGGCTGAGCAGGCGGCGCATCTGACAGACCATTTGAATGTCCATGTGATGGCTCCTGCCTTGATTACCCAGGCTCTGGAGCAGCGCTGGAATACCGGGGCGGCTATGGTGGTGCTGGCTGATATTTATGCCGATATTCCGAACCAGCGTTTCAGTGCTTATTGTGCCAGTAAAGCCGGGTTACAAAACTGGGCGCTTAGTATGGCGCAGCGACTGGCGGGACAGGTGCGGGTCAATGTCATTCAGCCGGGGCCGATCCGTTTTTTGCCTGATCACGATGCCGCATATCGTCAGCGGGTATTATCCCAATCCTTGATCCCCCATGAGCTGGGTTACGGGGCTATCGCCAAGGCGTGTGATTATTTACTGGATAATGAGGCGGTGACCGGCTCGGTGATGCGGGTTGATGGCGGTCGTTTTGTGGCCAATCGGTACGATCAGACTTTCACCAACGATTGAGACGGGTTATCTGCGGATAATAATGGTTGCCAGGTTTTTTGTACCAGTCGGTAATAACTGTCATCCAATGCTTGGCTGAGGCACTGAGGGGCGGCATCAGCTTCGGCCAGAATGTCCAGGTCGATGGTGCGATCCTTGAGTTTACGAGCTGGTGACTTGGCTTCTCGGCCTAACGTACGTTCGATATTCAGCAGAATGTCTTTGACCTGAATGGCAGTCAGGCTGGTGCGGATAACCGCCAGCTGGTTTTTGAACGTGTAGTGGAAAGTATCGCCAACGGGTGCGGTTTCCAGCGCTGGAGAGGTGGCCAGTAGTTCAAAGTGCTGGCTCAGCGCCTGACGTGCCAGTGGCAGATGTGTGTCCGGATCCAGGTTGCTACCCAGTCCGAGCAGATAAAACGCCATAAAAACTCCCGCCAATAAAAAGTTGGATAAGAATGGAAAACCTCTGCCGTTGCTGTCAAGTCATTCCGCGGACAATCATGTGTATAAAAAGTGACCTTGTTGGAATAATTGCTACTGTTCATCCTGATCGAGCTGAGGCTAAATAATAGCCTGCTGGAGAGGAGACGGAATACCTCAAGGAGGCTGATATGGATATGATCTGGCTGGTTGGATTGATTCTGGCGCTTGTTCTGAGTGCCTTCCCGTTAAAGGCATTTGGTGATCGCGCTCCCCCTTTGATGTTGGCCAAAACCTGGCAAGAGACACTCAGCCCGGCGGCGTATCTGGTCAGTGAAAAACTCGATGGCGTACGCGCTTACTGGGATGGTGAGCAGTTGCTCAGTCGCAGCGGCCTGATGATCCATGCTCCAGACTGGTTCCTGAGTGAATTACCATCACAGCCTCTGGATGGTGAATTGTGGGCGGGTCGGGGGGCGTTTGAACAGGTCAGTCAACTGGTACGATCTACCCGTGATCAGGGAGATGCCTGGCGAGCGATGCGTTTTATGGCGCTGGATTTACCCGCCAGTCCAGCCACGTTTGAAGAGCGCTATCGTCTGTTGCAGGCGCTGGTTGCCAGGCAGCAATCGCCTTATCTGGAAACGGTTGTGCAAGAGACGGTGAACGACCGGGCCGCATTGCAGGCCAGGCTCAAACAGGTGGTAGCGGCGGGTGGTGAAGGCTTGATGCTGAAACGCCGCCAGTCGCTTTATCAGGCGCACCGTAGCGATGATTTGCTCAAGTACAAACTCTGGCAGGATGCCGAAGGCCGGGTGGTGGGGTATGTCCCTGGTAACGGTAAATATCAGGGAATGACCGGTGCCCTGCGAGTGGTAATTGATGACGGCCGGGAAATTCGCCTGGGCTCTGGTCTGACCGATGCGTTACGTCAAAATCCCCCGGCGGTTGGCACATGGGTCACTTATGCTTTTAGTGGCTATACCGTCCATGGTTTGCCGAGATTCGCCCGTTTTGTCCGAGTCCGGCAAAAAGAGTAGGTCGAGTAATGGTCGTGCTAAACTCATGGCTTTGCGCAAAGCACAGTGAGCAACCGATGGTTCACATAGTACAACGGCAGTTGCCCGCCTCATGGCAATTCGAATCCGCAGAGCAGATTCCACCAGTGTTGCAGCGTGTATACGCAGCTCGTGGTGTTACTACTGCTGAGCAAACACAGTTGTCGTTGCAGCAATTATTGCCTTATCACTCGATGAAAGGTATCGCGGCAGCGGTGGACTTGCTGCTGCCGGTGATCCAGCAACAGCGGCGCTTGCTGATTGTGGGTGACTTTGATGTTGATGGCGCCACCAGTACGGCGCTGGCGATCCGGGCTTTGCGGATGATGGGTGCCAGCTGTATTGATTATCTGGTGCCTAATCGTTTCGATTTTGGTTATGGCCTGACCCCCGAGTTGGTAGAAGTGGCGGTGTCTCGGCGGCCTGACTTGATTATGACGGTTGATAACGGCATTGCGGCGATGGCGGGCGTCAGGGCGGCAACGCAATACGGTATTCCAGTACTGGTGACCGATCACCACTTGCCCGCTGACCAACTGCCGAATGCCGCCGCGATTGTGAATCCGAACCAGCCGGGCTGTGACTTTCCCAGCAAGGCGGCCTGTGGTTGTACCGTGGTTTTTTATCTGATGCTGGCACTCAAGGCCCGCTTGATCGAGAATGGCTATTTTGCTTCAAAAGCCATGGAGCCGCCAAACCTGGTACAGCTGATTGACCTGGTGGCACTGGCGACAGTGGCCGATGTAGTGCCACTGGATCTTAATAACCGGATTCTGGTGGAGCAGGGGTTGCGGCGTATTCGTGCCGGCCGCACCATCGCCGGGATTTCAGCCCTGCTACAGGTCGCGGGTAAAAATCGGGCGCGGGTGGTGTCGGCGGATTTTGGCTTTGCTGTTGGGCCACGGTTGAATGCTGCCGGCAGGTTGGATGATATGGCATTGGGCATTGAATGCCTGCTGTGTGATGAACCGTCATTGGCGTTACAGATGGCCGCGCAGCTGGATGAACTGAATCGCGACCGGCGTCAGATAGAGGCGGCGATGACTGCCGATGCTGAACGTTTTCTGGCAGCACTGGATATGAAACCAGTCGGTAGCGCCCGGCCCGGACATGGCCAGACCTTGCCTGCCGGGGTGTGTTTGTTTCATCGTGACTGGCATCAGGGCGTGATCGGCATTCTGGCTTCTCGGGTCAAGGAAAAAATCCATCGTCCCGTGATTGCGTTTGCTCTGGCGGATACCGGGGAGCTAAAAGGATCAGCCCGTTCGATCGCCGGGCTGCATATGCGTGATGCGCTGGATTTGTTACACAAGCGTCATCCTCACCTGATGACCAAGTTTGGAGGACACGCGATGGCGGCGGGTTTGACCGTGGTCGCGGGTGGTTTTGACGCCTTTGTTCAGGCATTTGCAGAGATATGCCAGCAGTTGTTAAGTGCCGATGACTTGGCAGAGCGCACCGATGTGGATGGTCAGCTGCAACCTTCCGAGTTGACACTGACTCTGGCGGAACAGCTGCGCTGGGCTGGCCCTTGGGGGCAAGGCTTTCCTGCACCGGTTTTTACTGGTGTTTTTCATTTGCAGCAACAGCGTCTGGTGGGGGAAAAGCATTTGAAGATGCTGGTACAGCCAGAAGCCAGCGATGTACTGTTGGATGCCATTTGTTTTAATGTCGACCCCAAGCAATGGCCGTCTCCGGTTGATCGGGTCGAGCTGGTTTATCAGCTGGATGTTAATGAATTTCGTGGTCGGCAAAGTGTACAGTTGTTGGTAAGTCATATATCCACAGCGTGCTGAGCCGGGGTTATAAACAAGGAAGTATCACTGCCAGGAATGGCAAGGAGGGCCAGGATGGCTCCAGTGAACGAGCACATATCCTCTGAAAACAAATGCCTGGCGACGTGTGCGGCCAGCAAGGACAGCAATCAGAAAACCTGTTATCACGCATTGTTGGGGCTGATGTTGCTGCTGATTCTGACTTGGGGTGGTAATGTCGAGGCGGAGATTTATCAGTGGCGCGATGATAACGGGCGTGTGCATTTTTCCGATGCGCTGCCGGTCGATGATGCGGTGGAGGCCAATACCGTTGAACTGCAGCCAATATCGGAATATACCAGTCCGCCAGCGCACAGGCAGGGCTGGTCACCTTCTTCTTATGCGTCTGACAGCGGTGCTGTGTCCAAAACCGCACGGGCAAGCAGTGTGGCCGCAGAGCAGAAAAGCCGGGAGTTGCAGCAACAGCGTTGTGCCAAATACCGCGATTTATACCGCAAGGCCAGTAAAACCCTGAGCGATAATATTGATGATGCGCTCAAAAAGCGTGACAAGAAAAACAACTATCGTAACAAGATCAAGGAATACTGCGGCTAGGCTGATTGCCATGGGCGTTGTCTCCTGTGGTGTTTGTAAAAAAGCAGGGGCTGTCAGAGTAATCACAACTAAGAATAACTATTGCTCTCATGCCAACAATTCATTCCGTCTGCTGCCCTAGTCATTTCACCGGGACTACACCACAATGCCGCAATTCGGAACACATAGCCGTGCTGGCTCGTGTCGGGAAGGTAATCTGGCAGGTTGAAGAACCAGGCAGATTCGTAACCGCCGCAGATAGCATCGTTTCAGTTGATATAAGAGGACAGTATGGGAAGACATCAGGCAGGTTCGGGTTACCTCAAACTCCCACTTTTGGCCGCATTGGTTTTAACCCTCAGTGCCTGTCAGGAAGAGCAGCAGGCATCTGCGGCGGCACCACAAATGCCACCTACTGGCGTGGATGTTGTGCAATTGGCACCACAATCCTTTGAATTGACCGATACCTTGGCTGGGCGTGTTACGGCCTATCGGGTGGCTGAGATCCGCCCGCAGGTCAGCGGTATTATTCTCAAACGCTTTTTTAATGAAGGTGCCACGGTCAAGGCAGGTGACAAGCTCTACCAGATTGACCCTACACTTTACGAAGCTGAACTGGCCAGTGCCCGAGCACAGCTGGCAGTAGCAGAAGCCAATGCCTACAGTGCGCGACTAAAAGCAGAACGTTACAAGGAGTTGTCTCGTACATCTGCCATCAGTCGTCAGGATGTGGATGATTCCGAAGCGCTTTGGAAACAGTCTGAAGCACAAATCAAACTGGCGGAAGCCGCTGTTCGCAGTGCCGAAATCAATTTGGGCTACACCAAGATCACTGCACCGATTTCCGGTGTGATTTCACGTTCAAGCATTACCGAAGGAGCATTGGTTTCTGATGCTCAAGACAGTGCTTTGACCGTGATTCGCCAGATTTCACCGATTTATGTGGATGTGCAGAGTCCGGCGACCAAAGTGATGGGTATCAAGTCGGCTGATGTTTCACAGGACGTATCCTTGTCGTTGCAAGATGGGACGACGTTTGCCGAGACCGGCAAGATCCAGTTTACCGATGTCGGCGTGGATCAGGGAACCGGTACAGTGAATATCCGGACCCTGTTCGAGAATACCGACGGGTTGTTATTACCGGGTATGTTTGTGCGTGCCAATATCGCCTATGACCAGGTTGAGAATGCTCTTCTGGTGCCACAGCAAGCGGTATCCCGCAACCCCGACAGCACCACAACCGTTATGGTGGTGGGTGCCGATAATGTGGTTCAGCCACGAGCGGTTGTCGTGACCCGTGCAGTGGGGGATCAGTGGCTGATTCAGTCCGGCTTGCAGGCCGATGAGCAAGTCGTGGTCGCAGGGCTTCAGAAGATCAAAGCAGGTGCAACCGTTGCTCCTAATCTCATTAATGCCCCGGCAGAGCAGTAAGGAGTAGCGGATTATGGCCCAATTTTTTATCGACAGGCCTATTTTTGCCTGGGTAGTTGCCATCATGATTATGGTGGCGGGCGGCCTGGCCGTTATGAACCTGCCGATTCAGCAATATCCGACCATCGCGCCACCGGCAGTCAGCATTGAGGCAACCTATCCAGGTGCTTCCGCGCAGACGCTGGAAGACAGTGTGACCCAGGTAATTGAGCAGAATATGACTGGTCTGGATGGCTTGCTGTATATGTCATCCAACAGCAGCAGTTCTGGTCGGGCGACCATTACACTGACCTTTGCCGCAGGTATGGACCCGGATATTGCCCAGGTTCAGGTGCAGAACAAATTGTCACAGGCCGAGCCTTTGTTGCCAGAAGAAGTGCAGCGTCAAGGTGTGGCCGTGAGCAAGGGACGCACCGGCTTCCTGATGGTGGTTGGCCTGGTCTCTGGTGATGGCAGCATGAGCCGGAACGATCTGGCTGACTACGGTATCGCACAGTTGAAAGATCCGCTGTCCCGGGTTCAGGGTGTGGGTAGCATCACGGTTTTTGGTGCCCAGTATTCCATGCGGATCTGGTTGCAGCCGGAAAAACTCACCGCTTATGGTCTGACGCCATTGGAAGTGCGTCAGGCTGTATCCGAACAGAACAGCCAGTTTCCCGCGGGTGAACTGGGTGGCTTGCCGGCGATTGAGAACCAGCAGATGAATGCTTCCATCATTGCCCAGACGCGCATGGAAAGCGTGGAAGAGTTTGAAAACATTCTGATCAAGGTGAATCGGGACGGTTCTCAGGTGCGGGTCAAAGACGTTGCCAGAGTGGAACTGGGGGCCGAAAGCTATGCGGTCGACAGTCGTTATAATGGCAAACCGGCCACCGGCCTGGGGATTCAGTTGGCCAGTGGTGCCAATGCACTGGATACGGCAGCGGCTGTACGTGAGCGTTTGGCAGAGCTGCAGCCGTTTTTCCCACCGGGGCTGGAAATTGTTTATCCCTTCGATACCACACCGTTCGTAAAAATATCCATTGAAGAAGTGGTACATACCCTGATAGAAGCCGTGGTACTGGTATTCCTGGTGATGTTCCTGTTCCTGGGTAAATTCCGGGCCACTCTGATTCCGACCATTGCGGTACCTGTGGTGATGCTGGGAACCTTTGGCATCATGGCGCTGGCTGGCTACAGCATTAACACACTCACCATGTTTGGTCTGGTGCTGGCCATTGGCTTGTTGGTGGATGACGCCATTGTGGTGGTGGAAAATGTTGAGCGGGTGATGGAAGAAGAAGGCTTGTCTCCCAAAGAAGCCACCAAACGCTCGATGCGCCAGATTACCAACGCTCTGATCGGTATTGCTCTGGTGTTGTCGGCGGTCTTTGTACCCATGGCCTTTATGTCCGGTTCAACCGGGGCTATTTATCGCCAGTTCTCGTTAACCATTGTTTCGGCGATGGGACTGTCGGTACTGGTGGCGTTGTCCCTGACTCCGGCATTGTGTTCGACCATGCTGCGTCCACACAAGGAAGGG
This sequence comes from Oceanobacter sp. 5_MG-2023, assembly GCF_030548165.1. Taxonomy (NCBI): domain Bacteria; kingdom Pseudomonadati; phylum Pseudomonadota; class Gammaproteobacteria; order Oceanospirillales; family Oceanospirillaceae; genus Oceanobacter; species Oceanobacter sp. 5_MG-2023. The sequence goes on along the minus strand of NZ_JAUORS010000037.1, from coordinate 4,448 downwards.
CATGGCCAATCAGGCTTCTTTGGCTTGTTCAATCGCTTGTTCGGCAAGGCGACCGATAAATACGAAGGCGGTGTCTCGCGTACCTTGAGAGCACCGATTCGTATGGTGCTGATTTATGGCTGTTTGCTGGTTGTTATGGCCGTGGTCTATGTGCGTTTGCCTGTGTCATTCTTGCCCGATGAAGATCAGGGTGTCCTGCTGAACCTGGTGATGTTGCCAGCCGGTGCGACCATGGAACGTAACCACGAAGTCATGGACAAGCTCAACGAGCACTATATGAACGAACCGGCGGTAGATTCTGTTTTTACCGTCTCCGGCTTCAGCTTTACCGGTCGTGGCCAGAACCAGGGTCTGGCGTTTGTCAAACTGAAACCATGGGGAGAGCGGCTGTCGCCTGATCAATCGGTTGGTGCTGTGATTGGCCGGGCATGGGGGGCATTAAGTCAGGTAAAAGACGCGATTATTTATCCTCTGAATCTGCCGCCTATTATTGCACTGGGTACCGCAACCGGCTTTAACGCGATGTTGCAAGACCGGGCCAATATTGGTCATGACAAACTGGTACAGGCTCGCAACATGCTGCTGGGAATGGCCGCACAGGACCCTCGTCTGGTGCGGGTACGCCCGAATGGCATGGAAGATGTGCCTGTTTTCCACGTCGACATTGATTATGAAAAAGTCAAAACCCTGGGGCTCAGTGTCAGTGATGTAAACAGCACGCTCAGTACGGCCTGGGGTTCGGCTTACATCAATGATTTCATGGACCGTGGCCGGGTGAAAAAGGTCTACATCCAGGCGGATGCTCCAGCCCGAATGCTGCCGGAAGATATTGGCAAGTGGTACGTCCGTAATAACACTGGTGAAATGGTACCCTTCAGTTCCTTTGCCACGTCCTACTGGGGCTACAACTCGCCACGACTGGAACGTTACAACGGTGTTCCTGCGGTTAATATTCAAGGGGAGGCTGCACCGGGTATGAGTACCGGGGATGCAATGGTAGCGATCGAGGAGATTGTGGCCAAATTACCACCTGGTGTTGGTATTGAATGGACGGGGATGTCGTATCAAGAGCGGATGGCTGGTTCCCAGGCGCCGATGCTCTATGCGCTGTCGCTGTTGGTTGTCTTCTTGTGTCTGGCAGCATTGTACGAAAGCTGGACGGTGCCGTTTGCGGTTATCCTGATTGTTCCATTAGGGATTCTGGGTGCCTTGCTGGCGACGTACGGCCGAGACTTGGCCAACGACGTGTATTTCCAGGTGGGCCTGTTAACAACCATTGGTTTGTCAGCCAAGAATGCCATCCTGATTGTAGAGTTTGCCAAAGCACTGCATGAAGAAGGCAAACCTCTGGTTGCGGCGGCAACGGAAGCGGCACGCTTGCGTTTACGGCCAATCATCATGACCTCCATGGCCTTTATTCTGGGGGTGTTACCTCTGGCACTCAGTACCGGAGCGGGCGCAGCGAGCCGTCAGGCAATCGGTACCGGCGTGATTGGTGGCATGCTCAGTGCGACCTTCCTGGCTATTTTCTTTGTACCGCTGTTTTATGTGCTGGTGATGAAGATGGCGCAATGGATGGGTGGTAACAAGAAAACGACTTGATTCTTGGGTCTGAAACATCGTCGGTGAATGACAAGTGCAGCTGCTTGTCACTCCCGTATGATTTGCCTGATTAACAGGCATCTGGAGCCGGGCGGTGGATTTATCCTCCGCCCGGTTTTATATTGGCGCAACACTACGCGCTTCTTCTTTTTCTCTGCACCCGCCGCAAGGAACTGCTTATGTTGAGTATGTTGGCCAACCTGCTGAAAGCTCTGAACTCTGAAACCTCGCCCTGGCAAATCTCCCTGGCCGTCTGCTTGTCGCTGGTGGTGGCACTGACGCCATTCTGGGGACTACACAACTTGCTGGTCTTGCTGTTGGTCTTGCTGATCCGTACCAATATTGCAGGTTTCCTGTTTGGTCTGGCGTTGTTTTCACTTGCGGCCATGCTGGTTGATCCGTTATCCGTGCGTCTGGGTGAAAGCCTGTTGGCGAATCCGGCGCTGATCGACTTTTGGACTGCGCTGTATCAGAGTGATTTCTGGCGGCTGATGGGCTTTAACCACACCTTGACGCTGGGTGGTTTTGTTATTGCGGTGGTCAGTATGGCTCCGTTGTTTGTGGTGATGCAGGTATTGATCAAGCAATACCGTAGCCGGGTGATGACCTGGGTGAGCAAGCTCAAAATCGTACAGGCGCTGAAAGCGTCGAAGTTTTATTCCATCTACCAGGCAGTGGCGGAGTAACCGATATGTTGAAATGGATTCGCTGGTCTGGCTTGCTGGGTTTCGCTGCCGTTGTTGCGCTATTGGCAGCGTTCTTTTTATTAGCGGCTGGGCCATTGGTCAAAATGGCCATCGAAGGAGTCGGCAGCAGTGCCGCCGGAGCCAAGGTAAACGTCGATGATGTGTCACTGAGCCTGTCGCCGCTTGGTTTCGAATTACGTCATCTAACGGTCGCCAATGCCGACAAGCCGATGGAAAACCTGCTGGAATTCGAGTCAGCCGTGGCTACCGTAGACCTTGGCCCCTTATTGATGGGAAAAGGCATTATTGATGAACTGAGCGTTAACACACTGCGTTTTAATACCGCCCGGACTACCTCCGGCGCACTGGAGAAATCCGCTTCGTCTGCCAGTGGTGGCGACGGTGCGAAGCAAGAACCCGGTATGGCAGAAGAGCTGATCAGTCAGTTGCCATCGGCAGAAGAAATTCTGGCCCGGGAGTCCTTGCAGACAGAAGCCGCAGGCAAGGCGTTTACCGAAACCTTTGACCGTCGCCAGCAGCAGCTGGACAGCGCGTTGAATAATGTGCCGGACGAAGCTGCACTGAAACAATATCAGGCAGAAATAACCGCCCTGACAACAGAAAAGATCACCTCGCTGGAGGATTTCAACCAACGCAAGCAACGGCTTGAGGTTTTGCGGGAGCAGTTCAAGGCTGATAAAAAAGCCCTGAATACGGCCAAGGACCTGATTGGTGAAACACGAGTCGAAGTCACCCAGCGTTTGCAGGATCTGAAAGCGGCACCCGGTGAAGACCTCGCCAGTATTCGCGACAAATACCAGCTCAATGCCCAGGGGGCAGCCAATCTCAGTGGTTTGTTATTTGGCAGCCAAACGGGGGAATGGGCAACCCAGGCACTGTATTGGTATGAAAAAATCAAACCCTACCTGGCATCTGATAACTCGGATGAAGAGCCGGAGTATCAGCGTCCTGACGGTCGTTATATCCATTTCCCGACCAGTAACCCCTGGCCTGAATTCCTGATTCGCCATACTGCGATCAGTGCTGAAACCGATGCCGGTGATCTGGCTATCAGTGGTACCGACCTGACGCATCAGCAAGCGGTACTGGGTCGTCCTGCTCGTATCGATATCGATGGTGCTGGCCTTGACAAGGTTGAGGCGCTGCAACTGAATATTGTGATTGATCACCGCCAGGATGTCGGGCGCGACACCCTGACATTGGCCGTTACCGACTGGCAGCTGGACAGCGTTAATCTTGGGCTGGGTGATGCGCAACTGGAATCCGCCATGGGACAGTTGCAAGGTATGGCGCAGATCACCAGTGGTGAAGGACGGGATCAGTTGTCTTCCCGTCTGGAAGGACAATTCGGACAGGCGACGTTCAACAGCAGTGGCCAAACCCTGTTTGCCAAAGAACTGGCCCTGGCACTGGCCAGTGTTGAGCAATTCACCATCGACGCCCGTGCCAATGGTGATCTGATCAGTCCATCGCTGGAATTTGGCTCGGATATCGATCAACAGCTGAGTGCCGCCTTTAACCAGCGTTTGCGCGAGCAACAAGACAAGCTGGAAGCCACGCTGCAAAGCAAACTGGACGACAAGATCAGTGAATACGCCGGTCCTTATGCTGATGACTTGCAGGCGCTGAATAATGCCGATGGCAAGGTAACGGACAAGCTGGCGCAACTGGAAGATATGGCCCGTGCCGAACTGGATGACTATGTCGCCCAGCAAAAGCAGGAAGCCAAAGACGAGGCCAGTGCCAAGGCCGATGAAGAAGCCTCCAAGCTGAAAGAGCAAGCCAAAGACAAACTGAAGAGTTTGTTTTAGGGAGAATGGCGGTGCCTGCTGCCATTCCGGGGTCATTATCTGCGGTGGCCGTCAGCCAGTCTGTGGACTGGCTTGATGCTGCGGCTATCCACTCTCATGATTGGGTGGATCTGTTGGTCTTGCCATCGCTCAGCTTGCTGGTAGTGGATCACCGTGGCTCTCTGGCGCAGTTGCCGGACACGATTCAGCAACTGATTGGTTTGCGTCAGGCGTTGCGGCTGCACCCCGATATCAGCCGCACATTTAACCTGTTGGGGACATCCATTTAATCCTGCACGGCTCTGCGCGAGTGTTGCCGTTGTTCAGGGCAAGGCGACGAATGCAGCGA
>NZ_JAUORS010000036.1:0-13137 GCF_030548165.1 Oceanobacter sp. 5_MG-2023 | reverse complement strand
AGGCCTGCAAGTCGGCTTCGTGATTCGAAACCATCCGGTAGCCCAGAGTGAGCACCGGATTAAATAGATGTCCCCTAAAGACTGCTTTTAAACCTGTGAGGAGGTCAAGACTAACAGTTGGATCAATAAGATATATCAGACACGTTTTTGATTAGTACATGCTCTTGATCATATCAATACTGGGTTTGAGAGTACGACGCCAGGTTGCTTCCAGCTCTGGTGAAAACTGAGGGTCATGACGAGCCAGGGTTTCCATCAAGGCATCCTGCCAAAGGCTGTAATACATCGGGTTGATATTCATTTCAGTGCGGCTATGGCTCTTTCCCAGCGCCCGGATTTTGGTGTCTGACATGCCACGGGAATGCATCACCAGCCACAATATGCCACTGCGCAGCAAAGCGCGTTGGGCTTCCATGTTGGTGTTTTTGAAAATCTCCCGAATGTCGTGTGACTTGCCAATGAAAATGTCGTAAAAGTCTTCAAAGAAGACAATGTTGTTGCAGCTACGGCCGTAGCTTTGAAACACGATGTCCGCATCGCTCATATATAAAACTCCTAGGTGTCTGCGCTACCTGGCTGCCCACACTCGGATTCGAGTGCAGGTTTTCTGTTGAGATGCTTCTCTATGTGGAAGCTTTTAGGGTCTGTATAGGAACGGCGACACTCGAAACGACTACTTAACGCTTTCTCCTGATAGCATTCCTTTGATCTTATTATCAGTATTGAGGCCACCAGACTCCGCTGGCGCTTGTCAGGCAGTGGCCCGCGCTGCTGACAAATCAATAGTTGCGTCGATAAATCGTCTTACAGACCGCAAGACTAAATCCGAAGCCGGGATCATAAAAGAACTTTTAGAATGGATAAAGTAACAAATAATTTCCACAAACAACTTGTTTTTCAAGTTGAAATAAGCAGGGGGTGTTGTTTGGTAGGTATTACGTGACAATTGTGACTCTGGATTAAAAATGACAATGTTTTGATTGGTATACCGATGTGTTTGTTGTCTGGAAAGTGGCCTGCCGGTACACACCAGCAGGCCGTATCGTTTGAAACACCTGATCAGAGTATCAGTCTTCCAGCAGTGAACGTAACATCCAGGCCGTTTGTTCATGCACGGTCAGACGTTGGGTTAACAGATCAGCTGTTGGCTCATCGTTGGCGGCACCAACCAGTTCATACAGGCTTCTGGCAGTACGGGCAGCAGATTCATGACCCTGAGCCAGAATGGCTACCATCTCCATCGCTTTGGGTGGAACAGCCGGAGCGTCCGGCAGTGAGGCCAGTTCGGCAAACTGGGCATAAGACCCCGGAGCCGCATGCCCGAGAGAGCGGATACGCTCCGCGATAGGATCAACGGCATTCCAGAGTTCGGTGTATTGCGTCATGAACATCACATGCAGGCTGTTGAACATTGGCCCGGTGACATTCCAGTGGAAGTTGTGAGTGGTCAAGTACAGAGTGTACGTGTCAGCCAGTAATCGTCCCAAACCTTCTGAAATGGCCTGACGATCGCTGTCACTGATGCCAATATTGATGCTCATAATGTTCTCCCTGGTGCAAACGGTAAAATAAGTGGGTACAACAAGTTCAGTTACAGTCATTGTTGCCTGACTGACAGCTCAATAATCATGAGTATGACAGAGTGACCCGTTCAAAATATTGATCAAGCTACCAAATTGGTTCAACTATTGAGTACATGACCTGCTTCAGGTGAAAGCTTATCTGGTCTGCAGCAGCTTTTGCCATCAATACCTGAGTGTCTGATCATTTCTGTACCACCATCATAACCATTCTGCCGCCTGGCTGAGCATTTGATTGTTTGTATCGGAGCAATACCTGGGCACTATCAGAATCAGGCCGGCTGCCAGGATGCCATCGCGGCAAAAAAATCACGGCGGCTACGATGACGTCTGACGGCTTGAAAAACAGCGCTCATTTCGGCTGATTGCAGTGAATAATAATGTAGCCACTGTTTCATCCGGTCGGTGAGTTGCTTGTCTTCCAGATGTTCAAGTCGTGCTGCCAGCTGATAGCACAGCGTCAGATAGTCTTGCCACTTCATTGCCTGATAGGGAATTCCCTGTTGTTGTGCCCTGATTTGCAGGCCCAGATCCGGCTTTGCGACCAGACCTCGACCAATCATTAATAGCCGTGACTGGCTCTGTTGTTGGCAGGCTTGTGCCTGGTCGGGTGTCCAGATCTCGCCATTGGCTAATACTGGAATGTCGAGGGCTTGCTTGATCTTCGCAATCCATTGCCACCACGCTGGTGGCTTGTAGCCTTCGGTTTTGGTGCGGGCATGAACGGTGAGCCATTGGATACCGGCTGAGGCCAATGCCTGGGCATTGTCAACGGCCAGGGTCTTGTCGGTATAACCCAGGCGCATCTTGGCACTGACGGGGATATGATCCGGTACTGCGTCGCGTACGGCCCGGGTGATGGCATACAGGCGTTCAGTATACTGCAGCAACACGGCACCTCCCTGACTGCGGTTGACAGTTTTGGCTGGACAGCCAAAGTTAAGGTCAATAGCGGGTGCTCCAAGTGCAGCGACCCGTGCCGCATTGGCGGCCATCAACTCAGGGTCACTACCCAATAGTTGAATATGTACCGGTGTACCTGCCAGTGTTTTTCCACCCTGGGCCAGTTCCGGACAATATTTCAAAAAGACTCGATTGGGTAATACCGTTTGGCTAACGCGAATAAATTCCGTTACGCAGTGATCAATACCTCCTACGGCCGTTAATATTTCCCGTAAATGGAAATCCATTAATCCCTCCATGGGTGCTAACGCAATATAAAGGGAACTGTCGGGGTCAAATGGCAACATGGTGGAACTCGCTGGAGAGGAAGGGCATTGGCTAGAAATTGGACGCGAATTGATCATTGTCTGGTGTTAGCGTCAAGTTTTTTGCCCTCTACTTTGGCCGTATATCACGGTGGAATGTGTCAATTTGACTATTTGTCCAGGCTATAGTCGATATAGATTTCAGAAATACTACTGATATCAGTAGCTTGGAGCCTCAATTTGGAGGTTGTCTGCCGTTTTGCGCAATCTGGCGCAGTTGAAAGCGTTAGTCCTTTTAAAGTAGTCTTATTCGGTTATTCCCACTATAAACACGGGTTATTCTGGTGAGAATTTATGGGAAAACACGTCGCTGTCCGTAAAAATTATTACTAAATAGGAGCCGCTTGCATGTCTGAGCCAGGACTCGTCACGCAAGGTTTGGAATTGATGTTTTTTGGTATGGGTACGGTATTTGTCTTTTTGACAATGCTGGTATTTGTTACCGGATTCATGTCCAAGCTGGTAAATAAATATGCTCCCGAGGAAGTGGTTGTGCCGACACCGGCAAAAAAACGACCCCAGCCTCAGGGAGTGGATCCGCAATTGCTGAAAGTACTGTCAGCAGCGGTCAAGGAACATCGTGCACGCCAAAAGTAGTGCACGAATCATAATAACCAAAACGTTAACAACGTTATCGGAAGAAAAGGCCATCATCCATGACCGATTCTAAAAAACTCGGAATCACCGACGTCGTGTTACGCGACGCGCACCAATCCATTCTGGCGACCCGCATGCGTATCGACGATATGCTGCCGATTGCTGAAAAACTCGATCAGGTCGGTTACTGGTCGCTGGAATCCTGGGGGGGTGCAACATTTGACTCTTGTATTCGTTTTCTGGGAGAAGACCCCTGGGATCGCATTCGCGAATTCAAGAAAGCCATGCCCAAAACGCCGCATCAAATGCTGCTACGGGGGCAAAACCTGCTGGGCTATCGCCACTACGCTGATGATGTGGTCGAAAAATTTGTTGAGCGGGCAGCGACCAACGGAGTGGATGTGTTCCGTGTCTTTGACGCGATGAACGATCCACGCAACCTGGAAACCGCTCTCAAGGCAGTCAAAAAGCAAGGCAAACATGCGCAGGGGACCTTGTCCTATACAACCAGCCCCGTCCACACCATGGAATCATGGGTCAGTCTTGCCAAGCAAATCGAAGACATGGGCGCCGATTCCATTGCGATCAAGGATATGGCCGGGGTACTGACGCCCTATACTGCCTTTGAATTGGTGAGCAAGCTGAAAGCCCAGACGGATCTGGAAGTTCAGCTGCATGCCCATGCAACCTCCGGTTTGTCGGATATGACGATCCTGAAAGCCGTGGAAGCCGGTATTGACCGCGTGGATACCGCCATCTCTTCCATGTCCATGACCTATGGTCATACCGCGACAGAATCCGTTGTAGCGGCATTGGCTGGCACTGAGCGTGATACCGGTATCGACCTGTTGTTGCTGGAAGAAATTGCCGCGTACTTTCGTGCTGTGCGTAAAAAATACGCCAGGTTCGAAGGCGCTCTCAAAGGCACCGACAGCCGGATTCTGGTTGCTCAGGTGCCCGGTGGCATGCTGACCAATATGGAAAACCAGTTGCGCGAACAGGGTGCTGCGGACAAGTTTGACGAGGTATTGGCCGAAATACCACGAGTGCGTGAGGATTTGGGCTTTATTCCTCTGGTAACACCGACATCCCAGATTGTCGGGACGCAGGCGGTTTTGAATGTACTGACGGGTGAGCGTTACAAGTCCATTTCAAAAGAAACCCAAGGTATTCTGAAAGGGGAATATGGTGCAGCTCCGGCACCGATGAATGCCGAGTTGCAGGCCAAGGTACTGGATGGCAAGGAAGTGATTACCTGTCGCCCTGCAGACCTGATTGAAAACGAGATGGACAAGGTGATCGCCAACGTCGACAAGCTGGCCGCTGACAAGGGTATTACCTTGGCAGCCGACAAGATTGATGACGCGCTGACTTATGCCATGTTCCCTCAGATTGCGCCAAAATTCCTCGAAAATCGTGGCAATCCGGATGCATTTGAACCGGTTCCAAAAGGTGATGCAGAAGATACCTTCACCATTTCCGTTGATGGTAACGATTATGTGGTGAAAGTGGATGATGGTGGCGATGTTACGCATCTGGCCGCAGTTAATGGAGCGCCGCTGAGTATGGGTGGTGCTGCATCAACAGCGGGTGAGGTTGCGGCATCCGGTGACGGTGATCCTGTCTGTGCGCCTTTGTCTGGCAATGTCTGGAAGGTGTTGGTTGATACTGGCGATCAGGTGGAAGAAGGCGATGTTGTCGTGATTCTGGAAGCCATGAAGATGGAAACCGAAGTGCGTGCTCCTCGAGCAGGTACGGTGACCGGTGTTTCAGCCAAAGAAGGTGTGTCAGTGAAAGTGGGCGACACTCTGTACAACCTCGCGTAAGGAGTGCCTGAATGGAAAGCTTGATTAACCTGTGGCATGACAGCGGCTTGTATCAGATGGAGCTTGGCCAGGGTGCCATGATCCTGATTGGTTGCTTGCTGCTGTTTTTGGCCATACATCCAAAGTTTCAGTTTGAGCCATTACTACTGCTACCAATCGCGGTGGGGACCATTTTTGTCAATATTCCCGGGGCTGGTTTTTATGCGCCGCCGGTATTTGATGCGCATGGTCACCTGGATGCTCCGGCAGGTCTGTTGTACTACATCTACCATGCCGGTATTGAAACCGGGCTGTTTCCGCTACTGATCTTTATGGGTGTCGGGGCAATGACGGATTTTGGTCCGTTGCTGGCTAACCCGAAAACCCTGTTGCTTGGTGCTGCGGCCCAGTTTGGTATTTTTGGTACCCTGTTTGGGGCTGCCTTCTTTACGGATATCGGGGTGATGGACTTCACCATGCAGCAGGCTTCTGCGATCGGTATTATTGGTGGTGCGGATGGGCCAACCTCGATCTTTATTGCATCGAAGCTGGCACCTGAGTTATTGGGTGCGATTGCCGTGGCAGCGTACTCTTATATGGCTCTGGTTCCGATGATCCAGCCACCGATCATGAAGGCACTGACCTCAGTGGAAGAGCGTAAAATCCAGATGGTGCAATTACGCACAGTCAGCAAGGCCGAGAAGATTATCTTCCCTATTACCTTGTTGGTTCTGGTTGCCTTGTTGCTTCCTTCTGCAGCTCCTTTACTGGGTATGTTCTGCTTCGGTAATCTGATGAAGGAGTCTGGTGTGGTGGATCGTCTCAGTGATACTGCCCAGAATGCCTTGATCAACGTGGTGACTATCTTTTTGGGGTTGGGTGTCGGCTCAAAGATGAGCGCAGACAAGTTCCTGAATCTGGATACCCTGAGCATTCTGGTATTGGGCATGCTGGCATTCTGTGTTGGTACTGCTACCGGTGTTGTGATGGCCAAAATCATGAACAAGGTATCCAAGGATCCAATCAATCCACTGATTGGTTCTGCAGGGGTATCAGCAGTACCGATGGCGGCGCGAGTCTCCAACAAGGTAGGACTGGAAGCTAATCCCCAGAACTTTCTGTTGATGCATGCCATGGGTCCGAACGTTGCTGGTGTGATCGGCTCGGCGGTGGCTGCTGGTGTGATGATCAGCTACTTTGGTGCATAACCGGTCAGTATGATGTTGCTCGGTTGAGTACCACAAAAAACGGCGCTTCGGCGCCGTTTTTTGTGCATCGCAATTACCAGCAGAGGGCGGTCGTACCGGTTACTCCGTTATGGGCTTCCAGGCCTTTGTTTCCTGCCTGGTTGTAGGTCAGGATGCCACAGGCCCAGTCTTCCTGATTGGCGGTTGGTGTTGCCTTGAGCGTGAAAGCATGGGTTTCAAGATCAGAGCTGATGGTGTAACTGTCGCTGACACCACTGATACAGCTGTTGCTTGGTGTATCACCCGTATAGGCCGTTGCTGCGGCATAACGTTTTTCCAGCGACTGGGATACTTCCAGTAAGCAGGAAGCCGCCGCGTTACGGTTGGTTTTGACGACATAGTTGTTGTAGCTGGGAATACCAACAACAAACAAAATACCAATAATCGTTATGGTGACCATCAGTTCGATCAGAGTAACGCCGCGGCTAGCGGCGTATTGGGCGTTATTCATCAAGCAGCTCCCTCCAGCCAGACCAGCCTTGGTTACCAGTGGTGAATGTAAATGCATTGTCGATCCCCAGATCGGTAGTGGTGTTTTCGCTACTGTGCCCCTGTAATGTGATGGTATCGCCAATCACAACAACAGTCGGTGTGTATGCCGTACCTGTTCCTATATTGATATTGCTGCCATCCACGGTGGCATCGTTATGCAATACATTGCTCGGAAACAGGCCAGTGTCGAGATCATACAAGTAGTAATAAGCATCACAGCTCTCTTCGGTATCCCGTTGCAGAGGGAGGAAAATCACACTGGCTGCAATTTCAACCTGGTCGGTAATGGTAACGTCGTCTTCCAGTAGCTGGATATGCTCATAGTTGTTGCTGTGATCGGTTTCCTTGGTGTAGCTGGTACCGCTGTCATCCCAGTAGCCAGACTCACCTACCATGCTGATCCAGTCGGATTGCCAGCTGGTTTCTGCGGCGGGCAAGCGGAAGACTTTCATACGTTCTGTGGTTTGGGCCACCAGATAATCATCTCCGGCTAACGTGGCAGATTGTAACCAGAGCACACTTTTTTCCACAGTGGATGAGGTGCCCACGTTACCTACCTTGGACCAGGATGGGCTGTTTTTCAGTGAGTCATTATTAACGACCAAAGCGCTGTAGACATTACCTTCGTTATCACCAAACGAGACTTCAATATTTTGTTTGTTGCTGCTGCCATCACTGCTGTAGTACTGGTAAGCCAGCGGCAGGGAAGTGATTTGGCTGGTTTTGGATGATACGTCATACACTTTTTGAGAGGCGCCTGAAGTCAGCTCTTGCACGACTATGTCGGTACTGTTGGTGACATAGAGGGCATATTGTTTATCATTATTGGTAAATGTGATGGGGCGGTGAGGGTTGTCGCCGCCGCTTTCTTCAACCCAGAGTACGCTGCTGAGCCCGCCACTGGAGCTCAGCTTGAGGGCATAGTGAAGGGCTCCACCTTTGGCTGACCCAACCACAATATCATCACCAATCGTGGCAATTTGACCTTCCATATAGTGTTGGGTGTAAAAACTGCTGTAATCATCCAGGTAGGAAACCAGAGGTCGAGGCATAAAGCCCCACTGGAGTTCGCCGCTACTACTGTCAATGGCGTAGACAAAACCATCATCGGTATGAAAAATAACCAGATCACCGAGTATCACAGGCTGAGTAGTATAGGGGGCTCCGATCCATGAACCTGAATCCCGGTCGCCCAGATAATCGCCATCTGCATAATTGGGGGTGATGGTGTAATTTATGATTGTTTCTGTGGTCAAATCCGACAGAGTCCCAAAGGCAGCATCGTCCAGGTTGGCAAATTTCACCAGGTTGCCAGAAGCATCCGTTGACCAGAGACGTTCTTCACGCAGGTCGGTGGTCATTTGGTCGTTGGCATCCCAGCTTGCGGTGCTGCTGGTGCCACTGGAAGTAAGCGGAAAGGCCATCAGGTGGCCGGTAATACCGGTACCGTAATAGTCTGATGTTGTGTCCATTGTCAGGCTGTCTGTCGAGGAGACATCGGTTGTATCATCGGTCTGATAAGGAATATACGACAGATCACCAATATTGGAGGACGGGTTGACTGCAGGAGATGCGAGACTGTAGATGCCGTCATTTGGTGTTACCGATTCAGCTGCCGAATCAATATACAGTTCCGTAAACATACCGGTATTTTGGTAAGCATATTCCACGCCCGAATTGTTTCCTACCTGGATATCGGATGCCAAGGCCTCTCCGACAAAGTAGGTTCCAGAGTTGGCTTTTATTTCAAGAGTGCCGTCATCAACATAGATACCCGCAGCAACCTGAGCCTGGTCATTAATTGTAAAATCACCGGTGTATACGGATATATATAGGCGTTCTGGGTATTGTATGTCATCACGCTCATCTGGATTACCAGGTTCACAACCGGCGACATTGATACAAGCGCCGTTACCTATGATGGATGTGCCATCATACAAGTACAGCTTTACAACGCCGCTGCCATCACCTGCTGCACTGCCATCCTCTTCTGTCATGGCGACCTCGATGGTTACTCGGTCGGCCAAGTACATCTTGTTAATATAGTAGCTACCAGGTTCAAAATAGATAACATCAGTGTTGGATATATTCAGGTAGTTGATACGGTAAGGAGTCTCGGGTGTTGTGACGGCATAGTTAAAATAAATTTCTCCCTGGCTACCGGTACCTCCTTCTATTTCCTGCCATTCACTGCCCTGTCGGTTATCAAATACAGCGGTATAGGTACTGCCGCTGTTTTGAATGCTAAGGAGATAACTGGCTACCTCATCGTCTGGGGTGTTATAACCAATATCTGTGGTGCAAGGCGAAGTACCATTGACGCAAAACTGGGTTTTGCTGTTATCAAGACGATACCAGTTGCTCGGGTATTGAAAGGTATCACCACTATTTTTGTATCTGAAAATAGAAGAACTACTGGTGGTTAAAAAAGTGGGCAGGGTCAGATGATCCAGTGTTGTATCGCTGGCGGTCAGGCCACAATCCGTTTTACTCGGATCTGCCTGGTAAAGATCGTCGCTGACAACGTTAACATTGGAACTGCCTGAAAAGGTGACCTGACAGGTTTTAGAATCTCCCTCTGAGCCAATGCTGATGGTGCCATCTTCCAGCACAGAAAAGGCAGCGCCTCCGACGGAGGTTGAGGTCGTCGGATAGCAGGCTCCGGCCAGTGACTGATGAGTAAAAGAAGCAAGTACACACAAATGAGCAAGATATTGAAGTGATTTCATCGGTAAGGCTCCTAGTGCAGGATGCTGTAAACGGCTTGTAACCGCACACGAGTGGATGGTTGAGAACCGTAGCCTGCAACAGTGATGGTAAAACGGTCAGCCTGATAAGCAGCCCCAGTACTGCCTATGCTGTTGGAGTAACCCTCGGCATCGGTGCTGGAGTAGCAAGGGCTGGATGTATCGGTATCGTTGTCGAAGCCGATCATAAAACGTGGCGATTGGGATAAATTCAGGGCAGACAGTGCTGTTTTTGTGCTGCTGTCATATTCATACAGGCTGACCGAATCATCGTCATCCCACTGGGCACTTTGAGTCAGCCAAGGGGTGGAGGTATCACAATCGGCGGTGCCTGCACCGTCATCGGAAATGGTGAGGGTTTGATACAGGCCGTTTTTTACACCAAACGTTGTGTCGATTTCTCCGTTCTCAACCAGTGTGGTGACGTATTGCTTGGCCTGGGTCAGGGTATATTCTGCTGCCTGGAATGCCCGATTGCGGTCTTCGTTATTGGATGCCATACGGATTTCCAATGTGGTGGATTGCACCGCTGAAATACCCGTAATGGTCAGTATTAACAGGAGAACAATACTGATAATAAGCGCGGACCCGGATTGGTGGGGTCGGGGGGATATCGCTGCTGTTTGCTGCCGAAGGGCCACTGCCTTGTGGAATAACATCTTGCTATACCTTTATTGCTCTGTCAGATGAATGACTTTATGTATTACTGACGCGACTGCGAATCGCGACAACAAAATTACTGCTACGGCGAATTTTTCGATCTGTTGGCGTTATGTCTTCCAGGAGATCGTCTTTATCGCGCTGGTAAAACTGATACGGTGTTGGCGTTTCGGTGACGTTATCTTCCAGACTTTCTGCTAACAGGCTGACCCGTACACTGATAACCTGATCCCATTGGCTGGTTGAGATATCGGCGGCGGTTTTATAATCGTCCGGATATCCGTCACTATTGGTGTCTACGGCATATTCCAGTTGCATATCAGCAATCCCTTCGACGATTTCATAGGTTTCCGCGCTGCCTTCATCTGTATTGCGTACAAACAGGGCGCTGTTACCGTCTTCGTTGGTGCCGACGTAATAACTGGTGGTACGGACCTTGATAACCGATGAGCCGACCGGATAAGCATAAGGGAAGCTACTGGTTGCATTGCCTGGTGTTGTACTGCCACCGGCATCATGTACGGTTTCGCCGGTACTGTCGGTATAACTGGTGACCTGGAAAATCGATGCGGTTCGGCAGTCGGTAATAACGACAATATCCCCGGTACCAAAAGGAGTTGGATCCATGACAGTGGTGCTGAGGACTGCAGTGCTACTGTCCATGGCACTTTCCAGTTTGGCACCTGTACCGTAGGAGCCTCGTACTACCAGTACGTCGGTTCCATCTTTGACCTTGCTCGAAAATTCGCTTGGGAGGTTGTCTTCGGTGTTGTCATAACCCCGGACAATAGTGTCGAACTGTTGGTCAAAATCAGTGGCATTGTTCAATACGTTGTTGACCGCATCGATACTGCTGAGACAGGAATAACCTGAACCCGCCATGCGGATTTCCCTGGACAAGTAGTCGTAGGAAATGCGGACATTCTCTTGTAAGCGCGACATGGCATCGTTGGTCCGGTAGACCGCCTGATTACTCTGGAATACTGAAAAAACCCCAGCGATTATGACTGCGTCCAATACCAGGACAATCATCAGCTCAACAAGAGAAAAGCCGTGTGTTTTTCCGACTGTTACCGTTTCAAATCTCATAATACTGCGACCATATTGATGGTGAGTGTGCGGCCATCGTCTTTGTCGTCATCGTCACCGCTGTTATCGCTGATGACCGAAACGTCATCCCAGCTGATACTGACGTTGCAGGTCGTGGTCGCTACCGTGCTGTCAGTGGTGCAAGAAACAACCCCGGCTCCATTGGGCAAGGTACGGCTGATTTCACTTTTCCAGTCCAGCAGGTCTGTAGCCGCCAGGGTGTCATCGGTCGTACTGGTTGTTGCGGTGTTGTAGTTGTCACTGGCCGCTCCCTGGCTGTTTGAACGCAGGCGCTCGAACATGTCGTAGACCAGAATGCCGGCTTGGGAACGCAGATAGGCAGCGTTGTTTTCTTGTAAGGCCCGGGTTTGTAGTCCGGCCAGTCCGAGCAGGCCAATGGACACAATCACGATAGATACCAGTACTTCAATCAGTCCAAAGCCGGACTGTCGGTAAGGTACGGGTTCGACGGAATGCAGTGTTGAAAACATACCTGTCTCCATCAGCAGTTGGTTTTTTGGGTGGCAGTAATACTGGGGCGGCCACCGGAGGATATTTCGATTTCGCGGGCATTGACTTCGGCAGGTGCTTGCTCGGAACAAATAACAATCTCGCCGGGGGTATTGTTGATATTTCCATCAGCCTTGTAGCGAATGACCTTGCTGAAGCTTGTATCCGGATAAATCTTGACGTTGGAAGCCGCGTCGGCGTATTTGATGATTTCTTCGCTATTGTCTGACGCCAGCGTACCGTCGCCATTGGTATCCTGGAAGGTGATCCAGCCATCGCTCCAGGAGGTGGAGTTACAACTGGTCTGGTCGTTACTGGGGCATAGTGCGACATGGGTATTACGTTTGACCGCTTCAGTGCGGGCAAGAACCAGAGCTCCCATAAACCGATTGGTCTCGGCTGTCAGTTCTGAGCGGCTCATAAAGCTGGTGAGGGATGGCACCGCGGCGAACATAACGATGGCAAATACAGCAAGGGTGATCATCAACTCAATCAGGGTGAAGCCTGATGAATGGTGGCCAGACGTGTATGTAGCCGGGAGGGCATGTGAAGACATAATCATGGTTCATACTCCTTTTCAAACCATTCACTCCAGCCGTAGGTGGCTGATGGCGGGGAATATGCCATGTCTCTGTATGGCTGGCAAACTCACTCCCAAATATAAAGATAGGTATTGTTCGTGGGCTTGATGACACAAGTTGACCCTATATCCAGGGCAGGCATGACGAGCGGTGATTATTCTGGTGACAGTAATTCAAGGATTTGTTTTATCTGGTCCTAAAATGTTGGGTTGAGTGTAGGTTTTGTTAGAACTGTCACTTTGTTTATTTATCTTATATCGATCCTGGCTGAGGCTTGTTTTTAGGGATAACGTGGAAAATGCTTAAAAAGAAGACAAGCGGCTGTGAATAAAAGACAAGCGGCTGTAAATAAAAGATAAGTGGTTGTGAATAAAAGGGCGGTTTACTGGAGTTTTTAGCCTGGTGTGCTTGATGCGGTGGTTGTGCAGATTCCATTGCCTGTTATTGCAATATGGTCCATCGGGTATGAAGAGGGAGTAGAAAGGGGGACATCTATTTAATCCTGCACGGCTCTGCGCGAGTGTTGCCGTTGTTCAGGGCAAGGCGACGAATGCAGCGAAA
>NZ_JAUORS010000035.1:0-14856 GCF_030548165.1 Oceanobacter sp. 5_MG-2023 | reverse complement strand
CGCGCTCCCGGGTATGTTGTGAACCAATCGCCGCGCTCCCGGGTATGTTGTGAACCAATCGCCGCGCTCCCGGGTATGTTGTGAACCAATCGCCGCGCTCCCGGGTATCCCGGGTATGTTATGAACACACCGCCGCGGTGCTCCTATGGGAGCGCGGACGGCTCGTCCGCAAGACAGCGTTTTACGAGGTGCGGTTCGTCAAAGATCCAAAATCAGCTTGCGGGTTTTGGAGCGACTGACGCAGATCATCATCGTTCGGTTTTCTTCACGTTCCTGCTCGGAAAGTACGGTGTCACGATGATCGGGAATACCGCCAAGCACAGCGGCCTCGCAGGTTCCGCAGTATCCGTCGGAGCATGAGAAGGACAAGCCTTGCCGAACCTTACGGACACAATCAAGAATGGTTTCATTTTTACCCACGTTGATCGTCTCTCCGGTTTTATGCAGCTCAAGTTCGAACGCCCCATCAGCATCGCACGCTGCGTCAGTAGCATCATCACTGATTGCTGCAGCATCAACTAATGGCACCAGCTCGATCCGTCCGAAGCGCTCCATATGGAGACTGATCGAGGGCCGCTGTTCAATTTGTACAGAAAGCGCATCCATCAATCCGTTAGGACCACAGGTATAGACCGCTGTATTCTCCGCAAGTCCATTAACCAGAACCCCAAGATCAACACCGCCAACTTCGTCATCAATATGGACGAACACACTGCCAGGCTGCTCACGCTCCAGCGCCTCGACTTCAGCCATGTACGCCATTCGTGTACGTGACCGGCCGAGGTAATACAGCTTCCAGGGCTTGCCTGCACGTTTCATACTTCTGATCATTGGTAAAACAGGCGTAATACCAATGCCACCCGCAATGAATGCGTAATTTTCCGCCGCTTCCAGGGCAAAAGAGTTTTTGGGTTCAGTAGCCGCAATGACGTCTCCTTCTTGCACCTGTTCGTGGACGTAGCGCGAACCGCCACGACTTTCCGGTTCAAGCAGAATAGCCAGCTCATAACTTCGCCCTGGCTCTCCTGAAACAATCGAATAAGCGCGTACCAGCCCTCCGGGAAATGCCAGTTCGATATGCGCACCAGGCTCCCAGTCCGGAAGCTCTTCGCCAGCCAGTAATAATTTAATAATGCCGTCTGCTATAACTGCCTTGCTGTTTACCGTCAGGTGTAAGCAGAACCCTGGGGCAAGCGTCTCGTTTCCTGTAACAGTGATAGTCATCATCTCACCTCACAACAGGAACGTCAGGTTGTGATGATTACGGGGTGCATCAAGCAGACAAACGACTTTTCGATCGATTTTGATCACACCGCCTTCTGCGACGAAAACGTGTCCCATCCAACCACTGAACGTCTGGATTGCATGGCCTCCCCGCATTTCCTGAACGATAAACTGCGAACGAATCTTGATTTCCCCTTCCTTTTCCGTCGGCAGTCTGACGAAAGAGGCGCTCACATGAGAGGTATAAGACGGGGGCAGCTGCGAATAAGCAACGCCGGTTCTTAGCCATACGATACGGTCACCCATGCGACGACGATCATCGAAAGCAATCGTGACCTGGCGCTGGGGGTCTGCCCGCTCAGCATCCGGCAACTCACCAACAGCAGGCACCCAGTAAACACATTCACGACTATAGAGCTGATACCATTGTTCAAATGCACGACGATCCAGTAGCCAGTTTTCGTGAATGATCAGGGACTCATAGGCCTGGCGCTCTTCCTCATTAAGAACCGTACCTTTACCTTCCCATTCATCCATATCATTACGCAGTTTCGCGTAATAAGAATCGTCAATATAATTAGACTCGAGTGTATCGCGCAGAATGTCCTCAAGGGTGAAGCCATCCTTTATAAGATTGGTGTTGATGCTCATTTCGTCCCCCCGGTATTACCTTGTTCTATACGCTTCTGCCACTCTTTCCAGAAAACACGTAATGGAAGTTCATCCGATACAGGACCACTCAACATTCCCTTGGCGCCGATGTACTCTTTGCCGGTATCCATATGGCGCCCGGTCTGTATCCACTCGACTTCCTCAATTTCAAGACCAGCCTGGCATTCTTCAAAATTCGCCAGATCATCAGGCTCACCGAAGGACGGAAAATCCTCTTGCAAACGCATACGCAGTGAATTGACTTCGTCTGGAAGATCGTCGGCAACGAGGGCGGTTGCATACCAATTAATATTGGTTTTATTGACACTCTGAGGCTCAATAACCTGAATCTGGTTGCCGATAATCAGAAGGTTGGGGAAAATATTAATATTCATGCCAGACCCCATCACGACGTCGAGGGCAGCATCGGCTTTGTCACCCATTTTCTCGCTGATAATCCGCGCATACGGACCTTCGCCTGGCATAGGAGCAGATTGATCCCAATAACGGATTATTTCTGCCCGCTGATCGATGAAGGTACCACCATTACCGCAGTCGGATACGGTTTGCAGGCCCTCATCAACATTACCAAGCGCCCATTGCATATCGACGCCACCACCGTAACGGTCTTTTCTCATACGCAGCAGTGACGCATGGGAATAGCCCGGGTGATAACCATCAGCAGCATTGTCATAAATCAGCTTCCAGTTACCGGCGCAGGTAAATCTGGTTTGTCCGCGGCGCAGCTGCAGCTCTGCGCCCGGCCAACGGTCAAGCCATTCATCCAGCAGCTCTGCTGACGGACCAAGATGGGTTTTGAGGTCAGGCAACTCCTTGTTTAGAGTACCGAAAATAAAGCCACGATAGCTTTCGACACGCAGTTTACCCAGGCCGAGTTCTTCCTTTTTGAAAGAGGGGCCATAACCCTCTTCAAGAGGAACAGCAGCCAGCTCCCCGGTATTGGTGAACGACCAGTTATGGTACGGACAGGTGAAGCGACGAGCATTTCCCTCATCCTGACGGCAAATGGTTGCACCGCGGTGTGTGCAACGATTCAGCAGGCCGTGAAATTTTCCTTCACGGTCACGGGTGATAATAACCGGGCGTAAACCAAGCTTCTTGCGCACGAAATCATTTGGCTTGGGCAGCTCACTGGCGTGAGCCAGATAGGTCCAGGTACCACCAAAAACCCGGCTCATTTCAAGGCGGAAAATATCGGTATCCGTATAGAGGGTACGGTGAACACGCCCTTCTTCAATCAGGTGTCCGAAGCTGGATTCCGATGTGGTAATAATATTCACGAAATGTCTCCTAATACCGATGCCATCAGTAGCGCGTAAAGTATTCGTGGTGTTCCCATTGGGTCACCGTATCAGGGGACTGCTCCCAGTCAGGCTCGGCAGCGAGGAAGCGGTTAATTTCACTTTTCTTCATAGCAACCATCCAGTTGATGAACTGGTCTCCCATCGCCTCACGGAAGAACTTGCTCTTATCAAGGGCTTCCGTAGCTTCCATCAGATTGGTTGGAAGCTTCGGCCGGTGCTCGGCTTCGTAGGGGCTGTCTTCGATCGGACAGGGGCTGAGCTTACGCTCAAGGCCATCGCAGCCACTGAGTATTTGCGACGCTATGTAGAGATAAGGATTCGCTGTCGGCTCACCGATACGGTTTTCAATGTGCCCGGAGATATGGCAGGGACGACCTTGTACTCGTACCATCGCTGCCCGGTTGTCGTAGCCCCAGGTTGAACGGTCTGGGGCCAGCGAATTGGGTTTAAGGCGGCGATAACCATTAATCGTCGGGTTGGTAAAGACTGAAGCATCGACAGCATGCTCCAGCAGGCCTGCAACGTAAGAAAGCCCTGTAGGAGAAAGAATCTCACCACTATCCGGCGATGCCACAAAAGCGTTCGGTACTCCCGGCGCAGCAAGGCTCTGATGTAAATGCCAGCCAGAAGCCACAAAACTCGAGAAAATCGGTTTGGCCATAAAGGTGGCATGCAATCCCATGCGTGCCATCGTCTGCTTCACCATAGAGCGGAACAGCACCATAGAGTCAGCCGCCTGCAAGGCGTCCTGGACATCAAAGGTGAATTCAAGCTGCCCCGGCCCCATTTCATCTTCCATAGTGCGAAGCGGCAAGCCGAGAGCCAGGCAGTTTTCTGCCAGTGTGTCTGTGATTTCACTGATCTTGTCCTGCTGGTCCTCAGACATATAGGCAAAGCCGCGCCACAGAGCTTCAACAGATGGCGGTGTAGGCGGAACTCCCAGTGTTCCCATATGTTCTTCACCGAGATTATGATCCGTCACCCGTGTTACATAGAACTCAACTTCGAGCCCTGTAACCAGATCAAAGCCCTGCTTCTTCAATCGCTTAATGGCCGATTTCAACTGGTGACGGGCATCGAAAGGCACAGGCTTGCCATTGCGAAGATAGATATCACACAACACCCAACCGACGGTCGGCGCCCAGGGCAAAACGCGAAACGTGAGTGGGTCCGGCACAAGGATGGCGTTGGAAAAGCCGTGCATGTCGTCGAGGCCAAGACCACCGTCCTTGCCGAACGGGTTGAATGCGACACCTTCAGCAGAGTCAAAGCTGAAATAGGCACTGGTGAATTCAACACCTTCCCGAAGAGCGGACTTGAAGGCCCCCGGAAGAAGCGTCTTGGAACGAAGTTTGGACTGAGCATCTGGAACGGATACCCGAAACGTTTTCAGATCGCCTTTTTCCACCATCGCATTGATTTTTGTTGCGGCCTCTTTCTGCTCATCAGTCCAAAGACCAAACTCATCAATGAAACCGGAAATTTCCGGAGAATCACTCATTTTTGTTTCCTCGCTGCTGTGTACGCTGTCCGGCAATGTTCATTAATTTCCATGATTCATGTCAACATGAAAATTTATAAACATGTGCGTTTGCATATTTCTTGATTTGGGTTGTGCAGAGTGATCCACAGCACTGGAAGCTGATCGCGGATTGGTGCTTTAAAGAAGCGCAAAGAGCGTTGGAAGGTAACGATTGAGCGCGCTGGGTTGATGAAAAAATCCGCCCCGAAGGGCCGTGGAATCAATGCTGCTTCGGCCCCAGCCGATAAAGCAGCGTCATGCGCCACCTTGGCGCATGACGCTGACGCCGATCTTCACCACGCCCGCAACGGATTGGAAAAACGGTGTATAAGAGCCACTGAAAACAGTCCTGACCTGAACCTCTGAGCCACCGATAAGAGTGAACAATGCCGCCAATCAAATCGTGTCCTGGATATTCAAATGCCGTAGTTGAAACCGCTGAGGATCAAAATCTCACCATGTGAAAATACAATCAGTCCGTTGTTCTAACGGATTGGTATCAATTGAAGTCGGGGATAATCGTGTGGCTTCGGGATTGGGTCGGCCACTATACTATGGCCACCCGGATTTACGTTGCGCAGATATTTACCCGGGTGTATCAACCGCAACACAGCGAATGAGACATAAGAGCGAGACATAGTCGAATGACAGCACAACCTGGAGTGAATGGAACTGTTTCCCAGCGAATCAGGGCTCTGCGGGATCGGTTACCACCGGCCGAGCTTGCTGTAGCTAACTCGATTTCCGAAAACTATCCGATGGGAGGCCTTGTGCCTGTGGTACAACTTGCCGCTAGCTCAGGGGCAAGTCCGCCAACCGTTGTGCGTTTTGTAAAGAAACTGGGTTTTGACGGCTATTCAGAATTTCAGGACGCATTACGGAATGAGGCCCAGAACCGGCTATTCTCACCCGTTGGCAGCTACCCGGACAATCGATCAAGTTCTGACGAAACGTCCCCCTCCGGGCAGGCACAGTTCCTGTACCTGGAGAGTATCCGTAATACATTTACATCACTCAGTGATGCAGAAATCACAAAGGCCGTTCAACTGCTGTGTGCATCTGAGAATAACATCGTGACAATAGGTGGACGCTTCAGCCAGGTATTGGCCCAGCAACTTTATCGTTACCTTTCAATTCTGCGCCCGAACGTCCAGCTATCTGTCCCTGATATTCACAGCCTTGTCGACATACAACCATCGACCGTTGCTGTGGTCTTTGACTTTCGACGCTACCAGCAAACGACCATTAACTGGGGGTTAGAAGCAATCAATAAAGGCGCCAAGGTCATTCTGGTAACAGACCAGTATCTTTCTCCCCTGGCCTCCAAGGCTACCGCTTTGCTTACCGCAGGCAACAAGGCGTTAGAACCATTCGATTCAATGACCGCGGCCTTTGCTGTCACCGAGCTTCTTATCTCGGAAACAGCACGTACCCTCGGTGAGCCTGCACGCGACCGCCTGGAAGAATTCGTACAGCGTCAGGATGACGAGGATCGTCTGACTCTGAAATTCGAACCTCCAGCCGTCTGATACATCAACAGTATTGATGCGGGCGAGCCGCCCGCGCTCCCGGACAATTTCACACCTCGGCTCACATAGGAGCGCGGACGGCCCGTCCGCAAAAACAGCGAATATGAGTTGGTAACTCATGCAAACCCAAGCTGAACAGAAAAAGGGCTATCAGCGCCAAAGTTGAAATTGTTCAATTTTCACCCATCAGCTATTGACCCCGGGCGCCAGAGCGGATAAATTTTACAAAAATTGACAGTTAGGTTAATCGTTGCACTCAGGCTGTTTTCCTTGAAAATTCCGGCCGCCTCACGTCGCTAACAGAGATGCCAATCACGATCAGGAAACGCCGTTAGAAGAATATCCATAAGCGTTTACATCAGTTATTGCTCTTGTTTCCCCGCTGATTATTCGGCCCGAGCCCGTTGAAGCAGAGCGGGAGGGATCCAAATGGCTCCAGCAGCTAGTAGAAGTGCGGTATATGGAAAGCACAGGCAACAAAATCCAGAGTAAATAATAGCCTGTTTAATAACTGGCCAGGACGGTTTTTATTCATCGAAAAAGGCGCCTCACTAAAGTCAAATATAAAAATTCAAGCCCTGCTCTCTGAGAATAAAAACACTTTACAAACAGTGAGAATTATTATCAAAAAAAACACTGACCAGTCATAAAGCAGGATAGGAAAAGAACCAAAAGCAACAAGAAAAATTATAAAGACAGGGAGAAGATTAAAATATTTTTGGATGTGCCGCTGTACTATTAATACCAAAATAAAAGTATTTTTATAACGAAATGGAATAGACAATGACTAAAAACATGTCTCTATTTAAATACCTCGGAGCGATTTCAATATTATGCCTCTCTGCCCCCTTGCAGGCAGAGAAGTCTGGTTTTGCTCTTGGTGGTGAGATTGGCACGCTGGGATTGGGATTGGGTGCGCATTATAAGGTGCTGGATTGGCTGGTTCTGCGTGGTGGCTTCAATACGTTGGATTTGAATCATGAATTTCAAAACGATGATCTAGATTACGACGGCAACCTGGCATTTAAAAATATACGCATTGGAGCCGATATATATCCATTTAATGGGAGCTTTCGTTTATCTGCTGCATATGTAAATTATGATTTATCCATGAATATAACCGCCACCCCTCGCAATGGCACACTCGAAGTCAATGGTGAGGTCTACGATACAACAACAGAATTGGAAAGCCTGAGTGGGGATATTTCATCAGCAACAGGATCTCCTTATATCGGTTTTGGTTGGGGCAACCCGGTAAGTGCTGGCAAAGGCTTTGGATTCATGCTGGATCTGGGTGCTGTATTTCTTCACTCCGTTGATGCCGACTTATATGCTACCTGTCCAGAAAACTCCTTGAGTTGTCACAGCGTGCAATCAGATGTGGATATTGAAGAAGCCAAGTTGCAGCGCGACATAGATAATTCTGATTTATTTATACCTGTTATAAATTTTTCATTGAGTTATCAGATTTAATCCCGATGGGCATCTATAAAACAAGGAATCAGACAACATGAGAAATTCTGTTTTTTATATAACGTCACACCTGCCAAAGGCATTATTAACCTTACCTCTCGCTGTATTATTATCATCTTGCCTAAGTAGTTCGGATGATGAAGTTGGTTTGGAAAACCAGGTGCCTTCAGAACCTTCCGTGGTTGTACGCGGTACCTCAGGCTCGGATCAAGCGCTAATGACCTCGGTCAAGAGCCGAACCCTGTCAATCCAGATACTGGACGCGGCGTCCCTGGAACCGATTGAAGAATCGGTGTCATTGTCTTTTTATGCTCCTGATGCGGCTGAACTTGCCTATTTGACCAATGATGAGGGAGACGCTTTCACGAATGGTCAATTAATTATCACCGATAATGGCACTACCAATGTTCTGATCGATAGCGGTTTTGCTGATCAGCTTTCACCAATCAGTTTCCGCATACAGGCATCGGCCAGCAACTATTTTGCTGGAGGAAGCAGTGTGGTGGTAGAACCTGCCTTGGAAGATGGCCAACAAATTGTCACTCTCAAGTTGGTCAGTAAAATCATTTCACCGACGGGAGTTACGGTGGTAAGTAATACCAGCCACGTAGCCACAGACGGTGTATTGGATTCAGAACTGGTGGTTGAAACCGAAAGTGGTATTGGCATTAGCTTGCCTGCCAATACCACACTGACAGATATCGATGGCAATCTTCTGTCTGGTAATTTACACGTTGAAATTGCGTACTTTGACCCTACCGAAGACAGCGCACTTGATAGTTTCCCTGGTGGTTTTTCCGTTGGTAGCGATACGGATATGACAGATAGCTCCGACGGTGAAGGTTTCTTTATGACCGCCGGTTTTCTTGCCGTAGATATCATTGATGAAAACAACCAAAAAGCCCATCAGCTGGGCACCACGGCAGATTTGGTTTTTCGCATCCCTGACGATATTATCAACCCTGAAACAGGTGAACCCGTTAAAATTGGTGATGTTATTCCAGTATGGAGTCACAATGAAACGACTGGCCAATGGGGTATGCACGACCAGGAGGGCATCGTTACAGAAGATGACCAGGGCCTGTACTTAAGTGTTCAGACTGATCATTTATCCTATTGGAATCTGGATTGGCACTACAGCGCCAAATGCATGCGCCAGGTTAATTTTACAGACTTGAGTGGTAATTTACTTACTGCCGATCAGATCCCTGCTTCCGGCATCATAATTAAAACAGAAATCGAGAAAAACGGTGCCAGACAGAGGACTAGCACCGGTACATTGCTGGACCCAGAAAATCTGATTAATAACACGCCCAATGCAGAAGGATTCAGCTTTTCGATTACTCCTTCGTATGGTGATATCGACGGTGATACCGTCATTGTATCCGGTTCTCAAGAGACTGAACTCGTAGGTTATTATACTCAATGTAAAGAGCCAATGCTGGTTGCCATAGATGTACTGGCAATTCCAGAGCCTGTGTCAATCAAGGCGAGTGCTTATATTACTGCTCCGACAGACCTGACCTATTGGGACGTCAATGAACTTATATTAAAAGCCTACGACAAACCCAGAGCCTCTGCACTCAATGAAGCCCAAGCAGAAAAACGGATTCAAATATTAAATATTACCCACCCAAATTCAAACCCTGAAAACTCCAGTACCTGGGGCGGAAGTTATCAAGTTTACAATGCTCGTTCACAGCCTTTGGTATTGAGTACAACGTATCAGAAGTTTTTAGATGAAGATCTGTTTGATCGTACTGAAATTGCAACAATCCAACAGATTCTAAAAACCCAGTATGTGCTGGATGGAGAAACCTTCTACTACACTTATAGAACAAATACCGGCCATTACTCATATGGCACTGCCACAATGATAAATGGCGAAGTAGAGTTTTCTTTACCTGTTAATTCAGCTGGAACATTGTACGCCAATATATACGGGTATATTAATGATCCTGAGGATGGCCCATTCAACATCAGCAGTTATCTTCAACAATCAATAACAGCTGAAGACATAACCAATGGTAGAATCGAGCTGGCATTTGAAAATGCAGTAGCAATCGCTCGTATTTATCAAGCTATATTCAATAATAACAGTGTTGAGCAATAACCATTGCTTTTTATCTTCCGACGTTGCTTGAGCAGCGCTAATGCGGGCGGGCCGCCCGCGCTCCCGAAATAAACCACTGCCGCGCTCCCGAAATAAACCGCCGCCGCGCTCCCGAAATAAACCGCCGCCGCGCTCCCGAAATAAACCGCCGCCGCGCTCCTGAGTTACATAAAATCATGGGAGCGCGGACGGCCCGTCCGCAAAACAGCATATTCAAACGCGTTTGTTTATGGTGTGCTGCTTGATCTGAATTTTGGGAGTCAGTAGTTACTATCGCCAGAACGGCTTGGAAAATGGTCCGCCCGAGAGGATTCGAACCTCTGACCTTCGCCTCCGGAGGGCAACGCTCTATCCAGCTGAGCTACGGGCGGTCGATGAGTTCAGGTGATGATTACCTGAATCAAGGCCGCGTATTGTATCTGCTTTTTTGACAATGCTCTACTGCTACCTGCTTGTCTGGTTAAATTTACGTTTTTATGGCGCTATGCGGCCACGGATGGTGCCGAGCCGGACGGGTGTATTTCTCGTCGTTTGGGGTACGCACTCAGCGCTGGCTACTGCTGCTGCGCCAGTAACCGATAGCTTTCCATACGGTCGTAATGACTGTGGGTGACGGTGACGAGGGCAAATTCCTGGCAGTTGAACCGGCGGCTGAGTTGTTCGATATCCGTCAGGCACTGGTCAGCGGTGCCAACGGTGTACCCACTGAGAATATGGTCGTAACCGGCTTGTGCCGATGGCGACATCTGCCGGTAGCGGTCTTGTACCTGTTCGGGGGTCAGGAAGTCTTCCGGCATGCCTTGCTGGGCTGTCAGTTTGCGATATACCGCGGTGCCTGCGCGCAGTTTTGCTTCGTCTTCGGTGGCGGCGCAAATACAGGCGATGCCAAGTAATTTGTTGGGCTGGCGCTGGTGCCCGGCTTGTTGCCATGCCTGCTGCCAGTGGTCGAATATCGATGGCTGACACTGGTCTGGTGCGATAAAGCGTGCCAGTGCAAGGTCGTAACCCAGTTTGCCTGCCAGGCCGGCACTGCCACCACTGGAGCCCAGCATCCAACGTTCCGGAGTCGGTGTATTATCAGGCATGACACTGAGGTGTTTAAACGGGCTGTTGGCGGGTACGCTACCTTCCAGTAACTGCCCCAGCAGTTGTGCTTGCTGTTCATAAATGTCGCCCTGCAGTGGCCGGTGTGGGAAAGCCAACGCTGCTGAGCTCAGACTGGAGCCTCCCGGTGCTCGCCCAATCCCGAGGTCAATGCGGTCAGGGTGCAGTGTGGCGAGCATCCGAAAACACTCGGCCACTTTTAGCGGGCTGTAATGACTTAGCATGACCCCGCCGCTGCCCACCCGGATACGCTGGGTCTGGGCGGCGATGGTGGCTACCAGTATCTCCGGGCAGGGATTGGCAAAGTGCATGCTGTCGTGATGTTCGGCTACCCAATAGCGGTGGTAGCCCAGTTCATCACACAGACGGGCCAGTTCCAGAGTCAGGCCGGGCGCGGCTCTGAGAGAATGGGAGCCATGAACCGGCGACTGGTCGACCACCGAGAGTTTGATATTCATTCAAGATCCTGTGTAAACGTAGTATGCGGATGCCGGGATATGCCAGAGGCTCCTTGGTTAAAGGGCCGATCAGAAGAGACCTGCGGATCATTATCCGCTGTGGCCATGCTCATGCTGGCGTTTGTACCTGTTTTTGTGTGTCGATAAAGACCAGGTGTGATCGCGGCTATCGCCTGTTCAGATATGTGTGAATAATACCTATCCCATCCCACAAGAGGGACTGTTCCGGCCCATACAATCGGTATTTTGTAATCCTGTTTTCAGGATATTGCTGGATTTCTGAAGATGATTTTGGCCTTTGCCACCTCCCAGAACATCAGGATCACGCCTGAAGTGGCGGCAGAGGAGCCAGTTATTATCACGCTTGTTATGTGAATACAGAGCCGTATTTATAGTAATCCTCTGACAAGACGACGGTCAGCCATGGATGCTTTTGAGGGGTTGAGGATGTGTCATATGTATCTAATCCACAAAGAATCTGTGGTCAAATACCAGCCTTGCCTGACAGTTGAGAACAAATCCAGCTATATCAATATCCAATACAAGAACATCAACAACCAATACAAGAACATCAACAACCAATACAAAACAGCAATAGCCAATAAATCTACCGGTTGTTAGTTTTGATTCATACTTGTGTAAATACAGGCCAAACTTCGATTTTTTATCACCAGATTTATGGCTATCACGTCCATTGTATGAAGTGTTTTTTGGTAAAAATCGGTTGTTGATAGACCTTATTTTATAATTCCATTTATGGGTCAATCAAATCCCATTTTACCGATTAATATACAGGCTGTTTTTTGTACTACTGGTTCGACTACCTTTATAAATGAGGGTAAGGTGATCCAAAATAACAATAAAAGAGACATCGTATGTTAGTCAGCGTGCTCAATAACTCAGCCGTATGTACCAATACCACCCCGGATGAGGTGTCCAATCATGTCAACCGTCATATTGGCCGCCATCGTCTGGAACTGATGGAAACCGAAACCTCCCGCGCCCAGTTGTCATTGTGTCAGTTTTCCGATCTCTCCCTGTCCCGGATTTGTTATGGCAACAGGGTACGCGTGGCCTGCCCCGACCTGGAAGATATTTATCATTTTCAGATTGTTATGCGTGGTGAATGCCAGTGGCGCTTTTCAGACACCGATATGCTGCTGACCAGCGGTCAGGCACTGATGATGAATCCAGGAGAAAAAATTGATCTTGTTTACAGCGACGATTGTGAAAAGCTGATTGTTAAGATCCCTCGGGAGGTCATGAACAATACCTGTATCGAGCTGGCAGGCCGAGTACCCAACAATGGGATTTTATTTGAACGCAAGGTACGGGATATTCGTCAGTCGCAGTCTTTTTTGTCCTGTATTGAGGCGGTTTTTTATGAAGCCAGCGAAGAATCCGAACTCAGTCTGAATGGCATTTCTGCCAGCTATCGGGATTTGCTGGTGCAAAAGCTGATGAGTACCTTCAACAGCAATTTGATGGATGTTATGCCTCCAACAACGCCAGAAGACAAAAAAATACAACGGGTGTTAGTTTATATTGATGCCAATATCAAAGAGAACCTGACGGTCGAGGAATTATCGGCCATTGCGGGTATCAGTGTCCGCAAGCTGTATTCGCTGTTTGCCAATAGCCTGTCGACAACGCCAAAGCGTTATATCAAGCAGGCCAAACTGTTAGCGATACATCGGGAGTTACAAAAGAATCCGGCGATTCGTAATGTCACGGAAGCGGCAATGGATTATGCCGTAACGCACCTGGGTCGTTTCTCCTCCGAGTACAGGGAAACTTTTGGTGAGTTGCCGTCAGCCACCTTGAAAGCCCGCAACCTGTAATGGTTAATGGTGCTTATCAATACAATAATAAGCCCCATACAGTCCATACCGATGGTTATACGATCGTGATACCCGCCTCGGCGAGCCAACAATGGCCCACCGTTATAAACAGTGAGGCCGGTATCACCCATGGGGCGCGGTTTGCCGCCGTACAGGATTAAACAGGTGTCTCCTACACACTGAGGTGCGTCTCAACGGTGTCGATATTGTCCAGCAAGTCGGTGGTATTACCATCGAACACCACCTCTCCCTTCACCAGCACCACGTGTCGGTCACACAGGTTTTTCAGTACCTGAATGTTCTTGTCGACAATCAGGGTCGACATACCGCTATCCTTGATATGGGCAATCACATCCCAGATTTCCTTGCGGATCAAGGGTGCCAGCCCTTCTGTCGCCTCATCCAGAATCAGTAGTTCCGGGTTGGTCAGTAACGCCCGCCCGATCGCCAGCATTTGTTGCTCACCGCCCGATAACTGGGTGCCCAGATTGGTCAGTCGTTCGGCCAGCCGGGGAAAGGTTTCCAGCACGCGATCGTAATGCCATGATTGCTGGCCATTCACGCCTTCACGAGCCGCCAGCTGCAGATGCTCTTTCACGCTCAGGTTGTGGAACATGCCACGCCCTTCCGGCACATAGGCGATACCCTGGCGCATGCGTTTCCAGGTCGGTAATCCGCTCAGGTCAGTGCCATTAAAACGCACATCGCCACCGCGCGGGGCTACCAGCCCAAGTACCGATTTCAGAGTGGTGGTTTTCCCCATGCCATTACGGCCCATCAGGCTCATCGCCTGACCCGCCTCCAGGGTAAAATCCACGCCGTGCAAAATATGGCTTTCACCGTAATAGGTGTGCAAGCCACGAACAGTCAATAGTGGTGTCATCAGATTACCTCGTCGCCCTGGCCCAGATACGCTTCTTTTACCCGTCGATCGTTCCGTACATCATCCACTGTGCCTGTTACCAGATGCTGGCCGTTCACCATCACGGTCAGCTGGTCCGACAGCTCGAAAACGGCTTCCATGTCGTGTTCTACCAGTACAATGCAGTAGTCTGTTTTCAGGGTTTGTAACAGATCGATAATCAGCCGGGATTCTTCATGGCCCATTCCGGCCATGGGTTCATCCAGCAGCAACACCGACGGTGCCGTTGCCAGTACCATGGCGATTTCCAGCTGGCGCTGTTCGCCATAACTGATTTGTGCCGCAATGGCATCCCGTCGATGCTGCAGGCCGACTTTCTCCAGAGCAGCTTCGGCCATTTCGATCAACAGCTTGTCGCGATTACGGCGGGCAAAAATATTGAAGCTGCCCCCGGTTCGGCGTTGTGCCGCCACACAGCAGTTTTCCAGGCAGGTGGTCTGTGGATAGATATTGGTTTTCTGGAAACCACGACCAATGCCCCGACGGACAAATTCGTAAGCCCGGATATCCTCAATGGCATCGCCATGATGCAGAATCCGGCCACGGGTGGGTTTGTACGTCCCGCAGAGCATATTCAGCAAGGTGCTTTTGCCAGCCCCGTTCGGGCCGACGATGCCGTGCAGTGACTTGTCGTGGAAAGCCAGATTCATATTGTCGAGGGCTTTCAGGCCACCCCAGTATTTGCACAACCCTT
>NZ_JAUORS010000034.1:0-15646 GCF_030548165.1 Oceanobacter sp. 5_MG-2023 | reverse complement strand
GGCCTGCAAGTCGGCTTCGTGATTCGAAACCATCCGGTAGCCCAGAGTGAGCACCGGATTAAATAGATGCCCCCTGTTGTACGAACATGCCCCAGATATCGATAGCAACTGGCATATTGGTATCGGTGCCAGTATTCCGGCATCACACAAGGAAGCCGTTTATGGGGCAGCTTTGCCGGATGGCTTCCGGTTGCATTTATTGGGGTCGGGGGAGTATGCCCGGTTGAGAGTGCAAGGAGGAGAGGCCAGATTGCGGGGCGCTCTGAGTTGGCTGCTGAATGATTGGTTGCCAACATCTGGTTATGAGCTGGGCGAAGGGCTTTGCCTGTTTGAGCGGTTGCAGTTCCCACCGTTTGTGGCGCCAGACCAGACGCTGGTCGATATCCTGCTACCGGTTGAAGCACTGGTATAAACCAGCGCTTCCTTGCGGTCGCGGGTGATAACAGCACAGGCACACGACATAAATACACGGTATAAGCGAACATCCGTTAGCAACAAATCGTCGGACAACAAGCAAGTTCGGCGCCTACCTTTCTGACATATTCTGCATTTTCCCCTGCATGAGCCTGATTCTGATGACTGTCGCCAGCGGTGGCTCCCCGGCCTTTCGTAACGGTATGATGGTCAGAAACGGGATCATTATCTCGACTTGCCTTGCGTGAGTGACCACTCACAACAGCCATGGGCAAGAGACACGGGGAAACACCATGCAGAATGTCAATTGGATACGTCGGGTCAAACTGCAGCAGTTACGTGCGGTGCTGGCGCTGGCAGACAGTCCCAGTCTGGTACAGGCATCGGAAGCCCTGAATCTCAGCCAGCCTGCCGTCAGTAAAATACTACGTGAACTGGAAACCGACCTGGGCGTGGAGCTGTTTACCCGTACCAGCCGGGGCAGTCATACCACGCCGATGGGCGATATGCTGGTTGAGCGGGTGAAGGTAATCTTTTCCCAGTTGGAACGGGTGGCTCAGGAAATTCATGACATCAATGAAGGCCTGAGTGGGCATGTGGTGGTTGGTGTATTACCAGCCGGTGGTGCCGACTTTTTGCCCCGGGCACTGGCGAGCTTGTACCGTCAATATCCCGGTATTCGGGTCACTATTATCGAAGGCACCTACGACAGCCTGATTCCCCAGTTGCAGCAAGGGGCGATTGAAATGATCGTTGGACGTATTCCGGCTTACCGCTTTCGTGATTGTCTGGCCGTCGAACCCTTGTATGAAGAAACCATCACCTTTGCGGTTTGTCCTGACCATCCCTTGCTGGCCCGGCCCGACGTTACCTTGAAGGACCTGCTGGATTGGCCGTGGATCATGCCATTGCCTGACACCACCCTGCGGCAAATGGTCGAAAGCGCATTCCATGATGCCGGGCTGGATTTGCCTCAAGCCCCGTGCGAATCCATCTCGGTGATTACCAATCGTCGTTTGATTATGGCCACGGATTATATTGCGGCTTTTCCGAGCCAGGTGATCCAGACGGATCTGGATACCGGGCTGCTGGCAGCAATCCCGGTCAACCCTGCCAAATCGTTTGGAGCGGTGGGCATCAGCCAAGTGAAAGAGCGGCCGCTGTCGCACGCCGCCTTGCGGCTGGTCGAAGAACTGCGCGGGATTGCCGGACGCTACGATCACAGCAGTGACTGAAGGCCCTGCGTGACAGAGGCCCGTCGCGCTTGTCTTTGGTGACGGCTATTGCTTTTTGTTATGGCTGGATGCTTATTATTCATTACCAGTGATAGGGGGGGTGTAATACAGTCGGTTCATAAGCTGTTCACCGGTTCAGTCCAGCGCTGATCCCTGTGGATGACAAACAATAAAAATAAACAGGAGTCTGACGATGTCCGATATTACCGACGTCCGTTACGTCCGTTTTGGTACCCGTAATTTACCCGCCGCCATCGACTTTGCCACGCGTATTGTCGGTCTGCAATTGGTACGGCAAGAGCACGGCAGTGCGTATTTTCGTTCCGATGATCGCGACCATACCCTGTGTTATTTCGAAGGTGATCCCAATGATCATACTCTCGGTTTTGAAGTCAGCGATGGCCATCAGCTGGAGCTGGCAGCTGCCGAGTTGGAGCAGCATGGCTTGTTCCCGCGATTTGGCACGCCAGAAGAATGCGAGCAGCGTTATGTGCATGCGTTTTTAACCTTCAGCGATCACACCGGTAACAAGATTGAATTGGTGTGGCGCCCCCATGCCAGTGGACGGCGTTATTTCCCCAGCCGTGACGCAGGCATTACCGGCTTCAGCCATGTGGGCCTGTGTTCAAAAGATCCGGCCCGTGATGAGCAATTCTGGACATCGATCTTTAATGCCCGGGTCAGTGACTGGATCGGGCCGTCGGCCCTGTTACGGCTGGATGCGATTCATCACCGGCTGGCGCTGTTTCCAACAGATCGTTCCGGTGTTCAACATATTAATCATCAGGTTGAGAGCATCGACGACATCATGCGCTCCTGGTACTTCCTGAAAGAGCAGGGTGTCAAGGTTGTGTTTGGCCCTGGTCGCCACCCAACGTCAGGGGCCAGGTTCCTCTACTTTGAAGGGCCAGAAGGCATGATCTACGAATATTCCTGTGGCGTATCCGAAGTGGATGAAGCCACTCATCGGCCGCGGCAATTCCCTCTGGAGCCATCCGGTTTCTGCATGTGGGGGTCCAAACCCGATATTGCCGAGTTCAAGAGTTAAGCCGGTACATACCGTCCCTCGATAACGAGATTTTATTTATGACGACACGTCCTCATTCACTGGAGGAGAGCACTATGGTGCCTGCTGCCAGCCAAATTCTTGTCCGTCGCGCTGCTCGTGCACTGGATCGTCATGGTCTGGTTCACGCTTATGGCCATTGCAGCACACGGCTCAGTGACAGCCACTTTCTGGTGTGTGCCCCCAAGCCCATGGGAACGATTGGGCCGCAAGATGACGGCACCATCGTCCCGATCTACGGCGATTTGCCTGAGCATGTGTTAGGGGAAGTGCGCATACACCGTGAAATTTATCGCCGTCGCCCGGAAGTCGGAGGGGTTGTGCGCAGTATGCCGCCTTCGGCGATGTCGCTATCGGCATTGGGGCGTACACCTCGGGCCTTGCACGGTATGGGCAGTTACTTTGCACCGGCTCCGGCACTCTGGGATGACCCGCAACTGATTCGTACTGACGCGGCCGCCAATGCCCTGGCCGATCAGCTGGGTGATGGCAATGCCATTGTGATGCGTGGTAATGGCGTGGTCACGGCATCGGTCTCACTGGAAGAAGCGGTGTCCCTGACCTGGTATCTGGATGACGCCGCCCGCATCGAACTGGACTGTCTGGCCCAGGCACACTCCGTGCGCGAGTTGAGTGCGGCAGAAGCGCAACAGCGGGCGACCCGCAGTGGCCGCATTTTTGAACGTATGTGGGATTACCTGACTTGGGGAGACCCGGAATGAACCCGCTGGCGGCTTCGGGAGCATCCGCTATCGGTGGCGTCGAAACCGCCACGGATACCTCAGCTTCTTACCCTGACCCAACAGGAGTTCTGATCATGTTATCCAAGTGGAGTGACCGTCTGGCGCGGCTGGAACTGGCGGCGGCCGGGGCGATGCTGACCCTGGTGCTGGGGTTGTTATTACTCAATATCGTGACGCGTGCCATTGGCCAGGCGTTGTTCTGGATTGATGAGGCGGCGGTGTTGGGCATGGTCTGGATGGTTTTTTTGGCCAGCGCCGCCAGCTTGCACAATGGCACCAATATCGCGATGACGCTGGTGATTGAACGGCTGCCAGAGCGTCTGGCACAGCTGATGGCCGTTGTGGTGAACGCCACTCTGCTGGTGTTTGTGGGGGTGCTGTTATGGATGTTGTGGCGCTGGTTTGACCCGTTGACTCTCTGGAGTATGGGGGGTGATACCTCGGCTTATGCCGCATCCACGTTCAACTTTATTTATGACGAACCGACGATGACGCTGGGCTTCCACAAGGTCTGGTTTTGGCTGGTGCTGCCGGTGTTTGCCCTGGGGTCTGTGTTTCACCTGGTTGTCCGGTTGCTGAACAGTGTGAAAGACCTGACTGCTCTGACGGTCTCCACGACACAAGGAGAACAATAATGGTGATTTCCAGCTTTTTGGTCTTGTTGGTGATCGGGATGCCGATTGCTTTTCTGCTGGCTATTACAGCATTGATCTACATTTTCAGCAGCGACAACCTGGTACTGCTCAGTTCCTACCCTCAACAGCTGTTCGGCGGGCTGGAAAATTACGGTTTACTGGCGCTGCCGCTGTTTATTCTGGTGGGTGAATGCATGAATGAAGGCGGCATTGCCCGGCGCTTGATGGCGATGGCAATGGCCTTGATCGGCTCAGCACGGGGTGGTCTGGCGTATGTGAACCTGCTCTCCAATATGATGATGGCATCCATTCTTGGCTCCACCGTGGCACAGATCACCATTATGACCCGTGTCGCCGTGCCGGAGATGGAGAAGGCGGGTTACCCCAAAGATATGGCCGTGGCATTAACGGCGGCTGGTGGCCTGTTAGCGCCGATTATTCCCCCCTCCATGCTGTTTGTGATTTTTGGGGTGATTGCCCAGATTTCCATCGGTGACCTCTTTATTGCCGGAATTATTCCGGGGCTGTTACTGGGGCTGGCATTTTTTGCGCTGCTGGGCTGGATGGCCCGTCGCCATGATTTCCCCGCCAACGAACGTATGAGCTGGCGTCAGCGGCTGGCCTCTTTCCGTAATGGGTTGGCAGCCGGATTGGTACCTGTGGCCATTATTGGCGGCATTTTATCCGGCCTGGCAACACCGACAGAAGCCGCGGCGTTGGCGGTAGTCGTGGCGATACTGGTCGGTCGTTATGTGTACGGTGAATTTGATTTGAACAACCTCTGGCCAGCATTGGTACGGACGGCCCAAAGCTCTGCCATTGTGCTGTTATTGATTGCGGCAGCACAGGTCTTTAGCTGGGTGATTACCTTTGAAAATTTACCGGGCCTGACCGCTGCCTGGTTGCAAGAAGTGTCGTCATCCCCGCTGGTCTTCCTGCTGCTGGTGACCGGGTTGCTGTTGTTGATCGGTATGATTCTCGACCCGATACCGGCGCTGATTCTGGTGGTGCCAGTGTTATTACCCGTCGCGACCTCGGTCTATGGCATCAATCCGTTTCACTTTGGTGTGGTGGTGTGTCTGACGCTGGTACTGGGCTTGCTGACCCCACCGGTTGGTTCAGCGCTGTTTACTGCTTCGGCCCTGTCGGGTGTCAAGGCCGAGCGTATTGCGCTGCTGCTGGGGCCTTATCTGGGTGCCATGCTGCTGGTGATTTTGCTGTTGGTGTTCTTCCCTGTGCTGATAACGGTACTGATCTGAAACAGGAACCGATAACGATCGGGTAACGCACGTTACCCACCTCTGACCACTTGCGGGTCATATTTCTTCAAATAATAACAATGGCAGCTTGTCTGCCCGGAGATACAGATGAAAAAAATAACAGGCTATCTCTCAGCATTGCTGATGGCTTTACTGTTACCGGCAATGGCGTATGCCGATACCTTGCGGCTGGGGTTGATTACGCCACCCAGTCACCAATGGACACTGGCGGCCAAGGCGTTTGCGGCCGATCTGGAAAAGAGCAGCGACGGCAAACTCAAGGTCCTGGTTTTTCCATCCGGCCAGCTGGGTAACGAAGCGCAAATGTTGCAACAGTTACAGACCGGGGCGTTGGATATGGCATTTCTGACGGCAGGGGAAATGGCCAACCGGCGTCCGGATTTTGCTGCACTGTTTGCGCCGTATCTGGTGAATACCCCCGAAGATGCGATGTTTTTGCTGCATGGCAAAACAGCCACCGGCATGCTGGATGAGTTAAAAACCCTGGGGCTGGTGGGGTTGGGTTACGGCATGGCAGGATTCCGCCAGATTGTTATGCGCGACGAAGTCCACAGTGTTGATGATCTGAAAGGCAAGAAAGTCCGGACAATCCCGATTGCACCCGAGCGTGATTTTTGGGTGAAAATTGGCGCTGCTCCAACACCGATTCCTCTGCCTGGGCTTTACGATGCCTTTGCCAATGGGCAGGTGGATGGTATGCAAATCGATTTTGAAGGTACCTGGAATGCCCGTTACCTGGCCTCTGCGGGCAGTGTGATTCATTCTTCCCATATGTTGTTACCCATGGTGGGGGTGGCATCAGGCAAACGCTGGGCTGGATTAAGCGGTGACGACCGGAATCTGGTCAAGTCATTGGTGGGCAAACATCTGGATCAGGTATTTTCGATCTATTCTGAACTGGATCAGGACTACCTGGCCAAGATCAAAACCTCGGATGTGCCTGTGACCAAGGTTGGTCGTGAGTTTTTTGGGGATGCGGTGGACCGTTGGTATAAGGAATGGCGTAAAAAAGCACCGGCACTCAAGGCATTGGAAGCAGAAGCTGCGGCGCTGTAGCCTGATACCGGTAGCTGCTGTGCTTGAGTAACCCAGAAGAACGAACGCCCGCCAGGGCGTTCAGTCATCCTCATCGTCGTCGTCATCCAGATTGCGAATGATCGGACGATACACTTCAACACGATCGCCGTTTTTCAGCGGTGTATCCGGCTTGGCAAGCTTGCCAAAAATCCCTACCCGCTGTTGCTCAAGATTAATGTCGGGGTAGTGCTCCAGCAGGCCGGATTGCGCGACCGCATCGGCCAGCAAGCAGGGTTCTTCGACGTCGAGTTCAATCCAGGGTTGGTTGTTGCCAATGGCATAAACAACGCTGATGTGCATGGCGTGTTCCTTTCGTATTGATCCAACAGGTTGATGTTGTGTCATCGCCCGGTGTTCAGCAGTGGCTCTGGATTGTCACCAGACCATCGTTACTGGAAGAAGACAAGCGGCGATCAATCATGCGTTTGATAACAATCAGAAACCCGAGCGCCATAAAGGCACCAGGGGGCAAAATGGCCAGTAATATGCCTGAATAATGAGGGATCACTTCGGTCTCCAGCCAGGCAAAATGACTGCCGAGCAGCAGTGACGCATTGGCAAACAAGGTGCCACTGCCGATGATTTCACGCATGGCACCCACAGCCACCAGTACCCAGGTAAATCCCAATCCCATCGAAAGCGCATCTGCCGCCGCCAGATGCACCGGTTGTTTGCTGGCGAAGCTTTCGGCGCGGCCAAAAATGGCACAGTTGGTAACAATCAAAGCGATAAATAACCCAAGCACCTTGTACAAATCATGCAAGAAAGCATTGATGGCCATATCCACCATGGTGACCACGGTGGCAATCAATACAATCAGTACCGGAATACGTACTTGTGGGCTGATCACCCCGCGGACTGCTGAAATCATGATGTTGGTAATCATCAGCACCGCCAGGGATGCGATACCCATGCCCAGGCCATTGGTGGCGCTGGTAGTCACTGCCAACAGTGGACAGAGGGCCAGCATTTGCCCCATGGCCACGTTGTTGTCCCACATGCCTTCACGAAAAATCTGCCGGTACTGGTTCATTGCAAAATCTCCTGTTCGTTGCCGGTGATGGCTACCGAAGACGGCTGCTGGAATTGAGGCTGTTGTTGACGCCATTGTTCGATCAGTAACAGGCCTTGATGCACGCCCTTGACCACGGCTCGGGGGGTAATGGTGGCACCGGTAAACTGGTCGAAGCGGCCGCCGTCTTTCTGTACGGCCCACTGCTGTTCCGGGGTGTTGGCAAGTGATGCGCCATCAAAACCCGTGATCCAGTCACTTTTGGGACGTTCGATCTTATCGGCCAGTCCGGGGGTTTCCTTATGGCTGATGATACGGACCCCTAACAGTTCCCCGTCTGGGGTGGTGGCCATAATCATATCGATGATGCCGCCCCAGCCCGCGATGCTGATCTGCAGGGCCAATGCGGTGATATCGCCGTCTTTGCGTGCCAGCATCAGAGTTGCGGGGCCAGACAGCACCGGACTGGACAGCTGTTCCGTATCATTGAGCGGATCGTTGTCGTAATAGCTCTGTGGCAGCACCTGAGCCAGCATGGCCAGCTTGTCGGCAGTCAGATGGTCCGCGATGGTCTGATGCGTACCCAGGTTACCAACGACCAGCAGCAGGCTGACGATGGCGCAGGCACCTCCCAACAGCAGAGCCTGATACAGGGGCTGGTCGC
This sequence comes from Oceanobacter sp. 5_MG-2023, assembly GCF_030548165.1. Classification (NCBI taxonomy): domain Bacteria; kingdom Pseudomonadati; phylum Pseudomonadota; class Gammaproteobacteria; order Oceanospirillales; family Oceanospirillaceae; genus Oceanobacter; species Oceanobacter sp. 5_MG-2023. Next base: position 7,520 of record NZ_JAUORS010000034.1, on the reverse strand, counting down.
GAAATGCGGCAGTGGGTGCGGATTGTGTTGTTTGATCCAGTGGTTGTTCCATGTCATACCACCCTGCGCTGTGCCGGTGTGTGTTTGATGGCGTCGCCAGAATGACGTCGGCCATAAGCCCGAGGTTTGGTCACGCGATCAATCAGCGGAGCCAGTGCGTTCATCAGTAAAATGGCGAAGGCGACCGCTTCGGGAAAGCCACCCCAGCTGCGAATGGCAAACAGTACAACGCCGCAGCCAGCTCCAAAAATCAGCTTGCCTACCGGTGTTGACGGTGAGGTCACGTAGTCAGTGGCGTAGAAAAAAGCACCGATCATGACGCCACCAGAGGTCAGATGAAACAGGACGCCGGGGTAGGATTGTGGGTTGCTGAGATTGCCGAGCCAGGCCAGTAAAGCCAGCGTACCAAGCAGAGAGACCGGGATATGCCAGCTGATCGTGCGGGTTATTAATAACCAGATGCCCCCGAGCAGTACCAGTAACGTGGAGGTTTCACCCAGACTGCCACGGGTCAACCCCAGGAAAGCGTCGTAAAGAGAAAAGTCCTGGCTGAGCATTGCGGCCAGGTCGGCCCCTCCGGCTGCGGCGGCTTTACTGGCACCGAGCCAGGTTGCACCTGTGATGCCGTCGGCGGCGTCACTCATCCAGGGCTGACCGGCAAAGATAATAGCGAAGGCATCGGCCAGACCAGGGGCGTTGGCGCTATCGATCGGCGTGACATTGACCCAGGTTGTAAGCTGCACCGGAAACGAGATCAGCAAGGCGATACGGGCCAGCAGCGCCGGGTTAAAGACATTTTGGCCAATACCGCCATAAATCTGTTTGCCGATGGTGATGGCAAAAAAAGCACCACCGACGGCAATCCACCAGGGAGCCCAGGGTGGCAGGGTCAGGGCCAGTAGCCAGCCGGTCAATAAGGCTGAACCATCCCACAAACGGCTGAGTGGCTGTTGCTGTACATACAGGCAAGCCAGTTCGGTCAGAATCGCAGCCAGACAGGTGGTGACAAACATCACCACGGCTGGCCAGCCAAAACAATAGAACCCCCACAGACTGACGGGCGTCAGTGCCAGACAGACACGCAGCATGATGCGATCAATACTGGAGCGGTCGTGGGCATGGGGGGAAGCGGTGGGAATATACTGGGCGTCGGCGGTCATGATCATGCTCCCGCGTGGTCGGTGGTAGAGGCCGTTTCGGCTGTATCAGCGGTGTCAGCCGCTACCGTCGTGGGGGCGGCTGCCTTACGCGGTTTTTTGGCTTTGGCCTTGGCTTTTTTCGCCTGTTTGGCGGCTTCCTTGGCTGCTGCTTCCCGTTCCAGCCGTTCTTTACGGGCGGCCATCAGTTCCTGGGTGTAGCTCAGTTTCTGCTGGCTGGCACGGCTCTCGGCCAGCTCACCTTTGGCGTATTCGAAATACTGCACCAGCGGGATATGGGAAGGGCAGACGTAGGAACAGGAGCCACACAGAATACAGTCACGCAAACCGGCATCCTGAGCGCTGTCGAAGTCGTCCTGTTTTGAGTTGCGAGCCATTTCCAGCGGCAGCAGTCCCATCGGGCAGGCATCCACACAACGGCCACAACGGATACATGGCGATGGCATATGTTCGTTGACTTCGGCTTTGGTTAACGCCAGTACCCCGGAGCTGCCCTTGATCAGGGGAACCTCTGTGGTGGGCAAGACCTGGCCCATCATGGGGCCTCCCATCAGCAAGCGGGCGGGTGTTGTGGTGAGTCCGCCGCACTGTTCAAACAGGTAATGAATCGGAGTGCCCAGCAACGCTTCGACGTTCCGTGGTTCGCCAACACAGCCTCCGGCAACGGTCGTTACCCTGGAAATCAGGGGTTTGCCATGGATCAGGGCTTGCTGAATGGCGTATACGGTGGCGACATTGTGAACCAGAACACCAATGTCATTACTGCGTTTTCCGGCGGGTACTTCCAGTCCGGTAACGGCCTGGATCAGTTGTTTGGCCGATCCCATTGGATAGCGGGCGGGCACCACCACGATTTCAATCGCCCCGACATTGGCGGCCGCTTCTTGCAGGGCAGCAATGGCCTGGGGCTTGTTGTCTTCAATGGCGATAACGGTGCGGTAGGCTTCGATAATGTAGCGTACCAGTCGCGCACCTTCGACAATCTCGGCGGCGCGCTCACGCATCAGGCGATCATCCGTGGTCAGATAAGGTTCACACTCACTGCCATTGACAATCAGGGTCTTGATTTCAAAGCGACGGCCCTGACGCAACTTGATGGCGGCAGGGAAAATAGCGCCCCCCATCCCGACAATGCCGGCTTGCTCCACCAGGGTGGCCAACGCTTCCTGTGGCATCGAAAACGGGTCAGCGGGTGGCTGCAGTGTTATCCATTCATCCTTGCCATCCGGTTGTAAAATAATGGCATTGGCAGGCAGCCCTGATGGGTGGGGCATGGTAATGGTGTCTATCGACGTAATCGTGCCTGAGGTCGGAGCGTGAATATTAGCTGAAAAACGCCCTGCGGCAGCGGCAATACGCTGACCCTTGAGTACACGCTCTCCGGCTTGCACCAGCGGCCTGGCATCTTCGCCGGAATGCTGGCAGAGCGGCAACCAGAGGGTGTCGGGCAAGGGCAACTGACTGTTGATAACCAGCCGGGCACTGTCGATTTTATGGCCGTCGGGGTGGACGCCACCACGGATTTTTCCTAGTCCGAATAACATATCAGGCTGCCTCGGGTTTCGACCAGTGCCAGCGTTCCAGCGTCACCGGTGCTGTGTTCAGGCTGATGCAGTCTTCCGGACAGGCTTCAAGGCATTGGCTGCAACCCGTGCAGGCCTTGGCGACCACAACATGAATCTGTTTGCTGGCACCGACAATGGCATCGGTGGGGCAAGCCTTGTAGCAGCGAGTACAACCGGTACAGAGGTTTTCATCGATATTGGCCAATAGCGGTTGCGGGGACTCTCCCAGTGTCGACATATCGACGTCGAGCAGGCGAGCAAGGTTTTCCGCCAGCGCCCGGCCTCCCGGAGGACAGCAGGTAACGGCGGCGTCGCCGTTGGCTATGGCTTCTGCCGCCGGGGTGCAGCCAGGAAAACCACACTGGCCGCATTGGCTGCCAGGTAACATCTGTTCGATCTCTTTTACGATAGGATCGTCATCACCCGTGGCAAAGTATTTGGCGGCCAGACCCAACAGGCCTCCAAGCACCAGGCCTAAGAGAGTGAGTACCAAGGTTGCGATCAACATAATGCCTCCTGAAGATCCTGTGCCGGTCTGCTCCGGCGTGAGTGGTAAGAAACAACACGGCGTCGAGGACGGCGCATTCAGATCATTCCGCTAAAGCCCATAAATACCAGCGACAACGAACCGGCAGTCACCAGACTGATCGGCGTGCCACTGAACAGCTCAGGTACATTGGCCAATGCCAGCCGCTCCCGCAGTCCGGCAAACATCACCATGACAATGACAAAGCCGAGGGCGGAGCCGAGGCCAAACATCAGGCTTTCGACCAGGTTGTGCTCCTCGGTGATATTCAGCAGTGCTACCCCGAGTACAGCGCAGTTGGTTGTAATCAGCGGCAGGTAAATACCCAGTGCCTTGTGCAGCAGGGGGCTGGCCCGGCGGATCAGTACCTCGGTGAATTGCACCACTGCCGCAATAATCAGAATAAAGGACAGGATGCGCAGGAATTCGATATCCAGAGGCTGCAGCAGCCAGTGTTCAATCATCCAGCTGCATAGCGCCGAGAGCGTCAGTACAAAGGTGGTGGCCAGGCTCATGCCCCAGGCAGCGGATACATTGCTGGAGACACCCATCAAAGGGCACAGACCCAGGAACTTCACCAGTACGATGTTGTTGACCAGCGATGTGCTGACCAGAATCAACAGATATTCCATAAGGTCTCCTGAAATTCGGCGGGTCGGTCGTATGAGCACAAAATTGCATTTCCTGTGCCATGGATTTGAGGCGAATGCTGTTGTCGCAGGTAAGCGACAAAGGAGTGACTGAGAATGGTGCGCAAGGCCTGATAACAGGGCATTTGATAGAAAAACGACAAAGATTCAGCTTGTAGGGTTTGCGACAATTGGCAAAAAACCGGAAAAAGCCTTTGTCGTATTGACGACAAATGTCGGCGGCATTGTCGGGCTATTGACAGAGAACATGGGCCTCTCAGTTAATTTTTATCGCGGCATACTCCTTGCTCCAACCATTAAGGTATAGCAATACGTCACCTTATCAGGAGCTGTTATGAGTAACGTCAGACTCTCGCAAGAACAGGCTGCCGCCGCCGGGCTAGAAGAAAAAGACCTGGCAGAAAAAGGCATCAGTGAAATTCATCCCGAAGGTGTGCTGCTGCCCGAAGAGGTTTTTTTTCAAGCGGTGGAGCATTCGCCTGTCGCTATTTCCATTACGGATCTGAAGGCCAACATTCTTTACGTCAATCGTGCCTTCACCCAAGTGACCGGGTATGGCGAGGATGAAGTCCTGGGGCACAACGAGTCGATCCTTTCCAATCACACCACCCCGCGCATTGTGTATCAGGCGTTATGGGGTCGTCTGGCGCAACAGAAATCCTGGACCGGCATGATGCTGAATCGGCGCAAGGACAAGCGTCTTTATCTTGCCGAGCTGACCGTTGCGCCGGTGATCAATGAAAACAACGAGACACTTTATTACCTCGGTATGCATCGTGATGGTTCCGATATGCACGAGCTGGAACAGCGGGTAATGAATCAGAAACTGATGATGGAAGCAGTGCTGAATTCAGTACCGGCGTCGGTACTGGTACTGGACGAGCATCATCGCATTGTATCGGCCAATCCCAGTTTCCGAGCCTTGGCCTCTGAGCTGCTGCATGACGAGCCGCTGGAAACCGTGGTGAATGTTATCGGTACCAAGTTGGGGTCAGTCTACGAGCAGTTGCTGGAAGATCGCCGCAGCTTCGATGACAAGGAATTCTCGCTGGATTACGGCCGTGGTCGCGGACGCTGGTATTCCTGTTTTGGCACCACTATCGATGTGAAATGTGAAGAAGCGGACGGTTTTTTTGAACAGACCGTACGCCACTACGTGTTGTTGATGATCAATGACATTACCGATATCCGTCGTCGTCAGGAAGAAATCCATCTCAACGCACTCAAGGCGCTGATGGCGGAAGAAGACCTGGTACAAGGCATGCGCGAAACCGTAAATGGTGCCATTCACCAGATGCAGGGACCGGTCAACTTACTGGGTACCGCGGTCAGCATGTTACAACGGCGCACCGGCGATCACCGTGATGACGCCTTGTTGGGTGCTCTGGAAGAAGCATTGGCCTCGGGTAACAGTGCGATGGATAACATGCGGGATGCAATGCCCGACGCACTGGAAGAGAGCAAGAAACCAGTCAATATTAATGAACTGCTGAGGGAGTCGCTGGCATTGTCTACTGAAGGACTATTAGCACAAGGAATCACCGTCGATTGGCAACCAGCGTTGCATTTACCAGCAGTGATTGGCAGGGAGCGGCGTTTACGCAGCATGTTCAAACAACTGCTCGACAATGCGGTCGACGCCATGAGCGATCGCGCAATTCGACGGCGTGAGTTGAGCATTATTACTCGCAGCGAAACAGATGGTGTGTGCTGTGAAATCATCGATACCGGTCCTGGTATTGCACCGCCATTACAGCTCAAGGTTTTTGAGCCGTTCTTCAGCACCAAAACCTCGGGTAATGGTTGTCGGGGCATGGGACTGCCAATGGTGCACGATATCGTTACGGATCATTCCGGCACCGTGCATATTGATCTGTCCCACCGAACGGGATGTCGAGTAGTCGTACGTCTCCCGTTTGTTTCGGCACTTTAGGAGGCAAACATGATGACAACCTCCCGATTAGCGGCTGGCAAACGCATTAACAGCAAATCCGAGCTGATGGAGCGACAGTTCCGTTGCCTGGCTGAAGTGGCTGGCGTGTTATCAGCAGCCAGCACCATTGAAGAAACCCTGACAGGGATTCTGGCGGTTTTACACAATCACGGTGGCTTGCAGCACGGTGTAATCAATCTGTTTGACCCGGAAAACAGCACCTTGCAAGTAGGCGCTGTGTATCGTGACAGCGATGGGGGCGGCAAGGCTCCATCGGTCAAATACCAGCCCGGCGAAGGTATTGTTGGCCGCGTACTGTCGAGTAACCAGTCGATTGTGCTGGGGCGTATTTCCAGCGAACCACGATTTCTTGATCGGCTGGAACTCTACGATCTGGAGCTGCCTTTTATCGGTGTGCCGATTCGGGATGCCAAAGGCAAGGCGATTGGTGTTCTGGCAGCTCAACCTGACGTTCCGGCGGATGACTATCTGGCCGAGCGTACCGAGTTTATGACCGCTGCGGCCAACCTGTTATCCCAGACAGTCCGTCTACTGGTCAATCAGGAAGAAGGCCAGACCATTGCCCGGGAGCGCGATGAGCTGCGCCGTGAGGTTCGGGTCAAATATGGTTTTGACAATATGGTGGTCGGCCACTCCGATGGCATGCGCCGGGTCTTTGACCAGGTACGTCGGGTCGCCAAGTGGGACAGCACCGTACTGATTCTGGGCGAGTCCGGTACTGGTAAGGAGCTGATTGCCAACGCCATTCACTATAATTCGCCGCGAGCGCACAGCCACTTTGTCTGTCTTAACTGTGCTTCCTTGCCAGAAAATCTACTGGAATCCGAATTGTTCGGTCACGAAAAAGGCGCTTTTACCAATGCCGTCAAACAGCGCAAAGGGCGTTTTGAACAAGCGGATGGTGGCACCTTGTTTCTGGATGAAATTGGTGAAATCTCGGCTCTGTTCCAGGCCAAGTTATTACGTGTATTACAAGAAGGTGAGCTGGAACGGGTAGGGGGTGGCCAAACCATCAAGGTCAATGTCCGTATTGTTGCCGCTACCAATCGCAACCTGGAAGAAGAAGTCGAAAAAGGCCGCTTCCGTGAAGATCTTTATTATCGCCTGAATGTGATGGCAATCCAGTTGCCACCGTTACGTGAACGGCTGGTGGATGTTCCGGAACTGGCTACCTTCCTGCTCGACAAGGTTTCGCGTCAGCAAGGGCGTCCCTTGCGTCTGACTGACAATGCCATTCGTATCCTGATGAGTCATGACTGGCCCGGCAATGTCCGGCAGCTGGAAAACTGTCTCGAACGGGCGGCAGTGATGAGTGAAGAAGGCATTATCGACAGCGATGTGATTGCCTTGCCGGATCATCAGCGCCAGACGATGGCCAGCAGCCATAGTCATTCAGGTTACAGTCATCCGTCCCCGGCCTCCGCGACCAGTGTTGACCTCGACAACCCGGAAATGGATGAGCGGGAGCGTCTGATTGCCGCTCTCGAACAGACCGGCTGGGTACAGGCTAAAGCCGCCCGCCTGCTGAATATGACGCCGCGTCAAATTGCCTATCGGATCCAAACCATGAAAATCAACGTGCGCAAGCTATAGGGGGCATCTATTTAATCCTGCACGGCTCTGCGCGAGTGTTGCCGTTGTTCAGGGCAAGGCGACGAATGCAGCGAA
>NZ_JAUORS010000033.1:0-18575 GCF_030548165.1 Oceanobacter sp. 5_MG-2023 | reverse complement strand
CTGTTACTTCTGTTACTTCTGTTACTTCTGTTACTTCTGTTACTTCTGTTACTTCTGTTACTTCTGTTACTTCTGTTGATGACCCTGTGATCGACACACATAAAAAAACCGGTTCTGTCACCAGAACCGGTTTTTTTATGTGTCATTCTCTGTTTTTCTGGCTTGGCCGTCAGACAGAAATCAGGCTGGATGGCCACCAAAGCGGCCCAGCAGCATTTTTACGATCCTGACATAAGGATGTGGCTTGAGCTCAATTTCAGACACTACAGCGCGATTCAGTACTTCAGCGTAACCGCTATACAGTGCCGCGCTATAAAACTGATACAGCTCTTCCTTGGATACCGACAATAGCTTGGCAGCCACATCCAGAGTGGTAGGACGTGCACTGAGCAAGGATGAAATCCGGTAGATATTCGGACTGGTATACAAACGGGTGAAGTTCGGCCACTGACGCAGTTGAATCACATCGTCCTCACGGCAACCATCCAGCAATCGACCACCCGACGCCTGAAACGCCGCCTGCCAATAGAATTCACGGATATCACGACCGTTCTCTTCCACCTGAGTGGTGAGTGCCACGGATTTCAAACCACGCGCACGGTAATCATCCTGTGAAGCCGTTAGCACTTCATCAAACTCGATGTTATGAATCAGGAATTTACCTGACTCACCCAAAATAACCAGATAGCGATCAGTAGAGCACAGGTAGTCATCAGTATGGAAAAGGATCTGAACGTTCTTTCCAAACTGCACTGCTTTCTTTACCAGCCGGTAAACACTTTCTTCCAGGTCGGCTGGTTGCGCCCGTTGTTCTATCACTGCACTCATAAATGATCTCCATACTGCCTAGGATGCATATTGAACCGAAGTGGGACTATCCAGGCAGCTACGCAAGCGCACAGAAATCTGCCGCGTATCCAGCATCACACGACCCAGGTTAGAACCTGCGCCGGTCGCTACTGCCAGTACTACGCCATCACCCAGTTCGGTCAGATGCATAATGCCTGCACTTCCCAGAACCACCATTTGGCGGAAGTCTCCAATACTCATTTCGTCCGTTGCCTTCTGAGCCAGCATCAACAGCGATGCATTCATTGCGGCAAAAATATCCTCATTGGTATCCTTATCGAGGGCGGCACCCATCATCATGCCTTCTCGGGTCATAACGGCAGCTGCCTTGGCTGACCCACGAGATGATGACTGGTTAATAAACTGCTTCAGCGTGTCGCTAATCTGAGCAGCCTTTGGGGAACGGGAATCAGTTTCAGAGTACATTAGCAACCTCTTCTGGATCCAACTTGGTGCAATATTATTGCGCCTTCCTGTGGTGCTTCATAGAAGCGTTTATAATATCACTGACCGACAATCAGAACTTGATATTAATCTCACTATTAACAAGAACGAATAAAGTAATCCGCTTGCTTCAGGGTGTCGAGAGCAAAATATGCGTTTTGCTTCTTCTGCACGATTTAAACTGTCAAGTTTTGTCTGGCTGCGATCAGAATCCCAACGCAACCTCGGGCAAATCCCCTCGCGCAGGAGAACAAACAGACACTCGTTCTCCCAACAACTGTTTTTTATCGTCCTGGCGCTGGGACAAATACGCCTTGACCGCATTTCCTCTGGCAGCCGCCAGTACTGGCCAGTCTTCTCCCAGAGTCTTGGCTTCTGCCTCACTGACCACCGGACAAACCTGCAATTCCAGTTCTGTCTTGCTCGTCATGGTTGTCGCTACCTTATCGAGATAGGCCTGATGTTCCGAACTGAGAACACTGTTTTGCTCAGTAAAGGTCAATGGTTCAAGCCGGATGGCAAACAGCTGATCACCAGCCAGAGAAGCAATGCTGATCAGTGCACCATACGGCTGAAATGCCTGCTTCAAATAAAATAAAGTAGCCGTGCGTACTGCTTTTTTAGTGACTTGTTGAATAATATCCTGAATACCAATATCGGGGTCATTGACAGCTCCCGACAGCGGTACATCTATTCTCAGGTTATTATTATCGTCCTTTAATACTGACAGCGCCGTTTCTACCGGCATGGCTATCTGTTTGCTGACCCGATCAATCGTATCCTGGTCTTCTGGTTCAAAACGGCTGTTTTGCAATACCAGCAGCGCCTTGCCCTGCATTTGGCCATTAACGATATTGATATTGCTGTCCAGTTTCATCATGCCTTTCTGAACGTTATATCCCATCGCCTGTACCACGTACGGACTGAAAGGAGGCAAGTTCAACTGCCGCACCTTGAGTGTAAAGGAACCTTCCGGCAAACTTTGTCGCAATCCGGCCTTTGCTGTAAATTCAATCGTATTGTAGTCATCCAGACTGGCGGCTATCGAGACCGGTACTGGCTTACCCGTTTCATTCAGCAAGGCGGCAGAATCCAGCTCGCCAACACTGACAGCCGTCAGCGTCAGTATACTTTTGTGAGCTGGTGCCACCGCCAGGTCGTACCATTGGATCTGGCTGGCGGCGGTCGCTCCTGTGCTTGAATCTGCCATGGTGATACCGTCAATATGAACAATCAGTCCGGCCTCCTCGGCCGCTGCTGCAGAGCCACTGTCAGACAGCTCGGCGTCCATTGCGCCACCGGCTTTGGATGCCACCGATTCTGTTGATGGCACCCCGGCGATCAACCCGTTTTCCAGTCGGGTCAGGTTGGCCCGCAGATCGGCAAAGCGATGTACGCCGGTACTCAACGTCTGCCCGTCAAATAGAATCGACGGTATCTCATACCGCCCCAGGCTGAATAAAACGCCCTGTTTTTTGGCAATGGCATTGGCACTGTCAGGCAGCTGTACCACCAATCCATTCATCACCAGCTGTTGCAACGATTGCGTAGCACGATCCGCACGGATGCCTTTCAGGTACAGTTGCTCCAACGCCACGGGAGGCTGATGCCCGGCAATCACATCAAGGTGTTTCAACGTCAGGTCACCGGTCAATTCCGGATCACGCCGCCAGTCGTTGATTGACCCCTGCCAGCTGACAACCAATGGTTGGTTCAGTGTCACGGCCTGCGGCTGAGTCAGACGTAACGCCGCTATCTGTAATGCCCCGGCCAACTCGACAGGCAAGTTTTCAGCACTGTTGATCAGACCTACCGTCATATTATCGGCCGTTATCCGGGTCTGGATACCAGGTTGCTGCCAACGCAAATCCACATTACTGACCGTAATACCAGCCAACAGCACTTCAAACTGACGGCTGCTCTGGCTCGGACTGGCACTGTGTGGCTGGACACTTGTAGCGGGAGCTTCTGCTGCCGACACAGCGTCCGGTGCTGCCTCGTCGACAGGATCATCATTGCTCGCCGCAGTATCAGTATCAGACAGCTGCAGTGGCAAACCCGCGAGACGGCCATCGTTATAACGGCCATCCAGCCATATTCCATCGATCAGCTGTTGTCCTGCCGACAGAGTAATCCCATCAAAAGCCAATTGAGTCGCCTGATAACGATCGAGGGAAAACAAGGTCACCGCCGCAGCTGCCTTTTCATCCGGCTCGCTACTGCCCATCTCGCTACTGCCCGGCTCAGTACTGTCTGCCACTCGCTCCTGCACCCGCACACCATCCAGCTGGAATAACCCCAACTGTTGTTGTTCGGCATCCGCAACGATTTCCTGCAGTATCAGGCGCTCAAAACCAACCCGGGTCGCATCCAGTAGCGTCAGCGATAAGGGTTCAATCACCAGGTCACCCCGCACCCCTGGCTGGGTATGCCAGTGGGTCAGGCGGCCTTGCCATGAGAGTACAACAGGCTGATCCAGCGTCAGGGTTTGTGGTGTATCCGCCGCCAGGCCCGGAATCATCGTGGGCAGATCCAGTTCTGGCGACAGGCTGTGCAAGAATTGTTGGTTGGCCGATAAAGTATTGAGCGACAAGGCCAAGGTTAACTCGATATCGTCATCGTGACGGCTGTCGAACCCACGAACATCAACAGAACGGATGCCCAGTTGGGTCTGCAAGCCATCCTGCTGCCAGCCCAGCTGCCAGTCATTCAGGCTGATATGCTCCAGCCGAACTGCCCAGGGGGTGGCTTCACTGTCAGTTGGCTGTACTTCGGCAGGTGCCGCCCCGGAGGTTGTCAGAGGCAAGGATAATCCAGCAACCAGCAGCTGATCTCCCTGACGGGTTGCCGCCAATCGCAAGCCATCGAGCTGCAAACGGGTAATCTCGATCAGTTTGTTTTGCACCTGACCGGTATCAATATCCAGCGCGACTTGATCTATGCGGGTTTCCCCATCACCGGCTCCCGGATGCTGCAACGTCACTCCGGTCAGCGTCAGCTCGCCACGAATCAGGGCCAGCTGCCAATCATTCAACGTCAGCTGATAACCTTCACCCTGCTCGGCATACCATTGTTGTAACCAGGAAATTGCCAGTCCAGGCCCGGCAAAACGAATGACGGGTACCAGCAAGATCAACAACACCAGTAACAGCAAGAGCGAACGCCCGACCCAGAACAGCCAGCCTCGCGATGGCGCGGCAGGTGATGAAGGTTGGTCTTTGGGTGACTTGCGCGCAGCCATGCTGCCTCCTGCTATTGCTAAAAAATTGCCATCGTTGATACACACCGGCTGACGATTCAGCCACTGAAAAAAACTGGCCATTCCATTAGCCCTAGCCCTATTGCAGCCCGATTACGCCTCCTGAATTAATTGAACAACCCAAGATCGCGCTGACCGTCAACTCCACAGGGCATCACGCAAGCCGCTGGCTCGCTCCACCCGGCTGGCCAATCCCTGCCGCCAGCAGCCATGACTCGTCAATAAAACAAAACGCTCACGTGCCCGGGTAATCGCGGTATACACCAGCTCTCGCGTAATGACAGGTTGCCAGAGGGGCGGCAACAGTAATTGCACCGCGACAAACTCCGAACCCTGGCTTTTATGGACTGTCATGGCAAAAGAAGTTTCATGACTGGGCAAACGACTGGGTAATAAATATCGTACCCCACCATCGGCGGTTAGGAAGGCGACCCGGAGTGCACCGGCGGCATCCGTCACAGTAACGCCAATATCGCCATTAAACAGACCGAGATCATAATCGTTACGGGTAACCATAACCGGCCTGCCAGAATACCACAGGCTATCGGCACTACGCCGAAGAAGTCCGGCACGGGTCAACAATTCTTCAATACGAAGGTTCATGCTTTCCACTCCGAACGGCCCCTGTCGAGTGGCGACCAGTACCTGGAAATCATTCAGCGCTGCCAGCATGTGCACGCTGTCTGCCGACGCCACTGCGTCACAATAACTGCGATAACCATCCACCAGCACCTGCTGCCATGATGCTTGTCCGGGCGCGGTCTCTATTCCCTGATGCGCAAGCGCCGCCGCAGGCAAATCCTCGGGGTCATGCAACAACAGATCAATATCCGCGTAGCGGGGAAACACTGCCAGCGCGGCTGCCACATCCCCCCGGTTGGTCGCAGCAGCCAGCTGGCCAATACCACTGTTGGCATCAAAGCGATGGGACACTTTTAACGACACCACGGCATTCACCATGCCATTCGTCGCCTCTCCGCTGGCAGAGGCCGTCACATCCGGGCCGCCCACCGCCGGGTTATAGCCGCACAAGGCGGCGACTTGCTGACCAAAAGACACCTCCGGCCAATGCTCCACTCCGGCATCACACAGGTCAGCCAGTACACTCCCGGCTTCAACCGATGCCAACTGATCCTTATCACCCAACAAGATCAATCGGGCCATTGGTGCCAAAGCACTGATCAACTGATACATCATCGCCAGATCAATCATGGACGACTCATCCACCACCACACAGTCGTAAGGTAAATGCCGCTCAGGCCCATAACGAAAGCCCCCCGGATGCCAGCCAAGCAGACGATGCAGGGTAAAGCTGATATCCGGAATCCATTCCGCCATCGCGATACCACCTTGCGACTTGGCCCCCCGAATGGACTCGGTCATGCGGGCGGCGGCCTTGCCGGTCGGCGCTGCCAAAGCAATACGCAAATGAGGCTGTGTGGTCAGCAAGGCACTGAGCAAGCGAGTGACGGTGGTGGTTTTACCGGTACCTGGCCCACCAGTAATAACACTGAAATGCTGCAAACAGGCAGTGGTTGCCGCGATCGCCTGCCAGTCGTTCTGCCCATCATGGCGGGGCGAAAACAGCGTCGCCAGTGCTGGCCGTAATACATCCGGTTGTAATGTTGTCGTCTCCGACAACGCCAGTCGCTCCCTGATTTGCTGCTCCAGTCCGCGCTGATAAAAAAAGTAGCGCGCCAGATACAAACGTAACACCGGTTGTCCGTCTACCCAGCGCTGCTCCAGCACCAGGGGTTGCCCTTGATAGTCACCGTCGGCATCGCTGTCATCGCCATAACAGGACCACCAGCACCCCGAACAACCGCGCAGCCAGTCATGCCACTGGGCAGCAGCAGGCCAATTGGCAGCCAACTCGGGCAGCGGCGCGTAATGTAACGGCAAACACACCTGCCCCCTACCCAATACAATCGAAACCAACGCCGTGGCCAGATACAAGGCCTGGGCCTGTACAGGTACGCACTCACCTTCGTAGGCCAACAGCTGTCGGCTGAGCTGGTGATCAATTTCCCGCAACCGCTCGGTACGGACAAGCCGATCCAGCAAGGGGGACAACGGCGTGGCCACGGTCAACACTGGCAGCGGTGCCAGCCAAGGTTGATGCCCAGCTGGCGCTTCATACATAACCGTACTCATAAATCCAGTTCTCCCTGTCTCGCAGTACCTGTGTTTGGCTGCCTGGCCGACGCGGACTCCGGCTGATGCCGGGGCAGAGTGTTATCTGTTGCTCCAGCATCGGGCTCAACATCAACATCAACATCAACATCAACATCAACATCAACACCAGTATCAACGCCAATCCCGAACCCAGAACCTGCTGGCCGCAGCAAGCGTTGTTGCCAGTGCTGCAACTGTGCCCAATCGATGGTCTGGAAATACACGCCCGGCCATGGCCCGGAGGCCGCCACAGCCGCGGAGTCAGCGTCCCCCATGCCACGCAGAAACAGGTAATACACTCCCCCCAGATGCTGCTGCGGACTGTAGTCTGGTAACCGCTGACGTAAAAACTGGTCCAGTGCCAGGATATAAATCCAGGCCTGCAAATCATAATGATGCTCGACCATACTTTGCTGCAGTGCCACACCAGTGTAATCCTGCCGCTGATCTCCCAGATAATTCGACTTGTAATCCGCCAGGTAATAACGCCCCTGATAACAGAACACCAAATCGATAAACCCTTTCAGATACCCTGTCACCGCACTGAACTCCAGTTGTGGTCGCCGGATACCTTCAGCGTTCTGGCCGGATTCAATCAACAAACGGTTCAACGACCCCGAGCGCAACTCACCGATCGGCAAACAGAATTCCATTTCATCCAGGCGTTGATCCGTCTCCAGCGCTGCCAGTGACAAACCGCTCTCGCTGTCCAAGGGTGTCTGCACCACGCCCATCAGCCAGTCAGCCAGGGCCGGTAAATCAACGTCTTGCTGTAACAAGCCAAAATGCCCCAGCTCCGTAGGCAGAATGGTCTCGATCAAGGATTCACGAGAATGAAAATCCCACCGTTCCAGCACACGGTGCAAACAGGTACCCGCCTGGGGTCCTCGAGGAAAAGAGATGGCTGCCGAGGTAATAAACGGGTTATCCCGACACTCAGCGGTCAGCTGCCCTGTTGAGCCGTTCGTGTCCTCAGCCGTCAACCCCAAATGACTGCCAGATTCTCCGTGACTGCCATGATCGGTTTCATCAAGGCGCAAATTTCCAACATCGGCCAGCAAACCCACACCGTCATGCCTGCCTCCGTCTGCGTGATAACTCAACGCGGTAAAGCTGCTGACACGCCAACGCTGATACAAAGGCCGGGAAAAATCCATCGCCACGGGCAATTGCTCCGTAACCGGGATCAAGGGGCGATCACCGTCAGGCCAATGAGGCCAGGGGCTGATCCGGACTGCCTCCCCGGATGAATGGCAAAGCGCGTCAAGCGAGACTCCTGTCGTTTGCAGCAACTCCCCCAGGGCGGAGGTGTCCAGTACTCTGGTTTTCCGGCTCATCGCCGCCGATAACCAAATAAAGCAGCCTTGCACCGGCCGCGTCAGCGCCACGTACAACAACCGCATCATTTCCGCTTTACTGTCACGGGTAGCCATGGCTCTGGCGTCTTTATCCGGTGCCAGATTCACCACAACCCCTTGTGCCTCATCAAAATACTGTACCGAGCGGGCTTGTGGCCGCAGGGTATAGCTGTCACTCCAGAGAAAAGGCAGAAAAACCAGCGGATACTCCAGCCCTTTGGATTTGTGAATGGTGACAATCGATACCAGGTTGTCGTCGGTTTCCAACCGTAACTGGGCTTCGTCACCACTGCCTGATGCATCCAGCACCTGCTCGGTAAACCAGCGTAATAAAGCCTGGTGGCCCCGCAAGCGACGACTGGCCTGCTGCAGCAATTCACCCAGATGCAGCAGATTGGTCAAAATACGTTCGCCATCCGCTAACTGCCGCAACCGCACGGCCCGGTCGTTATCATTCAGCCAACGCATCAGACTGGCCATAATCCCGCGTCGTAACCAACAGTCGTGGTAGCCCTGAATCTGCGCCAGCTGCTGCTCCCAGGCAGCTTCTTCGATCAATAGCTGATGCAGCTGCTCACTGCTGAAGCCCTGTAACGAAGTCGCCAAGGCATTACGCACTGCCCGCTCGTTAGCCGGTTCGGCAATGGCTGCCAGCCAGGTCAGCAACTCGCTGGCCTCCAGGCTGCGAAAGACGGAATCCCGAGACAGGAACACGGCACCAACGCCCACCCGCGACAAGGCTTTTTTCATGATCTGAGCCTGCTTGTGGCTGCGTACCAGCACCGCCATATCCCGAGCCAGCACCGGCTGATCACCAATCTGGCCCGTCCCGGTTAATAACGCCCGGATACTGCTGGCGCATTGCTGCGCACAACGCCAAACCCCCTGATCACGGTTTTCTTCCACCTCATCCAGCCAGATCTGCAAGGGAGCCTGCGATTGAGCCGCGCCAGACAACATCAATCGCAACGGTCGATCATCCGCCTTACCAGCGGCCTTGACGGGATGAAACGGAATATCCTCATCAAATACAAACGGGGCCGGATGCTGTGCAAACAGATCATTCACATCGGCCACCAGATCGCTGTGGCTGCGCCAGTTGGTATCCAGGGTAAAAATACGCTCTGGCTTCATCGCCCGCCGGGCTCCGATATAGGTAAAAATATCCGCTCCCCGAAAGGCATAAATCGCCTGCTTGGGGTCTCCGATCGCTGTCAGCCCCCAGCGCGTTGATCCGCTGCTCGCGGCCCTGTCATTACCGCTGACAGGGGCTTTATACTCCTGGGATTCCTCTGCGCTGTCCGACTCGGCCGGATAAATCGTGGCAAAGATCCGATACTGCAATGGATCGGTATCCTGAAACTCATCAATCAGGGCGACAGGGTAAAGACTGCGTATCTGTTCCGCTAACGCCTGTCCCATTGGCCCTTGCAGCGCTACATCCAGTAACCGCAACAGATCATCCGGCGACATCGCACCAGCCTGCTCCAGCAGCGTGATATAACGGGCCTTGACCTCCTCGAACCAGACCACCGGCAAGACTGATCGCAACTGATCGAGCTGTGCCAGGTACGGCTGCAATGTATCCAGCAGCTGCTGGATCTGATCAAACAACGGGTGTTCTGGTGTGGTGCCTTTCTTTTTGGTTTTGGCACGCAACATCTCAGTACCAAAGTGACCCAGCTTGTCCGGCACGTTAAACGAGAAGTGACCGCTGAAATATTGGCTGATACTCCGTATCCAGCCCGGCACCGAACCTTTGCGGTATGAGTTGCCATTCAAGTCACCCGATTGCAACAGCTCCAGAATGTGCTGATCACCCAGCTGCTGCCAAAGCGCGCCGACCTGCTCAAAGCAGCGACTGGCATCCTGCCAGTCTTCTGGCAACAACACTTGCCCTGGTGTTGGTGATGGAATAAAACGGGCGTCCGGCCGGGCAAACCAGTGCCGTACCGTACTCATCAAATCCGCCGGGGTTGGGAACACCGCCGACAGCCATTCGACCGCCAGAATCTGCTGGTGGTACAGGCCACGACGCCAGACATCCTCGCAGGCCTGGCGTAAATACTGGTCGGCATCCAGCACCAGCTCGGCACTGAACATCACGCCGGTATCAAAGGCGAATTGTTTCAGCATGCGCTGGCAAAAACCGTGAATGGTAAAAATACTGGCATCATCCATACGCGCCAGATTCGCCTGCAGCCAGGTTGCCAGCCTTTGTAACCCTTCATCGTCCAACGCCAGTTGTGCCAACCATTGCCCAAACAACGCATCATCGACCGGCTGTCCACCCCGCAAGCGCACCACATCCTCAAAATTGTTACGGATACGCTCCCGGATACGGCCTCGTAGCTCTTCAGTGGCAGCGTTGGTAAAGGTCACCACCAGCACCTGATCGCAACTCAGTTGCTCCAGACCGGTGTGATGGCCAATCAGCAAACGACTGTAAAGACTGGCAATGGTGTAGGTTTTCCCCGTCCCTGCGCTGGCTTCGATCAGTGATTGCCCCAACAGCGGAAAGGTCGATATATCCAGAGGGTTGACCCCGGCCTGCCCATGCTCACCAGCGGCGGCTACGGCAGACGTCGCCGCTGCACCGGGGGCATCCGTGGTTATCGAACGATGGTTAGTCATGACACTTCCTCCGCCATGCTGTGATGAGCACACAACGGCTTCATCAACCAGTCAAATTGCTTTAGCCAGGCGGTTCGTTGTTCCGGCTGTTCCAACTGTTCCGCCAGCTGGGGAAAACACCGCACAATCGACACCGCTGCCAGTTCACCAAACTCTTGCGCCGTTGCCTTGGCCACAACGTCATCCCGGGCCTCTTCTTCCACCTGCAGCAACTGCCAAAGCAAATCCGGCAGTAATGGTTGAGGCTGACACCAGCCCTGTAAATAAAACGCCACGCAAGCCGTCAGAATATCGTTGGCCTGTTGCTGCACAGGGGCATCTAACCGGTGTTGCACAACCTGTTGCTTGCTATCCAGACCCAACACCAAGGCATGTGTAATGGCATCCCCATGAACCTGCCGCGCCAGGACCAGCTCCAGCCAGGCTGCCAGCAGATGCTTGCCACGAATCGCCCCGGGCCGATAACGAATCAACACCGAGCCGGCACACTGACCCAGCTCGCCTTCAAGCTGCCAGGTCAGGGCAGTACCAGCGGTTACCCGGTCATCAGCCAATGTTTCCTTCAGCACCCGGGCCAGACTGTCTCCACTTAATTCAACCGCTGCGACCAATGCCTGGCGGCTGATTCCCTCTGCGTCACGGCTATCGGCACTTGTCGCGATGGCAGTATCCCGAATCAAACACACCGCCTCGGTGAGCGGTCGAACCGAGGCCTGTAATTTCTGCGCCGTCAGTTGTCCAAGCGCGTTCACCGGTAATTGTCCCAGCGCCTGCATACGTTCGAGGCGGCGCTGGCGAGCAGCATTTCCCTGCTCATCGACCAAGGGATCGGCCGCTGGATTGTCGCCCAGCAAGCTGTCCAGCTCGTCACTGCGATAGAGATAACGTTCCAGACTATCCAGATCAAACGGCTCTTCTGCCGGATGATCTTGCCAGTAAGGTGTCAGATTGGCGCGCAAGCGCCGTTTAAGAAAAAAGTCGGCGTTGTTATGCAACGCCTTGATCATATCGGCGAGTTCTATGATTACCCGCTCACCCGAGTGTTGGGGTAACAGCTCCTCTGGCAACGGCAGTACACGGCTGACAAAATCACCAACAGCCTCACGCTCCTGCGGTAACAAGGCAGGATGATGACTGCCTGCCACTTTGGCCCATAACGGGTGATAGCTGGTAATCCGGTTGGTTATAACGGCTGGAGCTGAGCGGTCATGACCGAGTGGCATATAAACCCCGGCTCCGAACGGCTGCAAGGGGATGGTTTCAATCAACCATTGATACATGGCCTCGCGGCTTTGGGCATGGGGCTTGTCCTGACCTTGCTGCAGGCAGAAGCTGTCACAGACGTAATCCACCAGCTCGCTCACCAGTACTGACGGTTGCTGCTCGTTGTTTTCCCGTACGCCGTGACCGCGATAGCTGATATACAGGTGCTGCTGTGCTGACGTTACGGCTTCCAGAAACAGATAACGATCATCATCCCGACGGGAGCGATCCCCCAACCGCCGCTGACCGGAGGCCAACAGGTCAAATCCAACCGGAGGTACCCGGCGCGGATAATCGACATCGTTCATGCCCAGCAAACACACCACTTTGAATGGAATCGACCGCATCGGCATCAAGGTACAGAAATTCACCGGCCCGGCCAAAAAGCGCTGCCAGCCACCTTGTTGCCCTAATTGCTCATTAAACCAGGCCCGTACCACCCGTCCTGACAACATCAGGGTGCTGGTCGTCGCGTCATGTGTTTCCGGCACCGTACCGGCGTCTGCCGCAGGACAGACCACAGCACTCAGTTCCAGCTCTTGCTGCCAGCGCACCAGAGCATCACGCACCTGCTGTAACGAGCCTGCTTGCTGCTGTTGTTCCGCCAGACTGATACCATCAGCGCGATTGAAATCGGTACAAAAAAAGCTCTCCAGCATGACTGGCAAGCTGACCAGCCAGTCGGCCGGATCGCGTAATTCGCCCAATGTCTGCTGCCAGTATTCCAACGCATCCACAAAGCCCAACAGCTTTCCGAGCAATTCAGCGCTGTTACCTTCCACTGCCGTAATCGGCCAGTCTCCCTGCCACCCCGGGGTGTACTGACTATCGGGTAATACCTCAGGAATCATCAATCCCAGCAACAGTTGCCGCAGCCCCTTACGCCAGCTGTTTTGCTCAAATACCGGCAAGCCAAGGCGACCACGTTGCTGACCATCCAGCCCCCAGCGAATATTCGCGCGTACCAGCCAGTCCTTGATGGTTTCCAGCTCGCTACGCGCAATACCAAAGCGGGTACGGATAGCTGCCACATCCAGCCAATCCTGTACTTCCGTAATAGTCAGACGACTGTCTGCCAGCCCCAATAACGACAGGAAGGTTTCAATCAGCGGGTTTTCCATCAGCATCGACTGATCCGCAATGGCCCAGGGGATTCTCAGGCTATGGCCGCTGTCGGTTTGCTCAACACTGGCGAAAACGGCATCGATATACGCAGCATAGGCATCGATATCCGGTACCATCACCACCACATCACGAGGATTCAGCTCCGGGTCCTGGGCAAACCAGTGTAATAACTGATCGTGCAACCGTTGTACTTCGCGCAACGGGCTGTGAGCAGACACCAGCTTGAGGCTATCGTCATCCGCCTGTACAACCTGTTTAAACCGACTGTGCTGCAGGGCATCGGCACCAAAAGCCGCTTGTTGCCGATCCTGCAATTCCAGAATGTCGTATTGCAGCGCATGCAGCAGGTCCATCGTGTCTGATGGCTGATCCGGGTCAACCCAGGCCTCCACATCCAGAGCCAGCTCGGTCTCGTGTACCAAGGTCAGAAAATCACGCCCCAGCTGACCCCAGCTGGCCAATAGCGGATTACCCCGATCCAGGTACGCAGCGGATTCCGGCTGGCGCTGCAAAATCCGCAACCGCCGCCGGCCATCAACAATATCGCCCCAAAAGTTCCGGCACGGATTCAGCAGAAAAAAATGCACCTCCACTTCACTCGAAATAGCATCCAGCACTTGCCAATAACTGCCGGGTAACGCCGCAATACCAAACACAAACAGCCGCTTGGGCAAGCCTGCCAGCCGTTCAGGGTAGCGCCGTACCAGATCTGCCAGTTGCTCCATCAGTCGTGCCCGGTGCGCCAGGCTCTGACCCTGTTGCTCACAGTCAGCCACCAGCGCCCGCCAGACCAGCGGTTGCCATGGATGACGGCTGACATCCGCCCCTTCTACCTGATCTTCACCCGCTTCCCAGGCCAGCAACCAGTCTGGCCGATACACCAGGTATTGATCGAACACATCAGCAATGGTTTGTGCCAGCTGATAACATTTGATACCAGCCTCATCGTCATCAAGATAATGGGCAATCGCTTTGCATGGATGATCGTCTCCGGCACCGGCCACCAGGCCTGGCAACAGCCGCATCAGTTTCCATATCATCAATTGTTTGTCGAAGTGGGAGCGCTCCGGCAAATCCGGCCGCAAGCGATTAAATATCTGCCAAACAAAACTGAACGGCAGCGGAAACTCCAGCTGCGCCGAGACACCAAGACCATCAGCAATGTTCAATTTGAGCCAATGTGCCATACCCTGGCTTTGCACCAGAATCGCTTCACGCTCGAAAGGAGACGGTGGGTTTTGTTGCATCAGTGACAACAAAATCCCTTTCAGAACGTCCAGATCGTTGGAATGGTAGAGTTTGAGCATGCAATCCGTTACCTGATGGCCGACAAAAAATAGCATTCTAACAGGGAGAGGCCGCCGCAACGCGGGACAAATCCGCGCCGATGTGCCGGACGGTGCGGTCAGTTTGCCGGATGGCTCGACAGCAGCCCGATTGACGCTTATCTTCCCTGTCGCCAAACACCAACCTATTTTCAGGATATGCCATGTCGAGCAAAATGGATGCTTATACCGAGAAACAGCGCGGTATTTATTACAACGCTTTCCGCCAACCCATGGCCCAGCCCGAACTGCAACTGACGGGTGCCAATCCTCCTGCCGACAGTGGTTTGCTACTGATATTACGTTACCCCGACAGCCTGACTCGCTTGCTCAGCCAGGCCAGCGCCAATATTGGCCAGATCATTCCCGCCATGAGTTATGGTGCCGACACCTTGCACACCACACTGGCAACAGGCAGCAAGCTGACCCAGCGCACAGAGAACGAAGCCAACGCCCTGGAGATTCAGGCAAACCAGTGGTTTATGAACCAGGGCCAACCACTGGCACAAACCCGACTGGCCAATGTGTGTATTGGTTTCACCGATTGGCTGTACAACAGCAACACCCTGATTGCCGCCAGCAAAGCCAACGCCGGTTTCTGGCAGCTGGCAGAAGCCCTGGTCGAAAGCGCCCAACAGGCGGGCATTGAACTGAGCATGCCCTGGGGCAGCCACATTACCGTTTCCCGCTTTTTGGCCGAGCAACAATCCGCCGATATCATTCGCCATACCGTATCAGAATTACCGCCCTTACCCTGGGAGCCAATCACCCCCTGCGGTATTGAGTTGGTACGCTTTCAGTGTGATGCCGATGGGTTTCACTTCTTTCGGCGCGAAGACTGGTCCTGCTGAAATCGACCTGACTATCAGAGCTATTTAAAAATCTGATAATTCAATACGACATTCGGTGTATATTCCCTACCTGTTGCTACCACCTGTATCGCAAGACTGCTTCAACACCCTCCGGGCAACAGAGGGGTGATCATTCAGAACGAGGAAATATAACACCATGAAAGAGGTTACCCGTGGTCGGTTGACCACTCGCACCATCGCCATGCCGAGCGATACCAACCCCGCTGGCGACATTTTCGGAGGCTGGGTACTCTCCCAAATGGACATCGCCGCCGGTATTTGCGCCGGGCAGCGTGCACAAGGACGTGTTGTCACGGTTGCAGTAGACAGCATGAGTTTTATTCGCCCGGTCAGAGTTGGCGATATTCTGGGGGTTTACACCGAAGTGGCCTACAGCGGCCGGACATCCATGGACATACACGTTGAAGCCTGGGTACGTCGCGGTCGTATTGGTCAACGGGAAAGAGTAACCGAAGCCACCTTCAAGTTTGTCTCCATCGACGAAGACGGTGCTCCCACACCCATTCCAGATGAAAAAGACCTGCCAACCTATGTACTGGACAACAACAACTGCGAATTCTGACCGGATCAGGTAACGCCACGATCATACGATCAGCGCACGCCATGGATGGCGATCCGGGTGATCGGCGTTTATAAGCGCAGCGACCCTGGCATCAAAAACCGGAGTATTGGAACCCCTGGTGTCGAAAACCCAGGTATTAAACCCAGGTATCAGCCCCAGACATCGAACAAAGGCTAGTCATCATCCTGCTGATATTCGCTGATATCTTCTGGTCGCAACTGACGCTGCATCCCCATCAGAAAGTTACGCAATATCTGGTCTTTGCACTCACGATAATTCTTATGATCCGGCTTGCGGAAAAACGCACTCAGTTCATGCTTGCTTAGACGGAAGCCCGCCACCTGCAAGGTCTCCAGAATATCCTCCGCTTGCATATCCAGAGCAATACGCAACTTGCGCAAGATAATATTATTGGTCAGACGCGTTTCCAGTTCAGGCTGGGCACCATCCCGCTTGCCACGATGAGTGTTGATAAAACCATTCAGAAATGCCGCCAGATCGGTATCACTGGCGATAAGCGCGGCTTCATCATCATCCTTTTTCAGCCAGCCACAGACCTGCTCCCGAGTGACGGAACAATCCGCCGCCGCAAAAATAGCCATCATTTTGGAATCATTAAGATCGAAGGTATAGCGGATACGGCGGAATACATCGTTATTGGTCAAGGTAAGTCCTGTTTGAGTAACCAGCAGTCGAATCATTACGACATGCATAAACAATGCATTTTAGCAGAGTCCGGCAGGTTGACCTATCCAGCCCACCCAAACCACCACCCGCAGCAGCTGAAACAGAACTGCTTTTTTTGTATACTCCGCGCCCCGAAAAACCATCACGCACCGGTTTTACGTTCCGGTCAGCGAGGACACCATGACATCATCCGCATCACCAACCCCTGCGCCCACGGCCAGTGAAACGCCCGTTAGTGGCTCTATCGTAGTTTGCGCCATGTACAAGTTCGTCACGCTTGACGATTTTGAGGCATTACGCCAGCCATTACTCGACACCATGCTCGCGCTGGACGTCAAAGGTACCCTGCTACTGGCCCACGAAGGCATCAACGGCACCGTCGCCGGTAGCCGCGCGGGTATTGATGGCTTGTTGGCCTACTTGCGCCAGGATTCACGTCTGGCCAACATCGGCTATAAGGAATCCTACGATGACGAACAGCCGTTCTACCGCACCAAGGTCAAACTCAAAAAAGAAATCGTCACCATGGGTATCGAAGGAATCGACCCGAAACGTGTAGTAGGCACTTACGTACAACCCAAAGACTGGAATGCCCTGATTTCCGACCCGGAGGTCTTGCTGGTCGATACCCGCAACGACTACGAAGTTGGTATAGGTACCTTCAAAGGTGCACAAGACCCGAACACCAAAACCTTCCGTGAATTCCCTCAGTACGTAAAAGAAAACCTCAACCCGGAAAAACACAAAAAAGTCGCCATGTTCTGTACTGGTGGCATCCGCTGCGAAAAATCCACCGCCTACCTGAAAGAGCAAGGTTTTGACGAGGTCTACCACCTCGAAGGTGGCATTCTGAAATACCTGGAAGAAGTCCCCGAAGCAGAGACCCTGTGGCAAGGTGAATGTTTTGTCTTCGACAATCGCGTCACCGTTAACCACAAGCTGGAAAAAGGCGAATACGACCAATGCCATGCCTGCCGTCGCCCGATCACCGAAGCCGACAAACAATCTGAACATTACCTGCAAGGCGTTAGTTGCCATCACTGCATTAATGAATATTCAGACGAACAACGGGAACGTTTCCGCCAGCGCGAACATCAGATGCAACTGGCCAAACAACGTGGTGAAGATCACCTCGGCAACGACCTGCAAGATATTATTGAGCAGCGTCGCCAGGAAAAACTCGCCTTCAAGGCACAGCAGCGGCAACAAGACTAAGACGTCACCTGGAAAAACCAAGAATATATAGGAAGAGATTCAAACAGCGCTTTTTGTATGGTCACCGCTCTTGACCATCAGGCGCTGTCTTTCTTTTGGGACCCCAGTCTTTTCGGGACACCCACTCTAGTACCTTCTCCTGATACCCAACCCGTTGGTTATTGGCCTATTATTTCCCTCATCGCAACAAGGAGAGAAACGATGCCCAAACCCAGAAAACAACAGGTTTCAGTCGAGGCCACCCCTTGGTATCACTGCGTTTCTCGCTGCGTCCGCCGTGCCTTTCTTTGCGGTACAGACCAGTTCTCCGGCGCTTGCTATGAACACCGTCGTGGCTGGCTGGAAGCGCGTTTATTGGCCTTGCCTCAAATATTCGCCATTCAGGTCGCTGCTTATGCGGTGATGTCGAATCATTATCATGTGGTGCTGTTCGTCGATACTGATCAGGCGGCAAGCTGGTCCGAGCTGGACGTGGTGCAACGTTGGCATCAATTATTCAAGGGTAATCCTCTGTCGCAGCGTTTTGAGCGCGGCGAACCGCTGGCCACAGCCGAACAGGCACGCCTGACAATATTGGTCGAGGAATGGCGTTCGCGCCTGTCAGACATCAGCTGGTTTATGCGAGTTTTGAACGAGGCGATTGCTCGCGAAGCCAATGCGGAAGATGCATGTACCGGTCGCTTCTGGGAGGGAAGATTCAAGTCCCAGGCGCTTTTGGATGAAGCAGCCTTGTTGGCTTGTATGGCTTACGTCGACCTGAACCCCGTCAGAGCAGGCATGGCCAACACGCCGGAAACGTCTGATTAC
>NZ_JAUORS010000032.1:0-19212 GCF_030548165.1 Oceanobacter sp. 5_MG-2023 | reverse complement strand
AGGCCTGCAAGTCGGCTTCGTGATTCGAAACCATCCGGTAGCCCAGAGTGAGCACCGGATTAAATAGATGTCCCCAAAGGGGGAGAGTCACAAAAAAAGCCCCTTCAGGCGAGGGGCTTTTTTTGTGACGTGATGATGCTGATGCTGTATTTATGGCTTCAGTTCAAGCGTACTTAATGTACGTTGGCGTACACGCTCCAGCAGTTCGCTGTCTTCGATCAGAGACTGGCCATAGGATGGAATCATGGTTTTTAACCTGTCCTGCCAGGCGCCGGTCATTTTGTCGGCAAAACATTTTTCCAGAACTTCCAGCATGGCATAAGCTGCAACCGATGCACCTGGAGATGCTCCCAGCAGGGCCGCCAGAGAGCCATCCGCAGCAGATACCAGTTCGGTACCAAACTCCAGTTTCCCTTTGCCATTGGCGTCTTTCTTGATGACTTGCACACGTTGTCCGGCGTGGGCGAGTGTCCAGTCGCTGGATTGGCACTCAGGGAAGTAGCCGCGTAATGTTTCTACCCGGTTATCGTGGGATTGCATCACTTCACTGATCAGGTACTTGGTCAGATCCATGTTATGGATACCAACCGACATCATTGGAAACAGATTGTTGGTACTAACGGATTTGATCAGGTCGAGCTTGGAGCCAGCTTTCAGGAATTTGGTAGTGAACCCGGCATAAGGACCGAACAACAAGGCGGGTTCACCGTTGATAATTCGGGTATCCAGGTGGGGAACCGACATCGGAGGAGCACCGATGGCTGCTTTGCCATACACTTTGGCATGATGCTGCGAGACAATTTTCTTGTCTTTGCAGACCAGCCATTGACCACTGACCGGGAAGCCGCCATAACCTTCTGCTTCTTCGATACCTGAAGCCTGCAGCAGTGGCAGGGAACCACCACCGGCACCAAGAAAAACAAAACCGGTATTGACGGTTTTGGTTTTGCCAGACTGACGGTCTCGCAGTGCCACCGTCCAGCGTTTTTCTTGCTGGTGACGTTCGAAATCAACCACTTCATGGTTCACTAGCAGATTGAAGTTGTCCTGTTGCTCCAGCTGCTGAACCAGGTTGCGAGTCAGGGAGCCGAAATCAACGTCAGAACCGTAGGCAATACGGGTCGCCGCAACTTTCTCATTGGCATCGCGGCCGTTCATCACCAGTGGTATCCACTGCTTCAGTACTTCTGGGTCTTCGCTGTATTCCATGTCTTTGAACAAGTGGTGAGCGGACAGTTTTTCTGCACGCTGACGCAGGAATGCAACGTTTTTTTCACCCCATACAAAGCTGATGTGGGGCGTGGTGTTGATGAATTGCGTGGGTTGTGGGAGACCTCCCGTTTCGACCAGGTAGCTCCAGAGCTGGAGCGACAGTTCGAAATTGGCATTGATGGTTAATGCCCGATCGATGCTCACATTACCGTTGGCATCTTCTGCGGTGTAGTTGAGTTCACAGTAACCAGCGTGACCGGTACCTGCGTTGTTCCATCCATCGGTACTCTCATGAGCGACATGATCCAAACGTTCTACCATTATGAGTTTGAGCGTTGGATCGAGCTTGCTTAGCAGCGTACCCAGGGTCGCACTCATCACTCCTCCGCCAACCAGGAGTACATCGACCTGTTGTGTAGTCATTACGATTTCGCCTTTTGATCAGAAAGTCGTTTTATCAGGAATCCGGGAATGCCGGTATTCCTGTTGCGATCAACTCCCAGGCTTTTGGCCTGCCGCCCCAAAACCATATAGATATTACAGTTAGACAGGTGGTCGGGTAAGTTGATGCAGAGCCGGGGCTTTATACACAGACTGCGGAATCCGTACAACTGTCCTCTCAAGGACTGCTACTAATGTATATTGTTACCACTCGCTCAAGCCAGCGGGGATAAACACCAGTTGCACCCAGCTATCAAACGTTGTATTGGAGCTGACAGCATGGTGCACGGTTCGTTCTGGAAAACTCCGGCATTGGATGTTAATTGCTGAAATTATACATCTAAACGAGACAAATGTTTCTGTCGTGTTGGCTGTGCACTTGAAATTTTCGTTTGAAGTTGACAGTTGTCAAAGACTGCACACTGGGAAACCAGGGTTTTCAAACCCGGTAGCGAGCCATGAGGTTGTGATGGCTGCGGGATTATCCGGGCTGGAGGTTGGTCGGAAGTAGCATTTACAGAGGTTGAATAACGTCATCAGGCATCTGCCAATCGTGGCAGCATCAGGTATGATAGGCGTTTTTCAGCAGAGTGGTATCAGCGTGTTGGGCAGCATGATTAACAAGGGACTAACGGCCCTGATCGAGAAAAAACTGGTCGGTGCCGGAGCGGTAGAGCATATCGAACTGGACAAACAGCAGCGCAATATCCAGGTGACACTGTTACTGGAAGGCGAAACAGAATCCGTACGGATCTGCCTGGAAGGGTATCGACTGGAGACAAAAGATGGCCGTACCCACATTGCATTTGAACGGATCATCACATCACGTCGCTGGCTCTCAATGCTGCTGCATGAATATGGACAAGGCATGAGCTTTCCTGTGCCGTCCAAATACGCCAGCATGGTGAGTCTGATTTTACCGTAACAGGGCAGCGCTGGTTGTTGTTCCGGGCGGTATTCTGTCAGGCAAGGCGGTGGTTCAGGCACGGTTTGCCTGGTGGGCTGTGATAAAACACAGGGTTACGAATGCAGATAGCCAGGGTGGCGTCATGAATATTTGTGATTACATGCCAATCTGATAAATTGTACTTCGTCAATGCATATATAAAAAAACAGGGGATGTGGCCATTTCGTCTATTGTTGCTTTGCAATTGTCATGTCTCTGATCTATTTTAACTCATATGTGTACAAAAAAATGACAGTGCATGGTCATGATGTAAATATTGTCTCGTTGGCCTGGCAGCAGCTGCCCGTCAACGATTATTCGGGGATTTCATGAAGATTGATTTGTCGGATCGTGCACGAGGCTGGTTGATGGGCGGAGGAGGGGTGCTCGTTATCCTTCTCAGCTTGTACATCTCCCAGCTGCGCGTGGATGTTGCGTCTCAAGCGGTCCTGGCCTACAGCATGGTGGGCGTCGTTATTCTCTTGCGCTTTTTTGAAAGCCGGGTCATAAGAAACAATGGCTCGATTGAAGTGCAACGATTGCTCCGGATTCTTATTCTTATTACTGCTTTTTTTGTTTCCATGCGCTATTTTGCCTGGCGCCAGCAGGAAACAATCACCTATTACGATTTGCTCAGCTTTATTTGTATGCTTATTCTGTTTATGGCTGAGATATACGGCATTATTATTTCCTTCCTGGGAAGTTTTGTAAATATACAAGGCAGGAAACGCGAGCATATTCCTCTGCCGGACGACCCGGATAAAATACCATCCGTCGATATCTTTATTCCCAGCTATAACGAACCCCAGGAAATGCTGGAAATTACCCTGCTGGCTGCCTTGCAAGTCAGATATCCCGCAGACAAGTTGAACGTTTGCTTGCTGGATGATGGTGGTACCGTCGGCCGCCGGAATTCTGAAGACCCTGAGCGTGCTAGCAGCTCCCAGGAACGTTACGACACTCTGAAGGCCATGTGCGAGCGTATCGGCGCGACCTACCTGACCCGGGAAAAGAACAACCATGCCAAGGCCGGTAATATTAACGCGGCCCTGGAAAAAACCAACGGCGAACACATTCTGATTCTGGATGCCGACCACGTACCGACCCGAGATATTCTTGAGCGCATGGTCGGTATTATGATCAATGATCCCAAGATGTTTTTGGTGCAAAGCCCCCACTTTTTTATCAACCCTGACCCGGTGGAAAAAAACCTCCAGACCTACGGTAAAATGCCGGGGGAAAACGAGATGTTTTACGGGGTTATCCAGGAAGGTCTGGATTTTTGGGACTCCTCTTTCTTCTGCGGCTCTGCCGCACTTATTCGTCGAAAATACCTGCTGGAAGTGGGTGGTATTTCCGGGGATTCCATTACCGAGGATGCAGAAACCGCGTTTTTGCTGCATGCCAAAGGTTACCGTAGTGCTTATGTCAACCGCCCTATGATTGCTGGCTTGCAGCCTGAAACGTATTCCGGGTTTGTGGTGCAGCGGATGCGTTGGGCGCAAGGCATGGTGCAGATCTTCATGCTGAAAAACCCTTTGTTTTTTAAAGGATTAAAACCCTGGCAAAGGCTGTGTTACACCAGTAGCTCCGGGTTCTGGTTCTTCCCGTTTGCGCGGGCTACCTTTTTGGTTGCACCATCGGCGTACCTGTTTTTTGGCCTGAAAATCTACGACGCCAACATGACCGAGTTCTTCTCCTATGCCTTGCCGCACTTGATGGGTGCCCTGATCGTGACCGACTTCCTGTTTGGTCGATACCGTTGGGCTCTGGTGTCGGAATTGTATGAGTTGATGCAGTCCCTGTATTCCCTGCCCGCGATTCTTGAAGTAATCAAAAGCCCTCGCTCACCGGAGTTTGCGGTAACGCCAAAAGGGGAGTTCATGGATGAGAACTTTATTACCTCGCTTGCCGGGCCGTTTTACTGGTTGCTGGCCTTTAACCTGGCCTCGTTAACGGCTGGATTTATCCGTTTGCAGGTGATTCCACAAGACAGCGATGTGATTCTGATCACCATGTTCTGGGAGGCTTTTAACCTGTCACTGATGGTGTGTGCAATCGGAGCCCTGTATGAATTGAAGCAGCGGCGTCAGGAACCCAGGGTTAATGCCGATATTGCTGCTCGCGTGATTGTGAATGGCAAGTCAGTCCCTGCTACTATTGTTGATATGTCTTCCGGTGGCCTGGGTGTTCGCATCAAGGGCAGTGTATTCCAGAAACTGAATATGGATTTGACCGGGCAAGAGCTGGTGGTGCGTGCTTACAGTGCCGCGATGGAAGCAGAAGTGAATTTGCCAGGCTCAGTTATCGCTACGGTCCATAAACCTGATGACAGTGTTGTTATTGGTATCAAGGTGGATCTGCATGAGTTGGATCACAAGCGCCAGTTGGTAGCGCTTGTTTACGGTGACAGTGAATTATGGGTCAAGGAACGGGCAGCGCGGATGCCAACATGTACCGTCAGAGAAACTCTCTGGTTTCTGTTCAGTTCCGGGGCGCGCAGTTCCGCGGCACATTTTCGGCAACTATGGATTGATACCATGGCGGCCATGCGGCGCAAGTTGCGTGGCGCTTGATATCTGGCCAGTGCATGGCTAACAGAAAAATCGAACGGAACCACAGGCAGCGCTGTGAATGCTGTGTTTCGTACCATTTAAGTAACGGGAAAAGTGACAACATGATTCAGTCTTTATTTCGCGCTTGGTTAATGACGCTTCTAGGGGCTGGTTTACTGAGCTGGACAACCCTGGCTCTGGGGGCCAGTAATGCGGCATTGCCGCCGAATACCATGACACTGGCCAAGCTGGTTGGGCAAACCAACCCTATTGACTTGCGTGGTACCCAAACAATTTTCCCGGTCTACATTCCTTTGTCTGAACGGATGGTGCCAGACAAGGTGGTACTGCATCTGGAATACGTCAACTCGATCGCCCTGATTGGTGAGCGCTCACAACTGGTTGTCAAACTGAATGAAAGTGTGGTTGCCCAAATACCGCTGAACCCGGCTCGCCCGGAAGGGATCGCTGATATTCGTCTGCCCAGCAAGCGTTTCAAATCGGGGTATAACCTGATCTCTTTTAATATCGTTCAGCATTACGAATCCAACTGTGAAGACCCGGACGCTCCAGAGCTGTGGTCACAGCTGGATACCCAGAATTCTTATGTAAAGTTTGAAGGTGAGCTGGCCAAGGTAAACCCGAAACTGTCAGAGATTGACTCGCTGTTTGATCAACGCTGGCTGGGTGATTACCAACTGACCGTGGCTACACCGGTATTCCCGACGTCTGACTACGCAACCTGGGGGGCCATGGTATCTCAGGCTGCGGCGGTGCATCTGGAATACAAAACGCCACAAATCTTCCATGAAGTATTACAGTATAAAAATACCTCCGACCAAAAGCGTCTGAAAAATTACCAGTTCCCATACCTTGATCAGAAACCGTTACGTGGACGTGATGCCATCATCATCGGAACCCAGGCCGACTTGCAGCAAATGTTGGGTAGCCGCTGGTCGAGCACAGTTTCTGGCCCTTACCTCGGCGTGTTCCCCATGGATGAAGACCCCCAGCACTTTATTATGGTGGTTTCCGGCATCCAGGCAGAAGACGTGGCGATTGCCGCACGTATTCTTGGTTACATGAATTTTCCTCTGCCCGACCAGGCAGTAGCCAATTTCAATGGTTTGAAAATGGATCACCTGCCACGTTTTGCGGCCTCCAATATGGTGTCCCAGAATACGACCTACCGGCTCTATGATTTTGGTTACGAAACCACCACCATGAGTGGTGCTGGAGGCGGTAGTGTTGATGTAGGGATCATGCTTCCACCAGACACCTATGTGGCAGAGACCAGCAGTGTGGATCTGAACCTGCATTTTGCTTATGGCGCTGGCATGCGGGGTGATTCGGTATTCAATATCTTTATTAACGGTCGTTTTGAAAACGTGGTTCGCCTCAGCGAAATTGAAGGCGAAGCGGTTCGTCGTCACACGATTACGATTCCGACCCGGTCGCTCAAGCCAGGTATGAATACCCTGACGTTTGCGGCTCGGATGATGACCGACAGCTCGGCCGAGTGCCAACTGCGTAATGATGCCAACTTGCTCTTTACCCTGTACGACGATACCACCATTGAATTCAGTGGGCTGGACAGCTATGTCGAAATGCCGAACATGAAATTGCTGGCCACCACTGGTTACCCTTACAGCTATAACGATGATGGTGAAACGACCGTAGTGGGTTTGAGCAGTAATGATTCTGATGTTTTGGCCGCTTCCTGGACCTTGATGGGCAAGCTGGCAGAAGTCATGCGGCATGTATCGACCGACTTGCAATACCGCCTTGGTGACCTCAGTGGCCTGGATAGCGACAATCTGATTGTTGTGGGTACGGTACAAGGTCTGGATGCCAATCTGTTGAAACTGGCACCCATCAAGCTGGGTGAAGAAAGCCTGCTGCAATACGCCCGTGCCGCCGAAGCCGGTCAGCAGCCGCGTTACGAAGGCTCGCGTTTGTGGATAAACGCGGATGAGTACGGTGCTCGCGAATTTAACTATGTCAATCCATCCCTGCAGGGGAATGGCCTGGGTGATTTCGGTTTGCTGATGCAATTCCAGGGGGGCGACTACGCCAATACCGTTACCTTGTTCACCGCTGGCTCCGGCAAGAATTTGTTGGCAACTTCGCGAGAGCTGATTACCCCGGAAATCTGGAGTAACGTGCAAGGGGATGTAACGGCCTGGAAGGCAGGAGAAGAAGAGGTTTACGCCCGCTCTCTGGGAGAGAGCTATCATATCGGTCAACCAAGATTTTCAAACTGGCTGATCTATCACTTGTCCGCTGACCCATGGATGTTTATCGGCGTATTGCTGCTGTTCCTGCTGCTGCTTGCCCTGTTTATCCGTTGGTTGCTGACACGCTTCAGGGAAACCCATCACTAATGCATCGACTGGTACATGCGTTTTGCTACCTGAGCGTAGCAATCGCTGCAGTGTGTGGTGCCAGTCAATCGGTCGCCATGATGGATAATGGCTGGGAACAGTACAAACAGGCGTTTGTACAAACCAGTGGAGCGGTAATGGATAGCGGTAACAAAGGCATCAGTCACTCGGAAGGGCAGGGCTATGCGATGTTGCTGGCTGCTGCCTATGGTGATCGGTCCGGCTTTCGCAAACTGTGGAGCTGGACCCGCACACACTTGCAAGTACGGGACGACCGGCTATTTGCCTGGAACTGGTCTGCTACCCATGGAGTACAAGACAAAAACAATGCCACCGATGGTGATCTACTGATTGCCTGGGCTTTGCTGCGTGGAGCGGAGCGCTGGAATAATCCCGACTATCATGAAGCGGCGCGACGGATTACGGTAGATATTCTCGATAAGCTGATCCTGAAGCTGGGGGCTTACACAATATTGATGCCCGCCGAATACGGTTTTCAGCATGGTAATCGCTGGCAGATTAACCTGTCGTACTGGGTGTACCCGGCCTTACAGGATCTGGCACAACTGGTGCCAGACCGCCGCTGGCAAGCTCTGATTGATGATGGCAAGAAATTAACCGAGATAGCGTCACGAGGCCGCTGGCAACTGCCGCCAGACTGGATTGAAATGACTGCTATTACGCCACCGGTTCCTGCCATGAAACGCCCACCACGTTTTGGTTATGAGGCAATACGCCTGCCGTTGTATCTGGTGTGGTCAGGGGAAAAAGACGCGGACGTGTTACACAACAGCCGTACCTTTTGGCAGCAAACCAGTCAACGCAAATATATGCCGGCCTGGGTTGATATCCTGTCTGGAGAAGAAGCGGAATATCCCGCCCCGGATGGCTTTCGGGCAATCTGGCAGCTGACCGACAGGGCAATTGATAACGGCCAGAGTAAAGGTCAGATTGCTGCTCCGAATACAGCAATTACCAAAGATATTTACGGTCAGGATTATTATTCCGCCAGCCTGCTGTTACTCAGCCGGGTGGCCTATAAGGAGCAATTTCTTAAATGATATTATCGACACCTCGTTTCTGGCTACTGGGTGGCCTGATAGTTTCATCAACTCAGCTAGTGCAGGGGGCAGAAATAGGAGCAGATCCGTTTACTGCCGCCCATGGAGCGCCTCTGTTTCTGGCGATTGGTACTTCCGGACAAGCCAATATCCTGGAAGACGATCTGCCAACACTTGAAGCGGCCAAGCCCCAGGTTGCCCCCCAGGCACCTCGACGCACGACGCCGGTTCAGGCCACACCCGACCCTGTACTTGAAGCGCAACGGCGGGAAGAAATGCGTTTGTGGCAATGGCTGCAAATGGAAGAATATCAGCGCATGGATAGCAAGATTACCGAGCTGAAAAGAATATCGCCAGAATGGAACCCGCCAGACAAAATGATGGAATTGCTGGAAGCGGGCAAAAATAAAAAAGAACTGGATCAGGCCATGGCGAATGGAGACTGGCGTAGTATTGTCTACCTGTCCCAGCGTGACCCCGGCTTGTTTACCTGTGAGCAATACTACAATCTTTGGACGCTGGCCGACGCCTACTACGAGCTGGATGATCCGGACAGTACCCGCCAGATTTACCTTTCAATGATGAAAGACTGCCGCGAAGATGAAACCCGTGTTAATACATTCCGCCGGGCGCAACAGCAGCTGACAGCGGCAGAAATTGATGCCATGTACGAACAGGAAGACACCCGAACGAGTAATCGCATCAGCCAGAGCAACCTGACCCTGATGAAGCGGGAACTGATGCGTACGCGGGTTCTGAATGCGGCTCGGGATGGCGATGACGGTGTTGTCATTGATGCTATTCCAGACTTTGAAGAAGAAGTCATGTCGCAGCGCGACAGTGGCTTTGCACTGATGTTTGGCTGGGCACTGTACCGGGATGAGCAACTGATTCAGGCAGAAGAATGGTTCCAGCGAGCACACGACTGGACACCTTCCGAACAGACCACCCGTGCCATGGCAACGATCCAGGGGCGTCTCGGGAATCTGGATGAAGCCGAATTACTGGCGCGTAACAACATCAGCGACCCATTGATGAGCGAAATGCTGGGCAGTATCCTGTCACAGCGGGCGAGTGCAGCCTTTGATGAAGAAGACTATGAAAGCACCATTGCCTATCTGAAAGAAGCCGAGCAATACGCCCCTCGCAGTCTGGATGATGAGGCCATGTATGGCTGGGCATCCTACCATATGGGTGACAAGGACAGCGCCGCCCTGGCGTTCGAAAAAGCCTATCGTGAGAACCCGACTGAAGACGTTGCCCAGGGGCTGTACTACAGCCTGTATGATACCGATCGGGTACAACTGGAAAAAACCGCGGAAGACCAGTCCGGCCCCTTGCAGGAGTTGCTGACGGTCAAAAACAGTGAAGAAGCCTATAACACCGGACGCTACCTGACCGCCTATGATGAAGCGCCGGACAAATACCCCGAACTGAAAGGCGTCAGCTCGCCAGGCTTGATGGGGGGCATGCTGTTTTATTTCCGCTCCGGCGATAGTGGGACCAGTCAATTGGATACCCAGCGTTTGCCGTTGCTTAGCGGAGAGTTCAGCTATCGCCGCCATATGTTTGATTTGCAGCTTTCCGGGGTTAATTTGAGCAGTGGTTCTCTGGAAGACTATTCTCTGGTGGGTAACTACCCTGGCCAGGAAGAAGACTACGGCTACACCCCCACAACAGAAATTAGCAATGCGGTTGATGTGAAATTCGATTACCGCTATGAAGGGAAAGTCTCGCCCTATTTCTCCATTGGACTGACGCCGAGCAATGCGCCTATCTCCGCCCGTACAGAAGGTGCATTGGGGGTGGATTTCCAGATGCAGCGCGGCAATATCAATCTCGAACTGTTTTCTCGCTCGGTGAAAGAATCAATTCTTTCCTATGTCGGAATGTATGACCCCTACGATGGCGAGGCCTGGGGAGCGGTCAGCAGCAAGGGCGTCCGGGCAGGGGTTTTTCTGGATCTGAGCAATAATTATGGCGCGGCGCTGGGACTGAAAAGCGCATCACTGACCGGTACACAGGTAGCTTCCAACGATGAAATGGAATTCTCACTCAGGGCCCAGAAACAGTGGACTGGGGATAGCTGGGAACGGATCACACTGGGACCTACCTTTACCTTCCAACGGTTCGATCAAAACCTGAGCAAATACACCATTGGCCATGGTGGCTATTTCAGCCCACAACAGTTGTTCAAATACGGCGGTGAACTCTCTGCCCAGACACGGGAACAACGCAACTTTGTCGCCAGAGGCAAGATCAGCTTCGGCTATCAGCAGCACCAGGAAGACTGCGCCCCTCTGTTACCGCTGGAGAGTAGCCTGTGCTCGGAGTTCTATACCGATAACGAAGCCAGTGGCATGTATATGGGATTTGAACTGGTGGGAATGGTGCAAGCCGACCCGCGTGCGCAGCTGGGTGGCGGGGTCTTTTATGGCCTGTCTCCCGACTTCAACGAATTCGGCTTTATGCTGGCAGTTCGCCTGACACTGGATTCCCGCCGCTTTGTTCTGGCGTCCGACCTGCCAAACTGGTCCAGCAGTATCCGCTAGTACCCAACAATGGGTGTTGCAACAGGCGTTGCATGGTTGCAACGCCTGCTTTTCTGCCAACTTCATCACATCATCAGCCTGCCGCTGCCCTGTCGTTAAAAACAAGACAAAACCAAAGTACCAGCCGTGACATTTCTGCTGAATGGCTGCTCTGATTATTTGATATAGTCAAAATACGCACTTCTTGAAAGGTCATCAGTCTATGAATACCTCAACAGACGTCATGATCGTGCCGTGCTTTGGAATAATATCGCAGCATCCGCCGATCGCTGGCTTTACCGAAGTGATCAAGCGGTAACACAATGCGTTGTTATGCCGTAGCTCTGGAAGCAGCAGTAGAATGAGGCAATGCCTGACATAAAGGAAGATTGCGTATGTGGAGAGATATAAAAATCCTGCTTATCGACGATGATCAACAGCGTCGTCATGACATGCGGGTGATTCTGGACTTTCTTGGAGAAGAAGTCATTGTCAGTGATAGCCAGCATTGGCAACAAGAAGTCACGCAGCGCACCGACGACAGTCATCGTATATCGGCTGTGCTGATCGGGGACGATAGCCAGGGGCTGTTTCGTACCGTTATAACCGCCGTGCATCAGTGGGACAAGGCCGCGCCAATTCTGTGCCTTGGCCGAGATCATGGCCTGGACAGCCTGCCGGATGCCGTGCGCCGTTCCGTGATTGCCACCGTAGAATCGCCACCCAGCTACAACAGCCTGCTCGACAGCCTGCACCGCTGCCAGCTGTACCGTGAACAATATTCCCAGGAAGAAGGCCGCCGCGAACGCCGTGATATCCAGCTGTTCCGTAGTCTGGTGGGAACCAGTCGCTCGATTCAGCAGGTCCGCGAGCTGATTATGCAAGTGGCCGATAAAGACGTCAGCGTGTTGATTCTGGGAGAATCCGGTACCGGCAAAGAAGTCGTAGCCCGTAACCTGCACTACCATTCCAGCCGACGTAACAAGCCATTTGTGCCGGTTAACTGTGGTGCCATTCCGGCTGAATTACTGGAAAGCGAATTGTTTGGCCATGAAAAAGGCTCCTTTACCGGGGCCATTGCCAACCGGATCGGGCGCTTTGAAATGGCCGAAGGCGGCACCCTGTTTCTCGATGAAATCGGCGATATGCCGCTGAGCATGCAAGTCAAAATGCTGAGGGTCTTGCAAGAACACACTTACGAGCGGGTTGGCAGCAATAAAACCCTGGAAACCAACGTTCGTATTATTGCCGCCACTCACAAAAACCTCGAACACATGATCGAAGAAGGCGATTTTCGGGAAGACTTGTACTATCGCCTGAATGTCTTCCCCATTGAAATGCCTTCCTTGCGTGAACGTGTTGAAGACTTACCGCTGTTGCTGAATGAGCTGATTGTACGGTTGGAAAATGAAAAGCGAGGATCCATTCGTTTTAATTCCGCCGCCATTATGTCGTTGTGCCGCCATGAATGGCACGGCAACGTCCGGGAGCTGGCCAACCTGGTCGAGCGGCTGGCGATTCTTTTTCCATATGGTGTGATTGGGGTAAACGAACTGCCGAAAAAACTCCGCCATCTGGATGACGAAGAAGTGGCATCCCTGGCCACAACCGCCGACACCGACCCGGCTCAAGCAGAGGCATCGATGGAGAGTACTGCAGTGCTGCCCGAGGATGGACTGGATCTGCGGGAATATCTGTCAGAGCTGGAATCGTCGCTGATCCAACAGGCGCTGGATGATGCCAATGGCGTTGTTGCCAGAGCGGCAGAAAAATTGAATATTCGTCGCACCACACTGGTTGAAAAAATGCGCAAGTACCACCTGCAGCGCAAAGAAAAAGAATGTGTCTGACGCTTGTCCGGTGCCAACGCAAACAGAGCGTTGCACCGGATCATGGTGAGCCAGCTATCGGGCAGGGCGCAGCAGGCGCTGTCGTATTGCTCCATAAACAACCAGATACAGGGTCGCAGCCAGCAAGCTGACGACCGTGCCCCAGTGTAGCCCGAGCAGTGGATAGCTGTAGCTGACACACAAGGCGTAGACCACCAGAGCGCCCAAACCATCCGGGTAAGAACGAATGGTACGCGCCACCACATTTGCCCCCTGGCCCAGGTGCAAAATCAGCAGCAACGGGAAAAAACTCACCGGAAATGCCGCCAGCAGCCCGGCGCGCTGCGGGCCAAGCACATCCGCCAACCCGGTAATCAGCAAGATGGTCAATGTCGCCATGGCGGCACGAAATACCAGTTTCACCAGAGGCTGATGGAACCAGGTGGCGTGAATATGAGGATCGTGCCGTGTCGGCGCCGTGTCGTGAATGACGCCAAACAGAGTACGAAACAGCAAAATTGCCAAGACAACCACCAATAGCCCTACACCACGATGTGGCGGCAATTGCTGCAACAACCAGCTGCTGGTAAAAAAGCACAACAAGCCAGCGGCAATAGCCACCGGCACCCAACCCAAGCCGGAACGCCAGTGGATCACCCGCCAATAGCCCCAAGCCAGGCAAACGGCCGAAGTTAGCCCCGACAAGGTAAATACCGCGCTGGTGGCGGCAAAATCAGCCCCTTGTTGCCAGCCAAAAAAATACAGAGCGATACCGGTTCCCAGAGGAAAGCCCGCCAACAAGCCAGCGTGCCGGGGGCTCATTTTTTCGGCTACCCGCACCAGTAATACAACGCTTAAAAAAGTAATCAGGATCTTGGCCAGCACCAACATGCAAAAACCTCAGCATAATGAGAGTACAGGCTGGCTTGGCGGCGATGGCCTGAACGGTAAACAAGGATATTGATTGTTATTGTTTGGCTGCTTTATCCGCATCCGACATGGCAGCTTATGTGCCGCGGGCAGCAACGCGGCAGACAATATCCGGCTAATAAAAACAGAGCAACAGGCAGCCGCCAGAAATTACCGCATCTCAGCGGCGCGAGGGAGCTTTGGATTGACTGGTTTCTGCCGTCGGATTGGACTATTTCGGCAGACACACTGCACTGGATTCCGGTAACAAGCCATCACGTAACGCTTGTTGTAACGACAAGCGACCCGCAAACCACAACGGATATGATTTATTCGCCACCTGGACATCGGCAACGTCATCACCACTGCGCAAGGCGCTGACCAGATCTTCCAGGTTGACCCAGATCCAGTCCTTGCGTTCGCCGATTGTGCCGCAGGAAGATGCCGCAATCGCCGCGGGGTCGACATATTCAACCTCAGCAACATAGGTATAAAAAGGGCCAACACGTGAGCGTTCACGTCCTTCAAGATCTGCTGGCTGCGGAGTCGCAAACATACAGCTGGTTTCTTCACGGAACTCACGGGCAGCCGTATCCGCGATACTTTCCCCTTTGGCACCATGGCCACCAAAAGCGGCCCAGCCATTACGATCCTTGCCGTTATCATATGCCAGCAGCACCTGGGCCCGGGAATCAACGCAAGCGTAGGCAATCACCCCCGCCGGTGGCTCGGCAACGACCGCGATGGACGCGGTTACCAGTAAGGGCAATAGCACAAAACCAATCAAAACAGACGTCAGCATACAATGGCTCCATAACCAGACGGCGACAACCAACAAGGATTCGACAAGCAGTTACCCGGATGGCCCTGAATGTCGTACCTGATTATGGCATCCAGCGGTACAGCCGCAAACTGATACGTCCCTCCGCCGACACCACCACACCTTCCGCCCGTAAGCGTTCGGCCTGCCTGCGGCCGCCTTCCAGCATCGACAGACTGATGCGCCCCTGGGCATTGATTACCCGATGCCAGGGCAAGCTACTGTCTTGGGGTAATTGCTTCAGGATCTGACCCACCCAGCGTGCACGCCGTGGTGCACCGATCATCTCGGCCAGCTGGCCATAGGTAACGACGCGGCCAGCAGGAACGCTGGCAAGCAGGGTAAACAAACGGATATCGTTGGGCGTGACCGGAGCCACAAACCGGGGCACACGGACCATGAGACGGCCTGTTATGGAAGTTTTTGGGCCGACAGTGTAACCACAATGGCAGGGAGCTGGACACCCCGGCCTAAAACTGCAATCAATGTTAGCCATGCCTCATGCTGCAATAATGCCGGCAGATTCAACGCTGGATCGGCTTTCACCACCACGAGTAGTCACAGTGGTTACACTGGATTGTAATCCGTTGCTTGCCAGCCCTTGCTTTTTGCCCACTACGCCCCGATTAACCATAGAACGAGGCGCTCTGGTTGCCTTCTGCGTATCCGATTGGGTGGAATTTTTGGGCGTGGGAGTATCCAACCCTACAGAATATAAAGTACAGACCAGGAGGCAATTGTGCCGTTTTTAGTATTGTTTATCGTAGTACCACTGTTGGAACTGGCCGTTTTAATCAAGGTGGGTGGTTATATCGGCGTTATCTGGACGCTGGTGATCATCTTTTTGACCGCCATTATTGGTGTCAACATCCTTAAAAAACAGGGCATGGATGTACTGATGCGTGCCAGCCAGAAAATGCAGGAAGGTACCTTGCCAGCGCGTGAGCTGGCAGAAGGATTTTTGCTGGCCCTGGCCGGTGCCTTACTGCTGACCCCCGGTTTCCTGACCGATGCTGTTGGCTGTGCCTTGCTGGTACCGGCCACCCGCCTGGCATTGGTCAGCCATGTGCTCAAACTGATCAAGCCACGGGTCGTCATGGAAAGTGGTGGCTTTGCCAGTCGGCCAATGGGAGAGCGCCCGTCGCCGTTTGCAGACCGACCCGAGCCGCATCGCCACCGTCCGGATGTGATCGAAGGTGAATATCGCCGCGAAGACTGAGTGGTGCAGGGTTCAAATAGCACCAAATGCAATTTTTTTTCACATCGGGTGTTGAAAACCATCGCAGCGTCCCAATTATCGAAACACACAGATTTGGGGCGGGTGTATGACACCATCTGCCCCGCACACCGCAAACATTGCTTTATACATTGGAGATAACCTCAAATGAAAATCCGTCCTTTACACGATCGTGTTGTTGTTCGTCGCAAGGAAGAAGAGCAAACCACCGCTGGCGGTATCTTGCTTCCAGGTTCTGTTGCTGAAAAACCGAATCAAGGAGAAGTGGTTGCTGTTGGTACGGGTCGCGTTTTGACCAATGGTGATGTACAGGCTCTGGCAGTTGCAGTGGGCGACACCGTGGTCTTCGGCAAGTACTCCGGTTCCAACACCATCGACATCGATGGTGAAGAACTGCTGATTCTGAATGAAAGTGACATCTACGGCGTATTGGAAGCCTGATTCACGCTTCCTGTTGATCCCCGTTTGTAACTGAATAAATTTTGAGGAAAAAACATTATGTCCGCTAAAGAAGTTAAATTTGGCAACGATGCTCGTCAAAAAATGCTGGCAGGCGTTAACGTCCTGGCAAACGCCGTCAAAGTGACTCTGGGTCCCAAAGGCCGCAACGTTGTACTGGAAAAATCATTTGGCGCACCCACCATCACCAAAGATGGTGTCTCGGTTGCACGTGAAATCGAACTGGAAGACAAGTTCGAAAACATGGGCGCACAAATGGTCAAGGAAGTTGCTTCCCAGACCAACGACAAAGCCGGTGACGGCACCACCACTGCAACAGTACTGGCACAAGCCATTGTCAACGAAGGCCTGAAAGCCGTCGCTGCAGGCATGAACCCAATGGACCTGAAACGCGGTATCGACAAGGCAACCTCTGCCGTTGTTGAACAGCTGAAAGCCCAGGCCAAACCATGTGAAGACAGCAAAGCCATTGCCCAGGTCGGCACCATCTCTGCCAACTCAGATTCCACGGTTGGTACTCTGATTGCTGAAGCCATGGCAAAAGTAGGCAAAGAAGGCGTTATCACCGTTGAAGAAGGCAAAGGCTTCGAAGACGAGCTGGAAGTTGTTGAAGGCATGCAGTTTGACCGTGGCTACCTGTCACCTTACTTCGTCAACAACCAGGAAAAAATGACCGCCGAACTGGAAAACCCACTGATCCTGCTGGTTGACAAAAAAGTCGACAACCTGCAAGAGCTGATTCCAGTACTGGAAAACGTTGCCAAGTCCGGCCGTCCACTGCTGATCGTGGCAGAAGACGTAGAAGGACAGGCGCTGGCAACACTGGTTGTCAACAACCTGCGTGGCACATTCAAAGTGGCTGCGGTTAAAGCTCCAGGCTTCGGCGATCGTCGTAAAGCCATGCTGCAAGACATCGCCATCCTGACCGGTGGTCAAGTGATCAGCGAAGAAGTGGGCATGTCACTGGAAACCGTCGGCATTGAAATGCTGGGTACCGCTAAGAAAGTGGTTATCAGCAAAGAAAACACCGTGGTGGTTGATGGCGCTGGTTCTGGCACCGAAGTCTCTGCCCGTGTTGAACAGATCCGTGCCGAAATGGCCGCATCGACTTCTGACTACGACAAAGAAAAACTGCAGGAACGTGTTGCCAAACTGGCCGGCGGCGTCGCCGTGATCAAAGTGGGTGCCGGTTCTGAAGTTGAAATGAAAGAGAAAAAAGACCGCGTTGACGACGCCCTGAACGCTACCCGTGCTGCGGTAGAAGAAGGCGTGGTTGCTGGTGGTGGTGTTGCCCTGGTACGTGCCCTGAGCAACGTAACCGTCGTGGGTGACAACGAAGACCAAAACGTCGGTATTGCCCTGGCCCTGCGTGCGATGGAAGCACCTATCCGTCAAATCGCTGCCAACGCCGGTGCCGAAGGTTCCGTAGTGGTCGACAAAGTCAAAGCTGGCGAAGGCGCATTTGGCTTTAACGCCGCTTCTGGCGAATACGGCGACATGATCGACCTGGGTATCCTTGACCCTGCCAAAGTGACTCGTTCATCCCTGCAAGCAGCAGCCTCTGTTGCTGGCCTGATGATCACCACTGAAGCCATGGTTGCCGAGATCCCTAAAGAAACTCCAGCAATGCCTGATATGGGCGGCATGGGCGGAATGGGAGGCATGGGCGGCATGATGTGAGGTAAATAACCTCCATTAGCCTCCGGCTACCACGCTTGATAAAAAACCCGCGCTGAATAATCAGCGCGGGTTTTTTATTGGCCAGGTTGTATGGGGGCTGCCACCTGTCGAGCCTTGCTGTACGCTAATAACACAGGATTTCTGGCGGTGTCTTCAACGACACTTTGCATCACCCAAGCTTCTATCGGTAGATTTTCTTCGTTGCTTTTGTCTTGAAAATGTAAAGATCATGGTCACTACGTTGTCGTGACCATGGCAGCAGTAGAAAATAGCTTCCCTACCTGCGGGTTGGCGTTTATTACCTTGGGGTATAAACGGTTACAGGACAAGGACTGCGCAATAAAAGGCACCATGGCTGTCAGCTTGTTTATCCAGGGTCGTTGAATCCGGGCAGGTACATGGATTCATATTTGGTACATGATGTGATTTTAAAGGAGATTATTATGCCAGGATTGAAATTGAAAACGCTTGCATTGGCCAGTGTAACTTTATTGGGGACGAGCCAATGGGTGCACGCTCAATATGTTGGCCCTTCGGCTCAGCAGTCTGTTTCATCGGTCGCAGACATATTTAAACATGCATCGGATGATCAACGCGTTATATTACGTG
The DNA here is from genome assembly GCF_030548165.1 of Oceanobacter sp. 5_MG-2023. Classification (NCBI taxonomy): domain Bacteria; kingdom Pseudomonadati; phylum Pseudomonadota; class Gammaproteobacteria; order Oceanospirillales; family Oceanospirillaceae; genus Oceanobacter; species Oceanobacter sp. 5_MG-2023. The sequence goes on along the minus strand of NZ_JAUORS010000032.1, from coordinate 539 downwards.
GTTATTTGATCAAACAAGTCAGCTCAGAGAAATATCTGTTTTCTGACGGTAGCGGCGATATTCGGGTAGAAATTGATGCTGAAGATTTTCGTGGCCAAACGGTGAATGAAAAAACTCAGGTTGAGCTTATTGGTGAGGTGGAAAAAGATTTTCTTGAGTCACCGGAAGTGGATGTGGATATCATTAATGTTGTGCCAGGCTGACCTGAAGCCGGTATAAAAGACTGATGAAGGGCGTCGACAGGGCGAGCCGTTGGTTGTAGCTAACGATGGTTGGTCAATGATGACTAACCTCGTTTTTGGCTTTGACGGGTCTTTTTACGCTCACATCACAAGGCTGGCGCCTGCCTTATCTTGTCCCCATCTCCGGCATGTTGCCGGGGTGTTGTGGGGCGTCTCTGATCAATCAACAGAAGGAATCGTAATGATCACAGGGAGCTGCCTTTGTGGCGCAGTAACGTACAGGGGGCATCTATTTAATCCGGTGCTCACTCTGGGCTACCGGATGGTTTCGAATCACGAAGCCGACTTGCAGGCCTG
>NZ_JAUORS010000031.1:0-20001 GCF_030548165.1 Oceanobacter sp. 5_MG-2023 | reverse complement strand
GTTTTACCATGGTCAACGTGACCAATAGTACCTACGTTTACGTGGGGTTTGGAACGTTCAAACGTTGCCTTAGCCATAGAACACCTCGTTCAATATCTTTAACTGATTAAGCTTTTCTCATTACTGCTTCAGCAACACTTGCAGGCGCTTCCGCATATTTCTCAAATTCCATGGAATATGTTGCACGCCCCTGGGTTGCAGAACGCAGGTCAGTTGCATAACCAAACATTTCTGCCAGTGGCACAGATGCATTGACCATCTTGCCAGATGGTGAATCATCCATTCCTGAAATCAGACCTCGGCGACGGTTCAGGTCGCCTACCACATCCCCCATGTAATCTTCCGGGGTCACAACCTCTACTTTCATCATTGGCTCCAGCAGTACTGCATTGCCTTTTTCAGAAAGTTGCTTGGTTGCTTGTGAAGCGGCAATTTTAAACGCCATCTCATTAGAGTCAACGTCATGGAAAGAACCATCGTAAAGAGTTGCCTTGAGACCGAGTAACGGATAACCCGCCAGCACCCCGTTCTTCATTTGCTCCTCAATACCTTTTTGCACTGCCGGGATAAATTCACGGGGAATCGCTCCCCCGGCAATATCATTAACAAACTCAAGTTCATCCGAGTCTGCAACGCTCGCAGGCTCAAATCGAATCACTACGTGACCATATTGGCCACGACCACCAGACTGCTTGGCGTACTTATGATTGATTGCAACCGTAGCAGTAATGGCCTCCCGGTAGGCAACCTGTGGCTTACCGACATTACATTCGACGTTAAACTCACGCCGCATGCGATCCACGATAATATCCAGATGCAGCTCGCCCATACCGGAAATAATGGTTTGCCCGGTTTCTTCATCCGTTTCAACACGGAAGGACGGGTCCTCCTGGGCCAACTTACCCAGAGCAACGCCCATTTTCTCCTGATCCGCCTTGGATCTCGGCTCAACCGCAACAGAAATCACGGGATCCGGAAACTCCATACGTTCAAGAGTAATGACATTATTCATATCACACAGGGTTTCACCGGTAGTGACATCTTTCAGACCGACCAGCGCCACAATATCGCCAGCACGGACTTCTTTCACTTCCTCACGGCTGTTGGCATGCATTTGCACCATGCGTCCAACACGCTCCCGACGCGACTTGATGGGGTTATAGACACCATCACCAGAGTTCAGCACACCGGAATAGACACGTACAAACGTCAATGTACCAACGAAGGGGTCGGTGGCAATCTTGAATGCCAGTGCCGCAAAGGGTTCATCGTCTGCCGAATGCCGTACACCAGCAGAACCTTCTGCATCATCCAGCACACCTTCGATGGCTTTCACTTCCGTCGGTGATGGCAGGAAATCGACCACCGCATCCAGGACAGCTTGTACGCCCTTGTTCTTGAAGGCGGAGCCACAAGTCACCAGGACCAACTCATTCGCCAGCGTCGCCGCCCGCAAACCAGCCTTGATATCGGTTTCAGACAGGTCGCCTTCTTCCAGATATTTGTCCATCAATTCATCCGAAGCATCCGCTGCGGCTTCAAGCATGTGCTCGCGCCATTCAGCAGCCTTCTCTTCCAGCTCTGCCGGAATTTCTTCATAGGTAAACGTCATGCCCTGATCCGATTCATTCCACATAATGGCTTTCATCTTGATCAGGTCGACCACACCCTTGAAGTTTTCTTCGCTGCCTATGTTGATCTGGATAGGCACCGCATTGGCCCCGAGTCGGCTTTTCAGCTGCTCAACGACCATAAAATAATCAGCTCCGGTACGGTCCATCTTGTTGACGAATACCATACGGGGGACTTCGTACTTGTTGGCTTGACGCCAAACCGTTTCGGTCTGTGGCTGCACACCGGATGAGCCACAAAGGACGACAACAGCGCCGTCGAGTACACGTAATGAACGTTCTACCTCAATGGTAAAGTCCACGTGTCCCGGGGTATCAATGATGTTGATACGGTGCTGCTCATATTGCTGCGCCATACCTGACCAGAAACAGGTAGTTGCGGCAGAGGTAATGGTAATCCCCCGCTCTTGCTCCTGTTCCATCCAGTCCATCGTTGCTGCACCGTCGTGCACCTCACCAATCTTGTGAGACACGCCGGTATAGAAGAGAACACGCTCAGTTGTTGTCGTCTTCCCAGCATCCACATGTGCGCAAATACCAATATTACGATAACGGTTAATCGGGGTTGTGCGTGCCACTGTGTCGTCCTCGGATCAATTAAAAGCGATAGTGAGAGAAAGCCTTGTTGGCTTCTGCCATGCGATGCACGTCTTCACGCTTTTTAACCGCTGAGCCTTTACCTTCAGCAGCGTCCATCATTTCGTTTGCCAGACGCTGGGCCATGGATTTTTCACCACGGGAGCGTGCAGCGTCAACCAGCCAACGCATGGCCAGAGCACTACGACGGGCAGGACGAACTTCAACAGGAACCTGGTATGTCGCACCACCTACACGGCGGCTTTTGACTTCCACCATAGGCTGAATGGCTTCCAGAGCTTTTTCGAACAACTCCAGTGGATCGCCACCTTGCTTTGATGCCATGGAATCCAGCGCGCCATAAACGATCTTTTCGGCGACGGATTTTTTACCACTAACCATGACATGGTTCATGAATTTGGCCAGTGTAACGTTCCCAAACTTGGGATCTGGCAGGATTTCGCGCTTCGCAGCAACGCGTCTTCTTGGCATGATAAGCCCTCTTAGGTCTTCAGGACGGTCTGAGCATCAGATTGAGCCCAGCCTTACTCTTATCTAAAACATGCAAGCGTACCCGGGCGGGCCCGGCAAGGATCAACCTTTAGGACGCTTGGCACCGTATTTAGAACGTGCTTGTTTACGGTTCGCAACACCAGAGGTGTCGAGGCTACCGCGGACGGTGTGATAACGCACACCAGGCAAGTCTTTTACACGACCGCCACGAATCAGAACAACACTGTGTTCTTGCAGGTTGTGACCTTCACCACCAATGTAGGAAGTCACTTCAAAACCATTCGTCAGACGCACACGACATACTTTACGCAGTGCCGAGTTTGGTTTTTTCGGCGTGGTAGTGTACACACGGGTACATACGCCACGACGCTGAGGACATGCCTGCAGTGCAGGAACATCGCTCTTAACCATTTTGCGCTTACGAGGCTTACGAACCAACTGGTTGATTGTAGCCATTTAGCAAACTCCAAACGTTATAGAAAACATACCCCTTCAATTGAGGCACAATTAAAGGGGCCGAGAGGATAATCCCCAAGCCTTCAAAGGTCAAGTATTAGACAGTTTTAATATCCTTGCCGGCATGGATATTCTTTCGGCATTCTTTCCGGAAATCAGTCGTCTTCCGCCACTTTTGACAAGCCGGAACGCGGTTGCCCACGCCATAACAAGCACGCGAATTCCACCGGGTTCTGGCTTGATCTTCGATCGATGCGTGCTTTTTCAGATCGGCCAACCAGGCGATAGCCGTCAAATTTGCCGAAGCCACAAACAAAAAAAGAGGCCACAAGGCCTCTTTTTTTGTCACCAGCGCCGTCGAGACGGCGCCAGACATAGCAACAATGACTTACTTGTCGCTGAACGCTTCGCTCAACTTGGCTTCCATGTCTTCGGCAGACACACTCAGCACTTCAGGCATTGAACGCTGACGTTCGTTATCACGAACAGTACGCTTGCGCTTGCGCTCGGCGTGGTACGCCAAACCTGTACCGGCAGGAATCAAGCGACCAACCACGACGTTCTCTTTCAAGCCGCGCAGTGAGTCCATCTTGCCAGTAACCGCCCCTTCTGTCAGAACCCGGGTTGTCTCCTGGAAGGAGGCTGCCGAGATAAAGGATTCGGTTGCCAGTGATGCCTTGGTGATACCAAGCAACACGCGCTCGCCCCGGGCAACAATTTTGTTCGCCGCCTCGGTACGCTCGTTTTCTTCCAGGAAGGTAGAGAACTCAACCTGATCACCCGGAATAAAGGTGGTATCCCCGGCGTCATGAATCAATACCTTGCGCAGCATCTGACGCACAATTACTTCAATGTGCTTGTCATCAATACCAACACCCTGCAGGCGATACACTTCCTGCACTTCGTTGGTAATGTACATCGCCAAATCGCCAACGCTCTTCAGTCGCAGAATGTCGTGCGGGTTCAACGGACCATCAGAAACGATCTCACCCTTCTCGACATATTCACCTTCGAAGATGTTCAGATGACGCCATTTGTGGATCAGCTCTTCATACGGCTCGCCACCATCTTTCGGTGTGATTACCAGACGTTTTTTGCCTTTGGTCTCTTTACCGAAGCTAACGGTACCGGAGATTTCCGCCAGAATGGCCGGCTCTTTCGGTTTACGCGCTTCGAACAAATCAGCCACTCGTGGCAGACCACCGGTGATGTCCTTGTTACCCGATGATTCCTGAGGAATACGGGCAATAATGTCACCAACAGCAACAACGGTACCGTTTTCCTGGTTCACCAGTGCGTTTGGCGGCAGCATGTACTGGGCCGGCACATTGGTACCAGGTAGCAGAATGTCGTTACCTGTCGTGGCATCAATCAGTTTCACCATTGGGCGGATATCTTTACCAGCCGCCGGACGGTCTTTGGGATCGATGACTTCGATGTTGGACAGGCCCGTCAATTCGTCGGTCTGACGATTGATGGTAATACCCTCATCCATACCCACAAATTCAATTCGACCCGTTACTTCTGTCACAATCGGGTGGGTGTGTGGGTCCCAGCTGGCCACTTTCTGGCCGGCTTCAACCTCTGCACCATCTTTCGAGCTGATAACAGCACCGTAAGGCAGTTTGTACAGCTCACGTTCACGGCCATTCACATCGGCAATGGCAATCGAACCGGAACGGGATACCGCAACCAGGTCACCATTCTCACGAGCAACCGTCTTGAGGTTGTGCAAGCGCAAGGTACCCTTGTTCTTGACCTGAACACTGTCTGCCGCCGATGACCGCGAGGCCGCACCACCAATGTGGAACGTCCGCATGGTCAACTGGGTACCAGGCTCACCAATCGACTGGGCAGCAATAACACCTACCGCTTCACCCACGTTCACCTGATGACCACGTCCAAGGTCACGACCGTAACACTTGGCGCAAATACCGGTACGGGACTCACAGGTAATGGCGGAGCGCACACGCACTTCATCAATACCTTCCGCTTCGATCATTTTGACCCATTTTTCATCCACCAGAGTACCGGCTGGAATCACCAGTTCACCTGGCTGATTGGGCTTGTAAACGTCTTCAGCAATAACACGACCCAGAATACGGTCACCCAGTGCCACGACCACGTCACCACCTTCAATCAGCGGTGTCATGATCAGGCCTTCCTTGGTGCCACAATCCTGTTCGGTAACCACCAGATCCTGTGCCACGTCAACCAGACGACGGGTCAGATAACCGGAGTTAGCGGTTTTCAATGCCGTATCAGCCAAACCTTTACGAGCACCGTGAGTCGAGGTGAAGTACTGCAGTACGTTCAGACCTTCACGGAAGTTCGCCACAATCGGCGTTTCGATGATGGAGCCATCCGGCTTCGCCATCAGACCACGCATACCCGCCAACTGACGAATCTGGGCCGGGCTACCACGAGCACCGGAGTCAGCCATCATATAAACCGAGTTGAAGGATTCCTGATCGACTTCATGACCGTCACGGTCAATTACCTTCTCTTTACCCAGGTTTTCCATCATCGCCTTCGCCACCAGTTCGTTGGCGCGGGACCAGATGTCGATTACCTTGTTGTATTTTTCGCCGTGCGTTACCAGACCCGAGGCAAACTGGCTTTCGATTTCTTTTACTTCCGCATCGGCGTTAGCAACAATTTCAGCCTTGGCAGCCGGAATTTCGAAATCGTTAACACCAATTGATGAACCGGAACGAGTCGCGTATTCAAAACCGGTGTACATCACCTGGTCGGCAAAGATAACGGTATCTTTCAAACCCACACGACGGTAAGCCGTGTTGATCAGGCGTGAAATCGCTTTCTTTTTCATTGGCTGGTTGACCAGCTCGTACGGCAAACCTTTGGGTACGATGCGGAACAGCAATGCCCGGCCAATCGTGGTATCAACCACCTTGGTATTGGTTTCGCTCAATCCGTCTTCATCAACCACGGTTTCAGTAATCCGTACCTTGACGCGCGCCTGCAGATGGGCAGCGCCGCTTTGGTAAGCACGGGTAACTTCGTCGAGGTCGGCCAACACCATGCCTTCACCCTTGGCGTTGACACGCTCGCGGGTCATCCAGTACAGCCCCAATACCACGTCCTGGGACGGTACGATAATTGGCTCACCGTTGGCTGGAGAGAGGACGTTGTTGGTCGCCATCATCAATGCGCGGGCTTCAAGCTGGGCTTCAATGGTCAGCGGCACGTGAACGGCCATCTGGTCACCGTCGAAGTCGGCGTTATAAGCCGCACAGACCAATGGGTGCAACTGGATCGCTTTACCTTCGATCAACTGGGGTTCAAACGCCTGGATACCCAAACGGTGCAGTGTGGGTGCCCGGTTCAGCATCACTGGGTGCTCACGGATCACATCTGCCAGAATATCCCAGACTTCAGGGGTTTCGCGCTCAACCATTTTCTTCGCAGCTTTAATGGTTGTCGCCAGACCGCGGTGTTCCAGTTTGGAGAAGATAAATGGCTTGAATAATTCCAGGGCCATTTTTTTCGGCAGACCGCACTGATGCAAACGCAGTTGCGGGCCGACAGTAATCACCGAACGACCAGAGTAATCGACACGTTTACCCAACAGGTTCTGACGGAAACGACCCTGTTTACCCTTGATCATATCGGCCAGGGATTTCAGCGGACGCTTGTTGGAACCGGTAATCGCACGACCTCGACGGCCGTTATCCAGCAACGCATCAACCGCTTCCTGCAACATACGTTTTTCGTTACGTACGATAATATCCGGAGCATTCAACTCCAGCAGGCGTTTGAGACGGTTGTTACGGTTAATAACCCGACGATACAGATCGTTCAGGTCGGAAGTCGCAAAACGACCGCCATCCAGCGGAACCAACGGACGCAGATCAGGTGGCAGTACCGGCAGTACTGACATGATCATCCACTTCGGATCGTTACCGGAGAAGTGGAATGCTTCCAGAATTTTCAGACGCTTGGACAGCTTCTTGATTTTGGTTTCAGAGTTGGTCGCCGGAATTTCTTCACGCAGACGCTGAACTTCTTCAGGCAGGTCAATATGACCCAACAGTGCCTGAATCGCTTCGGCACCCATCTTGGCTTCAAATTCATCGCCAAATTCTTCGATGGCTTCGTAGTACTGCTCATCGTTCAGCAATTGACCCAGATCCAGCGTGGTCATGCCTGGCTCGGTAACAACGAAGGATTCGTAATACAAAATCCGTTCGATATCACGCAGAGTCATATCCAGCATCAAACCGATACGGGAAGGCAGTGACTTCAGGAACCAGATGTGTGCAACGGGAGAAGCCAGCTCAATATGGCCCATGCGTTCACGACGCACTTTGGCCTGAGTAACTTCCACACCACATTTTTCACAGATAACACCACGGTGCTTCAGACGCTTGTACTTACCGCACAGGCACTCAAAATCCTTGATCGGACCAAAGATGCGGGCACAGAACAAGCCATCACGCTCTGGCTTGAAGGTACGGTAGTTGATGGTTTCCGGCTTTTTGACTTCACCGAAGGACCAGGAGCGGATCATGTCTGGCGAGGCAAGGCCAATTCGAATGGCATCGAACTCGTCAGCATTGTTCTGGCTACGCAGAAAATTGACTAAGTCTTTCATATAAGAGTGTGCTCCACTTGGTGTGAGCGAGGGCTTTGCAGCACCGGTCTTTTCAGACCGACACTGCAGAGCGCGCTACTAAACCGATTATTCGTTTTCCAGTTCGATGTCGATACCCAGGGAACGGATTTCCTTAACCAGTACGTTAAAGGATTCCGGCATACCGGCTTCCATACGATGGTCGCCATCCACGATGTTCTTATACATCTTGGTACGGCCAGCCACATCGTCGGATTTGACGGTAAGCATTTCCTGCAGGGTATAAGCAGCACCGTATGCTTCCAGTGCCCACACTTCCATCTCACCAAAGCGCTGACCACCAAACTGAGCCTTACCACCCAACGGCTGCTGGGTAACCAGGCTGTAAGAGCCGGTAGAACGTGCGTGCATCTTGTCGTCGACCAGGTGGTTCAGTTTCAGCATGTACATGTAACCGACGGTTACCTGACGATCAAATGCTTCGCCGGTACGGCCATCATACAAGGTCACCTGACCGGATTCCGGAATACCGGCCAACTTCAGCATACGCTTGATTTCGGATTCCTTGGCACCGTCAAACGCCGGGGTTGCCATCGGCACGCCACCACGCAGGTTATTGGCCAGTTCCAGAATCTCGGCATCGCTGTAGCTGTCCAGGTCTTCGATACGACCATCACCGGCGTTATAAATTTCCGCCAGCAATTCACGCAGTTTCAGCACTTCACGCTGCTCACGCAACATGCGATCAATCTTGTCACCCAATCCCTTGGCCGCCATGCCCAAGTGGATTTCCATGATCTGTCCGACGTTCATTCGCGACGGAACACCCAGAGGGTTCAAACAGATATCAACGGTTACCCCGTTGGCATCGTAAGGCATATCTTCAATCGGCTTGATGGTTGAGATAACACCCTTGTTACCGTGACGACCAGCCATTTTGTCACCTGGCTGGATCTTACGTTTGATCGCCAGATACACTTTGACAATTTTCAGTACGCCCGGAGCCAGGTCATCGCCGGTTTGCAGCTTGCCTTTCTTGTCTTCGAACTTGTCATCCAGTTGCTGCTGACGTTCCGCCAGAGACTGTTCGGCTTTTTCCAGTACCGTTGCCAGCTCTTCATCCTGCGGAATCATCCGGAACCAGTCATCCTGGGTCAGACCAGAGAGGTATTCTTCAGTCAGAATATCACCCTTGCGCAAACCCGGCGCGACGTTTACCGCCTTGCCAGCCAGCGCACGCGTCAGACGCTCAAAGGTTGCACCCTTGACAATACGCATCTCTTCGTTCAGATCCTTGCGAATCTCGTCGAGTTGCTGGCGTTCAATCGATTTGGCCCGATCGTCTTTTTCAACGCCATCACGGGTAAACACCTGCACGTCGATAACCGTACCAGTGGTACCGGTCTTGACCCGCAGCGATGTATCTTTTACATCGGATGCTTTTTCACCAAAGATAGCACGCAGCAATTTTTCCTCTGGTGTCAGCTGGGTTTCACCTTTTGGTGTTACCTTGCCGACCAGAATATCGCCTGCCTTGACTTCGGCACCGATATAAACAATACCGGACTCATCCAGCTTGCCCAGTGCCGCTTCACCAACGTTGGGAATATCGGACGTGATTTCTTCCGCACCCAGCTTGGTGTCACGCGCCACACAGGTCAGTTCCTGAATATGGATCGTGGTCAGACGATCTTCCTGAGCAACACGCTCAGACAGCATGATCGAGTCTTCGAAGTTGTAGCCATTCCACGGCATAAAGGCGATACGGAAATTCTGTCCCAGAGCCAGTTCGCCCAGATCAACAGAAGGGCCGTCAGCCATGATGTCGCCACGCTGCACCATGTCGCCTGCCTTGACCAGCGGACGCTGGTTAATACAGGTGTTCTGGTTCGAGCGGGTGTATTTGGTCAGGTTGTAAATATCAACACCGGCTTCACCGATGACGGTTTCGTCGTCGTTGACCTTGACCACCACCCGGGATGCGTCAACAGAGTCAATCACACCACCCCGTTTGGCAACCACACACACACCGGAGTCAGCCGCTACCGCACGCTCAATACCGGTACCAACCAGCGGCTTTTCAGCCCGCAAGGTAGGCACAGCCTGACGCTGCATGTTGGAACCCATCAATGCGCGGTTGGCGTCATCGTGCTCCAGGAACGGAATCAGTGATGCTGCAATCGAAACCACCTGTTGTGGTGATACATCTTTCAGCGTCACATTGTCCGGCGACATGATGGTGAATTCGTTCTTGTGACGAACCGAAATCAGGTCACCTTGCAAACGTCCGTTTTCGTCCACGGGCACCGAGGCCTGGGCGATTACATAGTCTGCTTCTTCAATGGCCGAGACATAAATAATCTCGTCGGTCACAACGCCGTCTTTAACGATACGGTAAGGTGTTTCAAGAAAACCGTATTCGTTGGTACGGGCATAGGATGCCAATGAGTTGATCAGACCAATGTTTGGACCTTCCGGTGTTTCAATAGGACACACACGACCGTAGTGAGTGGCGTGTACGTCACGTACCTCAAAGCCAGCACGTTCACGGGTCAGACCGCCTGGTCCCAATGCCGAAATACGACGCTTGTGCGTGACTTCTGACAGCGGGTTGTTCTGATCCATAAACTGGGACAGCTGGGAAGAACCGAAAAATTCCTTCACGGCTGCCGCAACCGGCTTGGCATTGATCAGATCCTGAGGCATCAGCCCTTCGGATTCTGCCATCGACAGACGCTCACGCACCGCGCGCTCAACACGAACCAGACCAACACGGAACTGGTTTTCGGCCATCTCGCCAACCGAACGAATACGACGGTTACCCAGGTGGTCAATGTCATCAACGATGCCTTTACCGTTACGGATATTGATCAGGGTCCGCAGTACTTCAACGATATCGCTGTTATCCAGCACACCGGAGCCAAGAATTTCTTCACGGCCGATACGACGGTTGAACTTCATGCGACCCACAGCCGACAAGTCGTACCGCTCTTCACTGAAGAACAGATTGTCGAACAAGGCTTCAGCGCTTTCTTTTGTTGGCGGCTCACCAGGACGCATCATGCGGTAAATCTCGACCAAAGCTTCCAGCTGGTTGCTGGTTGGGTCGATACGCAGAGTATCCGAGATAAACGGGCCACAATCGATTTCGTTGGTGTAGATGGTTTCGAATTCGGTAAGACCAGCAGCTTCCATCTGGGCCAGGATCTCTGCCGTGATTTCAGCGTTGGCAGTCGCCAGGACTTCACCGGTACGGCTATCGATAACGTCTTTGGCAATCGCCTTGCCCAGCACATAATCGGTAGGCACAACCAGCTCTTCCACATTGGCCTTTTCCAGCTGGCGAATGTGACGAGCCGTGATGCGACGGCTGGCCTCAACAATGATGTTGCCTTCGTTATCCATGATATCGAAGGCAGCCGTTTCACCCCGCAACCGGGATGGAATCAGCTTCAGCTTCAAGCCACCGCTGTCGATACGGTAGTTGTCGTTGTCGTAAAATGTTTCGAGAATTTCCTGCGTAGTAAACTTCAGCGCCCGCAGCAAAATGGTAGCTGGCAGTTTACGACGACGGTCAATACGTACGTAGACCAGATCCTTCGGATCAAACTCAAAGTCCAGCCATGAGCCGCGGTAAGGAATCACGCGAGCGTTATAAAGCAGTTTGCCGGACGAGTGGGTTTTACCCTTGTCGTGATCGAAGAACACACCTGGTGAACGGTGTAACTGGGACACGATGACACGCTCAGTACCGTTAACAATAAAGGTACCGTTATCTGTCATCAGGGGCATTTCGCCCATGTAGACTTCTTGTTCCTTGATGTCCTTGATTGCCTTGGTCGAAGATTCCTTATCGTAAACGATCAGGCGAACCTTGACCCGCAATGGTGCAGCGTAAGTGACACCACGCAACATACATTCTTTTTCGTCAAAACTCGGCGTACCCAGGCGATAGCTCACGTACTCCAGAGCAGCATTCCCGGAATAGCTGACAATCGGGAAAACAGACTTAAAGGCCGCATGAAGACCAATATCTATTCTGTCTTCAGCGTTGCTCCCTTCTTGCAGGAACTTATGGTATGAGTCGATTTGAATGGCCAGCAAATATGGCACATCCATGACACTCGGTAGTTTACCGAAATCCTTACGGATACGTTTTTTCTCAGTATATGAGTAAGCCATCAGTTATCCCCGGACTGTTTCCTCGATCAGGTCGCCAAACCCGAAACTAGAGGACTTGCCTTGCAATTGAACCCGGCACTAAGCCGGTTTAGTCACGCCTTCCATAACGCGAAAAAGGCCGACGGAAAAATCCCGTCAGCCCTGTGTCGCGCTTAGAAAAAGCACGACAGCAGAAGTGAAGTACAATGAATTACTTAACTTCTACGATAGCGCCAGCTGCTTCCAGCTTGCCTTTTGCTTCTTCTGCGTCTTCTTTGGATACGCCTTCTTTAATAGCAGAAGGTGCACCATCAACCAGACCTTTAGCGTCTTTCAGACCCAGACCGGTGATTTCGCGAACCGCTTTGATCACGTTAACTTTCTTGTCACCAACGGCAGACAGAATTACGTCGAATTCAGTCTGTGCTTCAGCAGCCGCTTCGCCGCCAGCAGCAGGACCAGCCATAACGGCTGCAGCTGCAGAAACGCCGAATTTTTCTTCCATCGCAGAAACCAGTTCCACTACGTCCATTACAGACATTTCAGCGATAGCGTTGATGATATCTTCTTTTGTCAGAGACATGAGACTTTTCCTGAAATAATTGGACGATTACGCCCGTCAAATCTTTGTAAGGTCTGCCAGGGATCAGGCAGCTTCTTGTTCTTTCTGGTCGCGGACAGCAGCAATGGTACGAACCAATTTGCCAGCGGCGGCTTCTTTCATGACGCTCATCAGTTTCGCGATTGCTTCGTCGTAGGTTGGCAGTGTTGCCAGCATATCAACGGAAACCACGGCACCTTCAAATGCACCACCCTTGATCTCGAACTTGTCATTCTTCTTGGCGAAATCCTTGAAGATACGGGCAGCCGCACCTGGATGTTCGTTAGAGAATGCAATCAGACTAGGGCCTACCAGTGTCTCGGAAAGACACTCGTATTGGGTACCTTCGATAGCACGGGTAGCCAGGGTGTTACGGACAACTTTCATCCAGACACCGGCTTCACGCGCTTCTTTACGCAGAGCGGTCATGGCACCTACAGTAACGCCGCGAGAATCCGCGACAACTGCAGACAGCGCACCTTGAGCTGCGTCCTGGACCTCGGCGACAATCGCCTTCTTATCTTCGAGTCCTAAGGCCACGATTAACTCCTAACAAGTTAAATTAGGCTCAATTGAGCCAGTCTCGGTGTGACAATTCAGAAAACTGAAAGGGGCCACACACTATCTACGCAGGAAATATTAAGTCGCGACAGCCAAAGGCCCTGCGACTCCTGCGGTCTTTGACAGCTACCGCAAAGCGGCAACCCCAAAGATGGTTTGGGATACGTGATACGCACCCCGAATTCTTATCTAGACGTCCAGCTCTGCATGGTCAATAACCAGACCAGGACCCATAGTGGTACTGATGGTTACTTTCTTCATGTAGACGCCTTTGGTCGATGTTGGCTTGACCTTTTTCAGATCGGCCAGCAATACCGTCAGGTTTTCTTTCAATGCGCTGGCATCAAAATCAACTTTACCGATGGCGGTATGGATAATACCGTTCTTGTCGTTGCGGTAGCGGACTTGACCCGCTTTTGCGTTTTTGACAGCAGTGGCAACGTCAGGAGTCACAGTACCAACCTTCGGGTTAGGCATCAGGCCACGTGGACCCAGAATCTGACCCAATTGACCGACAACACGCATCGCATCAGGAGAAGCGATCACGACATCAAAGGCCAAATCACCACCTTTGATCTTGGCAGCCAGATCGTCCATACCCACTTCGTCAGCACCGGCAGCCGTAGCGGCTTCAGCGTTGGCACCTTGCGTGAAAACAGCAACACGCATGGTTTTACCCGTACCGTTTGGCAGTACCGTGGAGCTACGTACGTTCTGATCGGATTTACGTGCATCAATACCGAGGTTTACTGCCACATCGAGTGACTCACGGAACTTGGCAGCAGGCAGTGAAGACAGAATGGATACGGCTTCATCAAAAGAGTAAACCTTACCGGCTTCTACTTTTTCAGCAATCAGCTTTTGACGTTTGGTCAGCTTGGCCATTATTCAGCTCCCTCTACAGTCAGACCCATCGCACGGGCAGAGCCAGCGATTGTACGTACCGCTGCATCCATATCGGCAGCAGTCAGGTCAGCCATTTTGGTCGTAGCAATCTCTTCCAGCTGGGCGCGTGTCACAGTACCGACTTTCTGGGTATTGGGACGTGCTGAACCGCTGGTGATACCAGCCGCTTTTTTCAGCAGGAAAGATGCAGGAGGTGTTTTCAGTTCAAAGGTAAAAGAACGGTCACTGTAAGCCGTGATAATAACCGGCACTGGTGCACCTGGCTCCAGATTGGAAGTCTGCGCATTGAATGCTTTACAGAATTCCATGATGTTCAAACCTTTCTGACCCAAAGCCGGACCAACCGGTGGACTTGGGTTCGCTTTACCAGCTGCAACCTGCAACTTGATATAGCCTTCTACTTTCTTAGCCATGTATTACTCCAAATGGGTAGTATCGCCCAGCGGGCTCCCCTGACCTTCTGTCATGCAGAAGGTCGCCTGAAATCAGACCGATTTCTCGATCTGTGTAAATTCGAGCTCGACCGGCGTTGAACGACCAAAAATAGTCACCGCAACCTGAACGCGGGACTTGTCGTAATCAACACTTTCGACCACACCGTTAAAGTCTGCGAACGGACCTTCGGTCACGCGCACCACTTCACCGGGTTCGTAGATGGTTTTGTGAGTCGGACGATCAACGCCTTCCTCAACACGACGCAGGATAGCATCGGCTTCTTTGGGAGAAATTGGCGCCGGCTTGTCCGCCGTACCACCAATAAAGCCCATTACCCGGTCAGTCTGTTTCACCAGATGCCAGGTATCATCATTCATTTCCATTTGCACAAGAACATAGCCAGGATAAAAGCGACGCTGGCTTTTGCGTTTCTTGCCATCACGGACTTCAACAACTTCTTCTGTAGGAACCAGTACGTCACCAAACTGATCCTGCATTCCCAGGCGCTCGATACGTTCCAACAAAGCCCCTTGCACACGCTTCTCATAACCCGAGTAGGCGTGAACCACATACCAACGCATTGCCATACTCTACCTCAACCAATCAGCGCGGAAATTGCCCAACCGAGAAACGAATCCAAACCCCACAACAGCAGTGCCATGATCACGACCACCACCAGAATCATCAATGTCATCTGGGTAGTTTCCTGACGCGTTGGCCATACCACCTTGCGGCGCTCGACATTGGCCTCTTTCAGAAGTTGCATAAATGCCTTGCCTTGCGTTGTTGCCAGTGCAGCACCTGCACCTATCAACATCAAGGCAACGACAGCGAGAATCCGATACAGAAAAGGCGCATCGGCATACATATAATTGCCAACCACAGCCGCTGCCAGAAAAGCAACAGCCAACAACCACTTGACAACATCCATCGGCGAACCTGCTGTTTTGCTTTCGGTACTCATTACAATTCCCTGAAGCCAAAAATGGCAGCCGAAGCTACCATCAGGAGATTTGGCAGGCCAGGAGGGACTCGAACCCCCAACTTTCGGTTTTGGAGACCGACGCTCTACCAATTGAACTACTGGCCTAATACACTACATAAGGGCGCCGAATTATACAGCGCTTTTTGCAAATTACAACCTAACATGGTTCGAAAATTGCAACTTATCGACTGAACGCCTGCGCGAACGCGAGACGAAAAGATGTCCGTTTCAGACGAGGACAGATAATACACAGGAGGTTGGTCATGTGCCAGTGCTATTTTCAAGCTTGTTCCGGACTCCAGCCGTAACGGACCAATATTCAGACAATAATCCAGCTCTGCCAGCCAACAACAGAGACCTTCAAACAGGAATCACTAGCATCAAGATCCTCCAAAAAAGCGCCAACCAATTGACGCCGACGGTATTCCCAACCCCAAACCATCAAAGTTAGGCCTCTTTTGCAAAAAATAACGTCCAAAACGTCTTTTTATTGCGATTTCTTTGTTTGGGGTGATCAAAAACAACTGAAAAACCTGTAAATTGGCGGCCGATTTTTCACTTTGCTTATCGAGTGCGCTATGACTGACTTATCCAAATACAGAAACATCGGCATCTTCGCTCACGTTGACGCCGGTAAGACCACAACGACCGAACGTATCCTGAAGCTGACCGGTACTATTCACAAAACCGGTGAAGTGCACGATGGCGAGTCCACGACAGACTTCATGGAACAGGAGGCAGAACGTGGTATTACCATTCAGTCAGCCGCTGTTTCCTGTTTCTGGAAGGATCACCGCTTCAACGTGATCGACACCCCTGGACACGTTGACTTCACCGTTGAAGTATATCGCTCATTAAAAGTACTGGACGGCGGCATCGGCGTCTTCTGTGGTTCAGGCGGTGTTGAACCACAGTCTGAAACCAACTGGCGCTACGCTAACGAATCCGAAGTTGCCCGAATCATCTTCGTGAACAAGCTGGACCGCCTTGGTGCAGACTTCTTCCGTGTGACCGATCAGATCAAAAATGTCCTGGCCGCTCGCCCACTGATCATGGTGCTGCCAATCGGTCGTGAAGACGAGTTTGTCGGCGTTGTCGACCTGCTGAGCGAAAAAGCCTATATCTGGGATGACACTGGCCTGCCAGAAAACTATACAGTGACCGACGTTCCTGAAGACATGAAGGACGACGTTGAAACTTACCGTACCGAACTGATCGAAACCGCTCTGGAAGTCGATGAAGACTTGCTGATGGAATACCTGGAAGAAGGCACTGAGCCATCCATGGAAGACATCAAGCGCTGCATTCGTGAAGGTACACGCACCTTGCAGTTCTTCCCGACTTACTGTGGTTCTGCATTCAAGAACAAAGGCGTACAGCTGGTTCTGGATGCCGTCGTTGACTACCTGCCTTCCCCTACTGAAGTTGATCCACAGGATCTGACCGACGAAGAAGGTAACCCAACCGGCGAAAAAGCCATCGTTTCTGCCGATGAGCCATTACGTGCCCTGGCATTCAAAATCATGGATGACCGTTTCGGCGCCTTGACCTTTGTCCGTGTTTACTCTGGCGTGCTGAACAAGGGTGACACCATCCTGAACAGCTTCACCGGCAAAACCGAACGTGTTGGCCGCATGGTAGAAATGCAGGCAGACGACCGTAAGGAAATCAACCGCGCCCAGGCCGGTGATATTCTCGCGATTGTCGGCATGAAAAACGTTCAGACTGGTCACACACTGTGTGATCCCAAGCATGAATGTACGCTGGAAGCCATGGTCTTCCCTGAGCCAGTAATTTCCATTGCGGTTCAGCCTAAAGACAAGGGCGGCGTCGACAAAATGGGTATCGCCATCGGCAAGATGGTGGCTGAAGATCCAACCTTCCAGGTTGAAACCGATATCGATTCCGGCGAAACCATCCTGAAAGGCATGGGCGAGCTGCACCTGGATATTAAAGTCGATATCCTCAAGCGTACCTACGGCGTAGAACTGGTTGTAGGCCAACCACAGGTTGCCTACCGCGAAACCATTACCCTGCCAATCGAAGATACCTATACCCACAAGAAACAGTCTGGTGGTTCCGGTCAGTACGGTAAGATCGATTACCGTATCAAACCTGGCGAACCAGGTACTGGCTTCCAGTTCAAATCAGCTGTTGTCGGCGGTAACGTACCGAAGGAATTCTGGCCAGCCGTTGAGAAAGGCTTCAAGGCCATGATGAACGAAGGTACCCTCGCGGGCTTCCCGGTACTGGACGTTGAAGTGGAACTGTATGACGGTTCTTACCACGCCGTTGACTCCTCTGCCATCGCGTTTGAAATCGCTGCCAAAGGCGCTTTCCGTCAGTCCATGCCAAAAGCTGGCCCACAGCTGATTGAACCAATCATGAAAGTTGACGTGTTCTCCCCGGATGACAACGTTGGTGACGTGATCGGCGACCTGAACCGTCGTCGCGGCATGATCAAGGACCAGGAAGCAGGCAGCACAGGCGTTCGCATCAAGGCTGACGTACCACTGTCTGAGATGTTCGGTTATATCGGACACCTGCGTACCATCACATCCGGTCGTGGCCAGTTCTCAATGGAATTCTCTCACTACATGCCTTGCCCACAGCAAGTTGCAGAGAAAGTCATTGCGGAAACCAAAGCACGCAAAGCCGAAGGCTAAGCTGCTGCTGGCAACATAAAAAACCCCGTACAGCACACGCTGTACGGGGTTTTTGTTTATCTGATATCGCGAGCCAGTCAGTCTGGCCAGTTATCCCGATTATTGACAGCTGCCGCCATCAACAAAACCGGAATAAACGCGGCTGCCCAATTCGACTTACCCTCCACGACCAGCTCCGCCCAAGCATGCTGTTCCTTCTGCTCCAGCGTCTCTTCCGTACGGTAATTGTAGCGCACCCCCAAACCCCAACTGTCGCGCCAACCAACCATCACACCAAACGATGCCGATGCAATCCAGGGATTACGGTGCACCTTGAGCGTACCACCCTGCTGCATCACCGGGTTGGTGCTGCTCATATTGCTCCCCGCAGGCACATGGATACCGTCATCTATCAGATAATTGTAAGCCACATAGTGCCCAGTCATATTACCGCTCAGTTCGGTATAAAAACTGTCGGGATGACAAGAGGTCAATGCCAGATTCTGCATCTCACTATTCAGTGCCTGCAGTTCAACCTGTGTCTGCTCCAGCACACGATACACATCTGCCATATCCTCACCGTCTACCCCTTCCAACAACACCAGTAATGCCTGGATACGCAGGTAAATACGATCCGGAATATAGTTATCTCCTGACAGGTATTGCTGCAACTTCTGGACGTATAGATCAAAACGTTCAGCCAGCGGTACACCCTGCTCCGCTACTGCACTGACAAACAGCATCTTACTGGCCGCATAGCGCTCACAGCGACGTGCTTGCGGCCAAACCATGGCCAGCTCAGCACCATAACCAATCCTGCCAATAATGGTACCCAGCTCAGCCTTGGCAAAATGACTGATCATCAGATGTCCCCACAGCATATCCCCTTGCAATAGATGCCGGGCGAATTTGCCTGTGTACTGCAATGCCAGACGATTGCTGACCTGGGTTTCCCAGCCATCGATCGGGTCCGCGCCCTTGAACGGATAACGATGGGCATTCTCCTGCGTCCAGCGGCCAGCGGCGGCCGGCCCTACCATACCAATCGACATTTCATGTTCGGTATAACCATCCAGACCACGAATGGTGATATTCCTGGCAATACTGGCCCAGGCGGCAAACGGGCGATCATAATATTCCGCATTGGCCTTGTACTGGAATCCAGCCGGCACCACCTCACCCTCACCAGCATGCTGATACGGGGTATACATCTTGTGGCTCAGACTGTAGCCATAGCTGACCAGCTTGAGATCCCGATTGCTGACATTTGACCTTGCACTGCTATCACAATCGCCATTATTACCATCCGGACCACAGCGAAAACCATACAGACGCCCACCATCCAGCAGAAAACCACCGTCCAGATTGGCATAGGCACGCACATTCAGGGCATTGGTGTAATACTGATCAGTAATGTTCTCACCGGTCAGGGCATCATTTTCGATCTGGCTGCGCCAGATTTTTTGCAGATGATTAACATGCCGTTGCTCAAACTCAGAATTATTAAACAGCAACGACAAAAGGGAGTAGCTGTCGTCATCGGCTTCCGCCATTGCCAGAGGGCAAGCAGCCAGCAAGCAAACCGCGCCGATCAATTTCATATTATTCCTGCCCTATCAAAGCCCAATCTCTCACCAACCTCTCACAGAGAGGCCAACATATCAGAGCGGGCACTATACGAAACAGCCTGAAAACCAACCAGGAGGTTTCAGTCAACCGTCCTTATTACAAGTCCAGAGCGGACACTTGGCAGCCGCACCGCCCCCCCGGATAGCTGCCATATTTCTACAGTACCTTTATGACAGACACAAAATGACAGGCACAAAAAAGCCCCGACTGAGCGGGGCTTCTATTCAAGGCCGACATGATGTCGACCTTGAACGTCTGATCTTACTCGACGATTTTGGCTACAACACCAGCACCAACGGTACGACCAC
>NZ_JAUORS010000030.1:0-21263 GCF_030548165.1 Oceanobacter sp. 5_MG-2023 | reverse complement strand
TCCTCGAACGGTGACTTGTCACCGGCGGAGCATGAGAAATTAGCCAATTAATGTGTCCGGTTTTGTTGACCAGAACAATTAGTAGCAATATTGCCAAGTAGAATATTATGTTTTTTTTCATGCATCACCTTCCTTTGTTGAGTTTATAATCTTATAATTAATTTTATTCCGAATTCGTCATCCCTTGTTGGACAAGCTATTTCAATGTTGAATATTATTTTTGGTTCAGCTTGCCTTTTATGTATTAAATTTTGTAAACACTAGTGCGCTGGATTTGTTGGTAAAACTTATGATTTTGATACGTTTTTGCTTGTGGGAATGGGTGGCTACTTTAAATGACATTAAAAATAATTCGACAATCTTAAGCTGAAGTGACTTTTTTGCAGAAAAGGGTGAGTACCTATTATTATTTATAAAACAATAGGTCGAATTGATACTAACACAACACAGGATATACATCAGACAGAGTTTTGCCTGAAGTAATAGTCCATTCCATAAGATATTTTTCTGTGATTTGTTAATTATTGTATGAGTAGTGGTTATGTGCATTCCTTGCGCTTCAATTCCTGTCAGATAATTCCTTGCAGACCTAAGATATTATGACTGAATGGTATTGATCAATTGATTCACATCAAGTTGGTTGTGAAAATGCCGCTTATTAGCTCAATAAACGACATTTAATTCGTCGTCCCTGCAAAACCTTCGACGCCAGCATTCAACAGCCTTACACGCCTGTTGCGCCCGGAGCTGCTTGACCTGATCGACCCC
This sequence comes from Oceanobacter sp. 5_MG-2023, assembly GCF_030548165.1. NCBI lineage: Bacteria > Pseudomonadati > Pseudomonadota > Gammaproteobacteria > Oceanospirillales > Oceanospirillaceae > Oceanobacter > Oceanobacter sp. 5_MG-2023. The sequence continues at coordinate 20,495 of NZ_JAUORS010000030.1, read as the reverse complement.
AGGCATGAACTCGTTCAGCTCAGTCAACGTATCGACTTGTCGAAACTTGAGCGTCACTGCCAGAGTTCTTACTGCTCAAACAACGGACGCCCTGGATCATCGTCCCGATTAATCATTGGCCTGACACTTCTGAAACATATCTGCGCGCTATCGGATGAACACTGCATTGCCCGCTGGGTAGAAACCCCCTACTGGCAGCACTTCTGTGGCGAGCAGTATTTCCAACATCGACCGCCGATTGATCCCAACGTTCGGGCGTTCGACCGAGGGTACCGGGGAGCGCAGCACGACAGTTGTATAACCGGTCTGCATCAATCATTAAAAGAAAGGCGCAGATGGCTTATCCAAAGGCTGCTGACGAGGCTGTAAAAAAGTATTTTCGAAAGGCATTTCCTCGCCATATCCAAAATGACTACCACAATGCTCCAACCAACATCGCAGCCCTCGAATTCCCGTTCGATACTGGTTAATCTGGTGAGCAGGTTTACTGTTTCTACTCTTGTTTCTACAGGTTGTTGCCATGTCGATTGTTGCTTCTCTCTCCTCCCTTGCCTCTGGGCACGCCACCACGCCACTGACCTTGCTGGCCAAATCCGAATTCAAACCCTGGTTGCAGCAGCAACCTGCGGCCAAAGACTGGCTTGAAGCCAGCCATTATTCAGGAACGGGCACCGCTTTGATCCCGCAACCCCAGGGCGGTTGTCTGGCGCTGTATGTGTGTGAATCTCTGGATGACCCTTTTGCCTGTGGCGAGTTGTCTGCCAGTTTGCCAGCAACGGATTACGTACTGACGGAAGATGCCAGCGCAGAACGCTTGCTGAATATCGCTTTTGGCTGGGGAGTGGGCGCTTACCGCTTTACTCGCTACAAGGAGAACAGCAAGCCCCAAGCCCGGCTGCTGCTCGACGATGCCGGTCTGGTCGATAAGGCCAACCAACAGATCGACGCTATCAATCTGGTGCGAGATCTGGTGAATACTCCGGCTCAGGATATGATGCCGGCACAGCTGTCGGAGGTTACCCGGTCTTTGGCAGAAGAGTTTGGTGGCCGGTTTGAGGAAATTGTTGGCGACGACCTGTTAACACAGAACTACCCCATGATTCATGCCGTTGGCCGCGCCAGTGTGCACTCACCCCGGTTGCTCGATGTGCGTTGGGGTAATCCTGATTCCCCTGCCGTTACTCTGGTTGGCAAAGGCGTCTGTTTTGACAGCGGTGGCCTGAACCTCAAGCCGGGTAACTATATGCGGCAGATGAAAAAAGACATGGGGGGTGCCGCTCATGTATTGGGGCTGGCCCGGATGATTATGTCATCAGGTCTCGATATCCATTTGCGTGTGCTGATTCCTGCGGTCGAGAATGCCGTCAGTGGCAATGCGTTCCGCCCCGGCGATATTCTGCCGACTCGTAAAGGCCTGACGGTCGAAATCGATAATACCGATGCCGAAGGTCGTCTGGTCTTGTGTGATGCCCTGGCGGAAGCCGAGTCAGAACACCCTGAGCTGATGATCGACTTCGCCACTCTGACGGGAGCCTGTCGGGTTGCGCTGGGCACTGAGCTGCCAGGGTTTTTCTGTAACGACCGTTCGGTGGCGCGAGCCTTGTCCGATGCCGGGGAAGCCGCAGCAGAGCCGGTATGGCAACTGCCGTTACACAAAACTTATTTTGAATTTATGAAAAGTGAGATTGCTGATCTGGTGAACGGCGCTTCCAGCCCTTATGGCGGCGCGATTACTGCCGCGCTGTATCTGCAAGCGTTTGTTGAGAACACTCCCTGGGTGCATTTTGACATTATGGCCTGGAATCTGCGCAAACTGCCCGGTCGCCCGGTCGGTGGTGAGGCCATGGGCGTACGCGCCGTTTTCCAGTATCTGAACGAACGTTATTCCTAAACGGCTCCGATACACTGATACCCGGTGCGTGCATTCTGTCCGGGGTCATTCGGGTTATTACGCGCCCTGTAAAAGAGCAACCCGCTCTGCCCTGTGCCATTTGTTATGGCACAGGGCACGACTTTCTGGCACTACCGGGCAGTATCTTGCCTTGCCAGCCCTGATGCGCTGCTCAGATTGACCTCTCGCCGATGGCAGAATCCAACCGCCAGCCTGACCCAAGCCTTTGATATTCAAGCCGTTCTCCCATGTCTGCCACACTGGCTGAGATGTTTTGTATCCTCTACGACCTTTTTGCGGCTCCAACGTCATTTTTCGTCAACTTGGCGTGAGAATTGAATATTCCTTTGGGGAATTTTTATTTCAAGAAGATCCAGATATCACAGCAATCAGGACATTTATGACGCCTACCCGACCGGACGCTGTTCGCCTGCTTGGGCTCGATTTCGGCTCCACCACATCCAGTATGATGGTGGCGGAAGTCAGCCTTGGAAAACACAGCGTCAACGGCCGGATGACCTATACCAACCCTGTCCTGATCTATCGCTCGCCAGCCTGCTTTACGCCGTTCAAGAACCAGCAAATCGATACCGATGCCCTGCTACAGCAATTATCACACTGGATGCAGCAGGCTCAGCTGGAACAGTATCCGGCGCACACGGGAGCCGCACTGATCACAGGGCTGGCAGCCCGCAGTGACAATGCCCGGGTGCTCAGTCAGCTGATTGGTGAACGGATTGGTGACGCCTTGATTGCAACTGCCGATGACCCCGGTCTGGAATCCTGGATGGCGTTTATGGGCAGCTGCCAGTTACTGAGCCGTTATCACCATAACCAGCCAGTGCTGAATCTTGATATTGGCGGTGGCACCACCAATCCGGCTTTGGGCCTGTCGGGCGACGTTCAATGCTGCGGTTGTTATTACATTGGCGCTCGCCATTTCCGCTTTGAGCCTGGCAGCTATCGGTTAACCGGTCTTTCCCCTTACGGCCGTGAGTTATTGCGGCAGTTGGGTGTCCGCGAGATACCAGCAGTGTTCGAGACTCATCTGTGCCAGCGTATTGTGCAGTGGATGGTGCAGAGCCTTGAGCAGATTGTGCTCGGCAACGAAGCCACCATTGATGATGGTTTCCGCCAGCTGGCATTGCTGAATCCAGACGGGCCACAGCATCATGCCAGCCCGCTGGTGACGTTTTCCGGCGGTGTTGGGGAATTGATTTATCACTTTCTCGATCACGGCAGCTGGCCAGCCACTACCGCTTATGGGGATTTGGGGATTGATCTGGCCCGGGCAATAGTTGCTTCCCCGATTCTTTCACGCTCTTTGTCAGTCCGCCCGGACAGCGCCGGTCGGGCAACGGTATTGGGGCTGACCTTGCACAGCTCGGATATTTCCGGCACCAGTCTTTATATCAGTAACGCGGCGCAACTCCCTCTCACCGATTTGCCGCTGTTATCCCATCTGTCACTGGATGCCAGTCAGGAGACGATCAATCAGGTCATACGACTGGCTCAAGGCTGCCAACGCGGTGCCGCCATCCGGGTTCGTTGTCTCTCGAGTGAAACGGATTTGCCGCTGATCAAACGGTTTGCCCAGCGGCTGAACCACGCCAGGGATAGCACCTGCTTACTAACACAAACCCCATTGGTACTGTTGCTGGAAAACAACATCGGCAAGACCCTGGGAAATTACCTGAGCAACTGGGGCCAGCGCCCGGAACCACTGCTGGTGATTGATGAAATTCCCGACCGACAGGCACAGTTTATTCATGTCGGTCGACCACTGAAACAAGTCATACCAATATCCTTTTTCGGTATGAGTCAGGAGGCTAGCTGATCATGTCTGTTTTTTGTCCAACCCCGACCCAACATATTCATGTCCCTGCGGTGGCAGAGCCCCAAACCTACGATATTTTGTTGATGCAAAAGCGCTATCGCTTTCGCAATCTGGCGCATCTGCTCGGAGCCGCTGACGTCAGCAAGGCCGGAGATCGTATTGCCGGACTGGCCGCCGCGGATGAAATTGAGCGCGAAGCGGCCCGCACCCTGTTGTCTCAACAGACATTGCAGCATCTTTACGATACACCGCTGACCGATGCCGAAGGCCGCATCGACAGCGTGATGCGGATCAACTACGACATCGATATGGCTATCTTCGCCACCTTGCGCCATATGACGTTGGGGCAGCTGAAGGATTTGATGCTGGCCAGCAAGGGGCCGCGTATCCGGGAACTGGGCACCGCCCTGACTGGCGTAATGGTCGCGGCTGTCACCAAACTGCTCGATGTCCATGAACTGATCCTTCTGGCCAAGCGCTTGAAGCACGGCGCTTCGGCCCAGGCTCGTACCCGTGTTGGTTTGGCTGGTACCTTGTCTTCACGCCTGCAGCCGAATCACCCGACCGACAACCTCGCCGGGATCAGCTTGCTGACCTACGCCGGGCTTTCCATGGGTGCCGGAGACGCTTTGCTTGGCCTGAATCCGGCGATTGATACTGTTGATAATATCAGCGCCGTTTTACACCACCTCGACAAATTGCGTCGCGAAACCGGAGCGCCAACACAAATTTGTGTGTTGTCTCATATCAAGACCCAAATGGCCTGCCTGCAAGAAGGCGCACCGGTAGAGATCATCTTCCAGAGTCTGGCAGGTACTGAGCGAACACTGACCGATGAATTTGACGTCACTGTCGAGCTGCTGGATCAGGCTTGTGCCTTGATGCAAACCCACGGGCCGCTGCGTGACACCGGGGCCGAGAATGTTATGTACTTCGAAACCGGCCAGGGCAGTGAGCTGACTTACAACAAGCACAATGGTCTCGATATGGCCACCTGTGAAGCCTTGTGTTATGGCCTGGCCCGTCGTTACCGTCCTTTTATGGTGAACAATGTCACTGGCTTTATTGGCCCGGAAACCCACCTCGATAACTTTGAGATGACCTACAGCTGCTTGCAGGATCACCTGATGGGCAAGCTGATGGGCTTGCCGATGGGCATGGCCCCCTGCTTTACCCTGCACTCCCAGGTGACTGCCGAAGGTCAGCAAATGGCAACCGAGTTGCTGGCTGCCGCCGGTGCCAACTTTTTTATGGACGTCTATTTGGGCAACGATCGTATGCTCGCCTACTTTGATACCAGTGGCCATGACGATCAGACCCTGCGCGAGATTCATGAACTCGAGCCTGCACCGGAGTATCTCAGCTGGGCGATGGATAAAGGTATTTTTGTCCGCGATGAAGACGGTGGATTGGAACGTGGCCCCAACTGGGGTAAACCAGAACAGTTCTGTGCATCAGAAAGTGACTACCAACGTTTGCTGGAATCGGTTCCGGCAGCTTATGGCTTTGATAATGCCGGGCCACGACCAAGCAATCAGGTGGCGCGTACGCTGAGAAGTAACCAGGCGGTGGCTCGGGAAGCGATCTATGCCGACCTCAACGTCAAACAACTGACGGATACGCTGGGGTTTCGGCAACTGATTACTCGGGCCGACTCCCGGGAAATGCATTTGTCCAACCCGGAAACCGGCTCTTATCTCGATACCCATTGCCGCCTGAGCCTGTCGCCGGAATTTACCGATGTCCAGATTCTGGTTACCGATGGACTCAGCGCCGAAGCCGTACACCACAATATCGAACAGCTGCTACCGGTGTTGCAGGACGGCTTGCAAAGCCGGGGGTATCACTGTGGCCAAACCATCGTATGCCAATACGGCCGCGTCAAGTTGGCTGAAGATATTGGCCGCTCACTGCAGTCGCAACTGGTGATCAACCTGATCGGGGAACGCCCTGGAGGCGATGCCATGGCATCCAGAAGCCTGTCGGCTTATCTGGCTTATCGGGTGGCTGATGACCAGCGTCCACAAGCCGCGGCTTTCAGTGGTAATCCGGATATTGAGTGGGAATACAGTGTGATTTCCAATATTTATCAGAAAGGATTACCGGCAACGGAAGCCGGTTCGGTAATCGCCGAAAAAGCAATCCAGATTCTGACTCACGGCGCTGCCGGAAATCGTCTTGAATCGCTGTTAAAACCGCATGCTGCTGCCTGATCCAGTCTGCGCTAACTCACTGCGCTGACCCAGTCTGAGCCAGCGCTAGCTGCGCCAGAAAAGGATGTCTGGCTTCAGCAAGTGGCCACTGCCTTGTACAAACAGCAGGCAAAAAAAAACCCGCTCGAAAGCGGGTTTTCAGGAAGAACAGCCGATATTACTCAGCTGCATCATCCTTTACTTCTTCAATCTCTTCTGCTTCAACAACTGGACGATCGACCAGCTCTACATACGCCATAGGCGCAGCATCACCAGAACGGAAACCGCATTTCAAAATACGGATATAACCGCCTGGACGAGCTTGGTAACGAGGACCGAGTTCATTGAACAGTTTACCAACAGCTTCTTTGCTGCGGGTACGAGAGAACGCCAGACGACGATTTGCAACTGAATCTTCTTTAGCCAGAGTGATCAGTGGCTCAGCAACGCGGCGCAGTTCTTTCGCTTTTGGCAGAGTCGTTTTAATGACTTCATGTTCGAACAGGCTCACCGCCATGTTTTTCAACATGGCTTGGCGGTGTGCGCTGGTACGATTGAAGTGACGACCACTTTTACGATGACGCATGGTTTAATTCCTTACTAACTGAACGCTCAGCTTACGCAAGCACTTTGTCGTCGTTACGGAGGCTGGCAGGTGGCCAGTTCTCCAGGTGCATACCCAACGACAAGCCACGGGAAGCGAGAACGTCTTTGATTTCAGTCAGAGACTTTTTACCCAGGTTAGGAGTCTTCAACAGCTCAACTTCTGTACGCTGGATCAGATCGCCGATGTAGTAAATATTTTCTGCTTTCAAACAGTTGGCGGAGCGGACGGTCAACTCCAAATCGTCGACAGGACGCAGCAGAATCGGATCAATTTCTTCCTCTTCACGTACCTGTTCAACAACTTCATCATTCTCAAGATTGACAAAGATAGCCAGCTGTTGCTGCAAGATGGTCGCGGAACGACGGATCGCTTCTTCCGGATCAATGGTGCCATTGGTTTCCAGATCGATAACCAACTTGTCCAGGTCAGTACGTTGTTCCACACGAGCGCTATCGACGCTGTATGAAACCCGCTTGACCGGGCTGTAAGTGGCATCCAGCTGAAGTTTACCAATTGCCTTGGTTTCCTCATCATTCTGGTAACGAGATTCGACGGTTTCATAACCGCGACCTGAAGCGACTTTGATCGTCATCTTCAGCTCGGCACCTTCACCCAAATGGGCAATGACGTGGTCCGGGTTGACAATGTCAACACCATGATCCAGTTGAATATCGGCAGCTGTAACCGTAGCCGGGCCGGTTTTGGCCAGGGTCAGGTTCGCTTCGTCACGCTCATGCAATTTGACTGCAACGCCTTTCAGGTTCAGCAGGATTTCAATAACATCCTGTTGAACACCTTCAATTGCGCTGTACTCGTGCAATACGCCGTCGATTTCACACTCGACAATGGCCGCACCCGGCATTGATGACAGCAAGATACGACGCAGGGCTGCGCCCAGAGTGTGACCAAATCCGCGTTCCAGAGGCTCAAGAGTGACCTTGGCATGGGTACCGCTAACTTCGTCTACCTGGATGTTACGAGGTGTCAAAAATTCATTAACTGCACGCTGCATAGCTGCCCTTAAGCTCCTCTATTATTTAGAGTAAAGTTCCACGATCAGGTTTTCGTTGATTTCCGCAGGGAGATCAGCGCGTTCCGGAACATTGGTAAAAGTACCTTCCATCTTGCCAGAATCAACAGAGATCCACGCGCAATCGCTACGTTGACCAGCTAATTCCAGAGCAGTCTTGATACGATCTTGCTTGCGTGATTTCTCACGAATAGCAATAACATCGCCAGTTTGCACCTGGTAAGACGGAATATTAACAGTACGTCCGTTAACGGTGACTGCTTTGTGAGAAACCAGCTGACGCGATTCTGCGCGAGTAGAACCAAAACCCATGCGATAAACAACGTTATCCAGACGGGATTCCAGCAATTGCAGCAGGTTTTCACCAGTCGCACCTTTACGGCGCGCTGCTTCTTTGTAGTAGCTACGGAATTGCTTTTCAAGAATGCCGTACAAACGACGAACTTTTTGCTTTTCACGCAGCTGCAAACCATAGTCAGACAGACGACCACGACCTGCGCCATGAACACCTGGCTTGGTTTCAAGCTTACATTTTGTATCGAGTGCGCGAATGCCGCTTTTCAGGAACAGGTCAGTTCCTTCACGACGAGACAGCTTACACTTTGGACCAATATAACGTGCCATAATTCTGCCTCCTTATACGCGACGCTTCTTAGGTGGACGACAGCCGTTATGAGGAATCGGCGTCACGTCTGTGATGTTGGATATTTTGTATCCACATGCATTCAGCGCGCGAACGGCAGATTCACGGCCTGGACCTGGACCTTTAACTTCAACGTCCAGATTCTTCAGGCCATACTCTTTGGCAGCTTCACCAGCACGTTCTGCTGCCACCTGAGCGGCAAAAGGAGTGCTCTTACGAGAACCACGGAAACCAGAGCCCCCGGCCGTTGCCCAGGACAATGCGTTGCCCTGACGGTCGGTGATGGTCACAATGGTGTTGTTAAAAGAGGCGTGGATATGGGCAATGCCATCCACTACCTGCTTTTTAACCTTTTTCTTGGTTGATCTTTGTGGCTTAGCCATTTTTACAATCCTGCTTTTAATATCAACACTGCAACAAGTGAATGCAGCTACACTAAAAGTCCAATCCGGTAATCAGTGATTACTTACGGATTGGCTTGCGCGGACCCTTACGGGTACGAGCATTCGTTTTAGTACGCTGACCGCGAAGAGGCAGGCTACGACGGTGACGAATACCGCGGAAGCAACCCATGTCCATCAATCGCTTGATGTTCATTTGTACTTCACGACGCAGATCGCCTTCGACCGAAAACTTAGCAACTTCATTACGGATAATGTCCAGCTGGTCTTCGCTCAGAGAACCAATTTTGGTGCTCTCAGCAATGCCTGATGCGGCACAGATTTGCTGGGCAGTGGTCTTACCAATGCCAAAAACATAGGTCAGAGAAATCACTGCATGCTTGTTGTCAGGAATATTGACACCGGCAATACGGGCCATGTCTAACTCCGTTACACTTACTTGATGAAAGGGCGCGAGATACTACAAGTAGCTTGCCGTAAATGCAAGCTACTTGTTAACCACACCCGCCATGCCAGGAGAATTAACCCTGACGTTGTTTGTGCTTGGGATCTGAACAGATCACGCGCACACTGCCGTTTCGACGAATGATTTTACATTCACGGCACATTTTTTTAACAGACGCACGTACTTTCATGACAGTCTCCTAAAATGGTCTCAGCGATTAGCTGAGCCCATATTTTTCAAGTTCGCTTTCTTCATCAGGGATTCATACTGATGCGACATCAGATGAGATTGCACCTGCGCCATGAAATCCATAACCACCACCACTACGATCAGCAGTGATGTACCGCCAAAGTAGAAAGGTACATCGGCTGCTACCACCAGAAACTGGGGCAACAGACAGACGGACGCAATATAGAGGGAACCAAACAGAGTCAGACGACCCAGCACGGTATCAATATACTTGGCAGTTTGAATTCCGGGACGAATCCCTGGAATGAAAGCACCGGACTTTTTCAGGTTCTCGGCCACATCTTTCGGGTTAAACATCAACGCCGTATAGAAGTAACAGAAGAAAATAATACCGGCAGCAAACAATACGATATACAGCGGCTGGCTAGGAGCCAGGGCCAGGCTAATGTCCTGTAGCCATTCCATACCTTCGCCTTGACCAAACCATTGCCCCAGGGATGCCGGGAACAACAGCAGGCTTGAAGCGAAAATCGCAGGAATAACACCCGCCATATTCAGCTTGAGTGGCAGATGGCTGCTTTGAGCACCCATCATTTGACGGTTGCCCATCTGGCGCTTGGCATAGTTGATGGTGATGCGGCGCTGTCCCCGTTCAACGAAGACAACAAACGCGATAACCGCGACTGACAAAGCAGCGATAACCAACAACAACAGGATATTCAAATCGCCCTGACGAGCAGATTCAAACGCCTGACCAACCGCACTTGGCAATCCAGCAACGATACCGGCAAAAATCAGAATGGAAATACCATTACCAATACCACGTTCCGTTACCTGTTCGCCCAGCCACATCATAAAGACGGCACCTGCCACGAAGGAAGGTACTGCTGCGATATAAAAATCGATACCAGAAGAGAAGGTGACACCCTGCCCCGCCAGCCCTGCTGACACACCGAACGATTGGACGGTGGCCAGCAAGACAGTGCCGTAGCGGGTGTATTGGGTAATCTTGCGACGTCCCGATTCACCTTCCTTCTTGAGCTGCTCAAGCTGAGGGCTCACCGCCGTCAGCAATTGCATGATAATGGACGCGGAAATGTACGGCATGATACCGAGCGCAAGAATACTCATACGCTCCAGGGCGCCGCCGGAAAACATGTTGAACATTTCCAGGATGGTGCCCTGATTCTGTTCAAACAACCGAGCTAACGCGTCCGGGTTAATCCCTGGTACCGGAATATGGGTACCAATCCGATATACAACAATTGCCAAGAGTACAAACCGGATCCGAGAGAATAATTCTCCCAGACCCTTGTTCATTCCTTGTGGTTGTGAGCCTTGAGTAGCCATTAGTCTTCGACCTTACCGCCTGCTGCTTCAATGGCAGCGCGAGCGCCTTTAGTGACTTTCAGACCTTTAACAGTCACAGCCTTGCTGATTTCGCCAGACAGGATAACGCGACCTTCTTTGAACTTGTCGCCTATCACGTCTGCTGCTTTCAGTGCTGCCAGATCGACAACATCGCCTTCAACCAAAGTCAGTTCGTTGAGACGAATCTCGGCAACGTACTGGGCTTTGCGTGAAGCAAAACCAAACTTTGGCAAACGACGGTGGATCGGCATCTGACCACCTTCGAAACCGGGTGCAACGCTGCCACCTGAGCGAGACTTCATGCCCTTGTGACCACGACCACCGGTTTTGCCCAAACCAGAACCGATACCACGGCCAACGCGCTTGCGCGTCGGCTTGGAACCAGGAGCTGGACTCAATTCATTGAGGCGCATATTACTCCCCTTCAACCTTAACCATGTATTGAACTTGGTTGATCATGCCGCGAATGGATGGTGTATCTTCCAGTTCAACAGTATGACCAATGCGACGCAGGCCCAGACCTTTCATGGTTTCGCGGTGCTTTGGCAATTTGCCAATAGTGCTGCGAGTCTGGGTAACCTTTACAGTTTTCTTTTCCATATCGAATTACCCCAGAATTTCTTCAACAGTCTTGCCGCGTTTTGCAGCCACCTCTTCAGGTGACTTCATTTGCGCAAGACCATTAAAGGTTGCACGAACCACGTTATTCGGATTGGTAGAACCGTAGCACTTGGCCAGTACGTTCTTGACGCCAACCATCTCCAGTACTGCACGCATCGCACCACCGGCAATAATACCGGTACCTTCAGATGCTGGCTGCATATAAACCTGTGCACCGGAGTGACGGGCTTTGATTGGGTACTGAAGTGTGCTGCCATCCAGCTGCACTGTGATCATGTTGCGCTTGGCTTGTTCCATGGCTTTTTGAATTGCCATTGGAACTTCACGGGACTTACCGCGACCGAAGCCAACACGACCATTACCATCGCCAACCACTGTCAGAGCAGTAAAGGCGAAAATACGACCACCTTTTACTACTTTGGCTACACGGTTAACCTGAACCAGTTTTTCCTGGAATTCACTTTCTGAGCGATCGTTGTTGCGATCGTTATTACGTTCGTTATTTGCCATGATCTTTACCCTTAGAATTCGAGGCCGTTTTCACGAGCCGCGTCAGCCAGAGCCTTGATGCGACCATGGTATCTAAAACCGGAACGATCGAAAGCGACCTTGGTAATACCGGCGGCTTTTGCACGCTCAGCAATCAACTGACCCACTTTCGTGGCAGCACTGACGTTACCAGTTAAATCGTTACGCAGATCTGCTTCTACTGTAGAAGCCGTTGCAAGGACGCTAGCGCCATTGGCAGCGATGATCTGAGCATAAATGTGTCGAGGTGTACGGTGTACACACAGGCGAACCGCGCTTTTTTCACGGATATTTATCCGGGTTTTCTGGGCACGGCGCAGACGAGCTTTTTTCTTCTCATTCATGGCCTAGACCTTACTTTTTCTTGGCTTCTTTACGACGAACAATCTCGTCAGCGTAACGAACACCTTTACCTTTATAAGGTTCAGGAGGACGGTAACCGCGAATTTCAGCGGCGATCTGTCCGACAACTTGTTTGTCGACACCTTTGATTACAACTTCCGTCTGGCTTGGTGTTTCACAAGTCACGCCTTCAGGCAGTTCATAATCAACCGGGTGGGAGAAGCCCAGGGACAGGTTCAGAGTTTTGCCAGAAGACTTGGCACGATAACCAACACCTTGCAAAACCAGTTTCTTTTCAAAGCCAACACTTACACCGGTAACCATATTGTTTACCAGAGCGCGGAACGTTCCCGCCAGAGCATTGGATTGCTTGTCATTCTTTTTCGGAGCGAACTTCAGTTCATTCTCTTCTTGCTGAATATCCACAGCAGTGTGGATAGCCAGTTCCAAGGAACCTTGTTTGCCCTTAACAGAGATCTTGTCAGCGGCCAGTGTAATTTCAACACCAGTCGGGATCTGTACAGGAGCCTTAGCGACGCGTGACATGGTATCCCCTTAAAATACAGTGGCGATAACTTCACCACCGACACCCGCAGCACGGGCGGCGCGGTCAGTCATGACGCCTTTCGAGGTGGATACAATGGCTACGCCCAAACCTGCCTCAACTTTCGGCAGTTGTGCGGAGCCCTTGTACTGACGCAGACCAGGGCGTGATACACGCTGGATGCGTTCAATAACTGGCTTGCCTTCGTAGTATTTCAGATCGATAGTCATAACCGGTTTGGTTGACTCTTCTACTGAAAAACCACTGATATAGCCTTCTGCTTCCAGAACCTGGGCAACAGACGCCTTCATTTTTGAAGACGGCATGCTCACATTCGTATGACCAGCTTGCTGGGCATTACGAATGCGGGTGAACATGTCCGCCAACGTATCTTGCATACTCATTTATATTACCTCTGTTGTGCAGCGGCCTTCAGGCAAAGCCGGGAGCTTATTGCTCCGGCCTTGCATAAAGGGTGTGCTTACCAACTCGCCTTTTTCAGACCTGGCACGTTACCTTTCATTCCCTCTTCACGCAGTTTGATACGTGAGAGTTTGAATTTGCGGTAAACACCGTGCGGACGGCCCGTTATTTGACAACGACGCTGCTGACGGCTCGCTGATGAATCGCGAGGCAGTTTTTGCAGTGCCTGTTGTGCATTCCAGCGTTCTTCGTCAGAAGAATCCTGGTTACTAATGATTGCCTTGAGTTCAGCACGCTTGGCAGAATATTTCTCTACCAGCTTTTCACGCTTTAACTCACGCTGCTTCATGCTGATTTTAGCCATGATTAACTCCTCAGTTACGGAACGGGAACTGCAGCGCTTTAAGCAAAGCACGGCCTTCTTCGTTGGTTTTGGCTGTGGTGGTGATGGTCACATCCATACCGCGAATCTTGTCTACTTTATCGTAGTCAATTTCCGGGAAAATGATCTGTTCTTTCACACCCATGCTGTAGTTGCCGCGACCATCAAAGGACTTACCGTTAATACCACGGAAGTCACGTACACGAGGCAGTGAGATATCGATCAGACGATCCATAAATTCCCACATACGGTCGCGACGCAAGGTCACTTTACAACCAATCGGCCAGCCTTCACGAACCTTGAAGCCCGCGACAGATTTACGTGCCTTGGTAACAACCACTTTCTGGCCAGCAATCAGTTGCATATCTGCAACTGCGCTGTCCATCAGTTTCTTGTCGCCCAGTGCTTCACCAACACCCATGTTCAGGGTGATTTTGGTGATTTTAGGCACTTCCATAATGTTCTTGTAACCAAACTCTTCTTGCAGCTTGGCTACTACTTCTTGTTTATACAGTTCTTCTAAACGTGACATAGCAGTATCCAGCTCCAATTAGGCGTCGATTACATCGCCTGAGGATTTGAAGATACGTACCTTTTTCTCACCGTCAACCTTGAAGCCAACACGATCGGCTTTTTCAGTTTTAGGGTTCCAGATGGCCACGTTGGAAGCCTGAATACCGGCTTCGCGCTCGATGATGCCACCTGGCTGTTGCAGGTACGGGTTAGGCTTCTGGTGTTTTTTCACCATGTTAACGCCGGTAACGATCAGACGGCCATCTTGCTGTACCTTTTGAACGGTACCGCGTTTGCCCTTGTCTTTACCTGCGATAACAACCACTTCGTCTTTACTACGGATTTTCAACATTTGCATTCCCTCCCTTAGAGCACTTCAGGTGCTAGGGAAATGATCTTCATAAACTTCTCTGAACGAAGTTCACGAGTCACCGGGCCAAAGATACGCGTACCGATTGGCGACAAGGATGCGTTCAGAAGAACCGCAGAGTTGACGTCAAAGCGGATAATTGAACCGTCTGCGCGGCGAATACCTTTGCGGGTACGCACTACAACAGCGTTCATTACCTGGCCTTTTTTAACTTTACCGCGAGGAATTGCTTCCTTAACGGACACTTTAATCAAATCACCGATGCCGGCATAACGACGATGCGAACCGCCCAGTACTTTGATGCACTGGACACGCTTTGCGCCGCTGTTATCGGCAACGTCTAGCATGGTTTGAGTTTGGATCATGCCTCTCGCTCCTTAACTGACTCTACCTGGCGATTAAACCTTGGCAGCGCGCTCGTCGATAGTTACCAACGCCCATGTCTTGTTTTTAGACAGTGGGCGTGACTCTTGTACTGTAACGGAATCGCCAATCTGGCATTCGTTATTGGCGTCGTGCGCCATAATCTTGGTAGAACGTTTCACGAACTTTTTATAGATCGGATGCTTTACAAAACGCTCAACCCGGACAGTGATGGACTTGTCCATCTTGTTGCTCACGACACGACCACTCAGGGTACGAACGGATGTTGTGTTCTCAGTCATGATCATTCACCTGCCTTGCTTGCCAGCACAGTTTTAACGCGAGCAATGTCGCGGCGGGTTTGACTCACCAGATGAGTCTGGCCCAACTGGCCGGTCGCTTTTTGCATACGCAACTTAAATTGTTCGCCTAACAGTTCTAACAGCTGAGATTTCAGCTCAGCCACTGATTGTTCTTTCAGTTCACTTGCTTTCATCACAGCACCGTCCGTTTAACGAATACAGTATCGAAAGGCAGCTTGGCCGCAGCCAGAGCGAACGCTTCACGCGCCAGCTCTTCAGGCACACCTTCCATCTCGTAAAGAACACGACCTGGCTGAATCTGGCATACCCAGTATTCAACGTTACCCTTACCTTTACCCATACGAACCTCGAGAGGTTTTTCTGTAATAGGCTTGTCCGGGAACACGCGGATCCAGATCTTGCCGCCACGTTTCACCTTACGGGTCATCGCACGACGTGCTGCTTCAATTTGACGCGAAGTCAGACGACCACGGCCGGTAGCTTTCAGCGCATATTCGCCAAAGCTGACCTTGGAGCCACGAATGGCCAAGCCACGGTTACGGCCGGTCTGGACTTTGCGGAATTTGGTACGTTTTGGTAACAACATAACTCAATCCCCTTATGAACGACCGGATTTCTTCTTACCCTGGCTTTTGGCGCGCTCTCGTACCTCTTGGATACCGCCCAGAATCTCCCCTTTGAAGATCCAGACTTTAACGCCAATAACACCGTAGGTAGTGTGTGCTTCGTAAGTTGCGTAGTCGATGTCGGCACGCAGTGTGTGCAGAGGCACACGTCCTTCACGATACCACTCGGCACGAGCAATCTCAGCTCCACCCAATCGGCCGCTCACCTGGATCTTGATACCTTCAGCACCACCACGCATGGCGTTCTGAACGGCGCGTTTCATCGCACGGCGGAACATAACTCGACGTTCCAGCTGGCTAGCAACGCTCTGGGCAACCAGTTTGGCATCCAGATCAGGTTTGCGAACTTCTTCAATATTGATGTGTACCGGAATACCCATCACTTCGCTCAGGTCCTTACGCAGAACCTCAACGTCTTCACCTTTTTTGCCAATCACAATACCTGGGCGGGCAGTGTGGATGGTGACTTTGGCGTTTTGTGCAGGACGCTCAATGACGACCTTGCTGACTGATGCCTTTTCCAGGCGCTTTTCGATCATGGATCGAACAGCAATGTCAGTCAGCAGATTGTCGGCGTACTTATCCTTACCGGCATACCAGATCGAATTATGATCTTTGACGATGCCCAAACGGATACCGGTTGGATGAACTTTCTGACCCATCTGACCAACTCCTATTTTTCTGAAACTTTCACAGTGATGTGACAAGTGCGCTTGAAAATACGATCCGCGCGGCCTTTCGCTCGAGGGCGAATACGCTTCATGGTCATACCTTCATCAACGAAGATCGTGCTGACATTCAGCTCATCTACGTCAGCGCCATCATTGTGCTCAGCGTTGGCGATGGCAGATTCCAGAACTTTCTTGACCAGTTCAGCACCCTTTTTGGTACTGAAAGTCAGAATTTCCAGAGCTTCATCCACTTTCTTACCGCGGATCTGGTCTGCGACCAGGCGCGCTTTTTGAGCGGACAAGCGAGCACCACGTAAAACAGCGGCTACTTCAGACATACTTCACCCCTTCTTAGCGTTTGGCTTTCTTATCCGCTACGTGACCCTTGTAAGTCCGAGTCAGCGCGAATTCGCCCAGTTTATGTCCAACCATGTCTTCAGTGACGAAAACAGGCACGTGTTGTTTGCCGTTATGTACAGCGATGGTCAGCCCCACGAAATCCGGGAAGATAGTGGAGCGGCGAGACCAGGTCTTGATCGGACGCTTGTCGTTCTTCTCAAGAGCGGCCTCTACCTTCTTCATCAAGTGATGGTCAATAAATGGACCTTTTTTCAATGAACGTGGCACAGTTCAATCCTCTCTAGTTATTTCGCAGAACGACGGCGTACGATCAGATGGTCGGTACGCTTATTCTTACGAGTCTTGTAGCCTTTGGTTGGTACACCCCAAGGAGAAACAGGATGGCGACCACCAGAGGTACGACCTTCACCACCACCATGTGGGTGGTCCACTGGGTTCATTACCACACCGCGAACGGTAGGACGAACACCACGCCAGCGCGTTGCACCAGCTTTACCCAGTTCACGCAAACCGTGCTCGGCATTGCCAACTTCGCCCAGAGTGGCGCGACAGTCAGACAGAACCTTACGCATCTCGCCGGAGCGCAGACGCAAGGTGCAGTAAGTGCCTTCACGGGCAACCAGCTGTGCAGATGTACCCGCGGAGCGAGCGATCTGACCACCTTTACCAGGCTTCAGCTCGATGTTGTGAATAACGCTACCAACCGGTACGTTACGCAGTGGCATTGCAGAACCTACTTTAATAGGTGCGTGCTCGCCAGAGACGATTTCATCACCGGCACTCAGACCTTTAGCGGCCAGAATGTAGCGACGTTCACCGTCTGCGTATTTCAGCAGGGCAATGTTCGCGCTGCGGTTCGGATCGTATTCCAGACGCTCAACAACAGCAGGAATGCCATCTTTGTTGCGTTTGAAGTCAACGATACGATAGTGATGCTTATGACCACCGCCAATGTGACGAGTGGTAATCCGGCCATTGTTGTTACGACCACCGGACTTGCTGTTCTTTTCAAGCAGAGGAGCAAAAGGTTTACCCTTGTGCAGCTCTTTATTCACGACTTTAACGAGATGGCGACGGCCAGCTGAAGTCGGTTTAGTTTTCACCAATGCCATGACTTGAGCTCCTTATTCCGCGTCAGCGAAGTCGATGTCCTGACCGGCGACCAGGCGAACATATGCTTTACGCACATCGTTACGCTTGCCCATACCGCGTGCAGTACGCTTGGTTTTGCCTTTAATGTTGACAACCTGTACTGACTGAACTTTTACTTCAAACAGGGCTTCAACGGCTTGTTTGATTTCTGGCTTGGTAGCATCAGGAGCCACACGGAAAACATACTGCCCGTGTTTTTCGGCAACCCAGGTTGCTTTTTCAGAAATCTGAGGTGCAATCAGCACCTTGTAAAGGCGTTCACGGATCATGCGTAAGCCTCCTCAAGTTGTTTCAAGGCTTGCACTGTCACCAGGACTTTCTCGAATGCAATCAGACTCACTGGATCGATCGCTGATGCTTCGGTCACGCCTACATGCGGAACGTTACGAGCGGCAAGATACAGCTTCTCGTCAAGATCCTCAGAGATGATCAATACGTTGCTCAGGTCCAGATCATTCAGTTTGGCAACAAACTCTTTGGTCTTATGGCTTTCAACGCCAAAGGAGTCTGCAACCACCAAACGGTCTTGACGAACCAGCTCGGACAAGATGACCTGCATGGCTGCGCGGTACATTTTCTTGTTCAGCTTTTGATCAAAATCGCGTGGTTTGGCAGCAAATGTAACACCACCAGAACGCCAGATTGGGCTGCTTGAAGTACCCGCACGAGCACGGCCAGTTCCTTTTTGACGCCAAGGCTTGATACCGCCACCGGCGACTTCAGAACGAGTCTTTTGTGCTTTGGTACCCTGACGGCCACCTGCCATATAAGCAGTGACCACCTGGTGAACCAGGGCTTCGTTAAATTCGCGGCCGAAGGTAGTGTCAGAAACAGCTACCGCATTGCCTGCGTTAGTTTTCAGTTCCATCGCTTACCCCTTCGCCTTAACAGCTGGTTTCACAATCACGTCAGAACCTGGAGCACCAGGAACCGCGCCTTTAACCAGCAGCAGGTTGTTTTCCACGTCAACGCGTACGACTTCCAGGCTTTGGGTGGTCTGTTGTTCAGAACCCATATGACCAGCCATTTTCTTGCCTTTCCAGACACGACCAGGAGTCTGACACTGGCCGATAGAGCCAGGTGCGCGGTGTGACAAGGAGTTACCGTGGGTAGCATCCTGAGTACGGAAGTTCCAACGCTTTACGCCGCCTTGGAAACCTTTACCTTTCGTGGTACCAGTAATATCAACTTTCTGACCCGCTTCAAACTGGGTCACCAGAAGTTCGTCACCGGTACTGAAAGATTCTTCAGTACGGAACTCAATAGCGCCTCGACCAGCTTCGACATTTGCTTTCGCAAAATGACCGGATGCCGGTTTGGAAACGCGTGACGCTTTCTTAGCGCCAAAAGTAACCTGAATTGCACTGTAGCCGTCAGTATCGACGGTTTTTACCTGAGAGACGCGATTTGGCGTTACTTCCAGGACAGTAACAGCAACAGATTGACCTTCTTCGGTAAAGATACGAGTCATGCCCGCTTTTTTACCGACAATACCAATTGCCATTTTAATTACCTCTCGTGTACGGGGCTTGGACCCACTATGGCCGCCTGACATTAGGCGTTACACAGAGCACTGTGTAAGGTTAAGCCTTTTATCTCTTAACCAAGACTGATCTGAACTTCCACTCCGGCAGCCAGATCCAGTTTCATCAGCGCATCAACGGTTTTTTCTGTTGGCTCAACAATGTCGAGCATGCGCTTGTGCGTACGGATTTCGTACTGATCGCGCGCGTCTTTGTTGACGTGCGGAGAGACCAGAACGGTAAAACGCTCTTTACGGGTAGGCAGTGGAATAGGTCCACGCACCTGAGCGCCCGTACGTTTGGCGGTATCGACAATTTCCTGAGTCGAAGTATCGATCAGGCGATGGTCGAAAGCCTTTAAACGGATACGGATTCGTTGGTTCATTACCAAACTCCAAGATTATGTGCAGAGCTCGCTTTCACCCCCAATTCAAGGGGACGCGAATTGTATGCGGCTGTACAAAAAGTGTCAACCGACAAAAATAAAAATGCCACAAAGCTGTGGTGAGACAGGAATACTTTTCGGCAGGATAAAAGCCCCGACAGAGGAGGCTTCTATTCAAGGTCGACATGATGTCGACCTTGAACGTCTGATCTTACTCGACGATTTTGGCTACAACACCAGCACCAACGGTACGACCACCTTCACGAATCGCAAAACGCAGACCTTCGTCCATGGCGATTGGCGCAATCAGGGTAACGGTCAGTTGCACGTTGTCACCTGGCATAACCATTTCAACGCCTTCTGGCAGTTCACATGCACCGGTTACGTCCGTAGTACGGAAGTAAAACTGTGGGCGGTAACCTTTGAAGAATGGCGTGTGACGACCACCTTCATCTTTGCCCAGCACGTATACTTCTGACTGGAACGTAGTGTGAGGCGTGATAGAACCTGGCTTGGCCAGTACTTGTCCACGCTCAACTTCGTCACGCTTGGTACCACGCAGCAGAACACCAACGTTCTCACCAGCACGGCCTTCGTCCAGAATCTTGCGGAACATCTCAACGCCAGTACAGGTCGTTTTGATGGTTTCCTTGATACCGATGATCGCAACTTCTTCACCAGTACGTACGATACCGCGCTCAACACGACCGGTAACAACCGTACCACGACCCTGAATAGAGAATACGTCTTCGATTGGCATGAT